>NZ_JAIWPS010000002.1:0-506975 GCF_021191595.1 Alterluteimonas muca
AAGGGCAAGTTCGAGCGCACCAAGCCCCACGTGAACGTGGGCACGATCGGTCACGTCGACCACGGCAAGACGACGCTGACGGCGGCGCTGACGAAGGTGGGCGCGGAGCGTTTCGGCGGCGAGTTCCACGCCTACGACGCGATCGACAAGGCGCCTGAGGAAAAGGCCCGCGGCATCACGATCTCGACCTCGCACGTGGAATACGAAAGCCCGACGCGCCACTACGCGCACGTCGACTGCCCGGGCCACGCCGACTACGTCAAGAACATGATCACCGGTGCGGCGCAGATGGACGGCGCGATCCTGGTGTGCTCGGCGGCCGACGGTCCGATGCCGCAGACCCGCGAGCACATCCTGCTGGCCCGCCAGGTCGGCGTGCCGTACATCGTGGTGTTCCTGAACAAGGCCGACATGGTCGACGACGCCGAGCTCCTGGAGCTCGTCGAGATGGAAGTGCGCGAACTGCTGTCGAAGTACGACTTCCCGGGCGACGACACCCCGATCATCAAGGGTTCGGCGCTGAAGGCGCTGGAAGGCGACCAGTCGGAGATCGGCGTGCCGGCGATCATCCAGCTGGTGGAAGCGCTGGACAGCTACATTCCGGAGCCGGAGCGCGACGTCGACAAGACCTTCCTGATGCCGGTGGAAGACGTGTTCTCGATCTCGGGCCGCGGCACCGTGGTGACCGGGCGCATCGAGCGCGGGATCATCAAGGTGGGTGACGAAATCGAGATCGTGGGCATCCGTCCGACGACCAAGACGACGGTCACCGGCGTGGAGATGTTCCGCAAGCTGCTGGACCAGGGCCAGGCGGGCGACAACGCGGGCCTGCTGCTGCGCGGCACCAAGCGCGACGAGGTGGAGCGTGGCCAGGTGCTGGCGAAGCCGGGCACGATCCAGCCGCACACCGACTTCGAGGCCGAGGTGTACGTGCTGTCGAAGGACGAGGGCGGCCGCCACACGCCGTTCTTCAAGGGCTACCGTCCGCAGTTCTACTTCCGCACCACGGACATCACCGGTGCGGTGACGCTGCCGGAAGGCGTGGAGATGGTGATGCCGGGCGACAACGTGAAGATGGCCGTCGAGCTGATCAACCCGATCGCGATGGACGAGGGCCTGCGCTTCGCCATCCGCGAAGGCGGCCGCACCGTCGGCGCCGGCGTGGTTGCCAAGATCATCAAGTAAGCTGGAGAGGTGGGATCGTCCCCGGCGATTCCACCGCTTCGCCGCAACCAGCGAGGCGGGCCGGAACCCCGGTCCGCCTTCGTCGTCTGAGGACAGGCTGTTGCGACACCGTTTCATCCATACACGCCAGTAGCTCAATTGGCAGAGCAGCGGTCTCCAAAACCGCAGGTTGGGGGTTCGAGTCCCTCCTGGCGTGCCAGACAGGCGGATCCGCCCGCACATGACCGACCTTCCGGTCGGCACGACCACAGCAGCGAAGCCCGAGTGAACAGCCGAGTCGAACAATCCAAGACCGCGTCCGCCGCCGACATCGTCAAGTACGCGGTGTCGATCCTGCTGGTGGTCGCCGGCCTGTTCGCGTTCTACTGGTTCTCCGGGCAGTGGCCGGGCTTTGCGCGGATCCTCGCCGTGGTTGCCGGCGTCGCTGCCGGCACCGCGGTGTTCATGATGTCCACGGCCAAGGGCGCGCAGACCCGCGAGTTCTTTGCCGAGACCCGCTTCGAGCTGCGCAAGGTGGTCTGGCCGACGCGCCAGGAAGCCATGCGCATGACCTGGGTGGTGATCATCGCAGTGATCATCATCGCGCTGGTGCTCGCGGGCTTCGATACCGTCATCCAGTGGCTGCTGCGGCTGTTTCTGGGGCACTGAGGAGTTGACGAGCTGATGGAAACCCAAGCCGACAAGCGTTGGTACGTGGTGCATGCCTATTCCGGCTTCGAGAAGTCGGTGGCGCAGGCGCTGCGTGACCGCATCGTCCGTGCCGAGATGCAGGACAAGTTCGGCGACGTGCTGGTGCCGACCGAAGAGATCATCGAGATGCGCTCCGGCCAGAAGCGCCGCTCCGAGCGCAAGTTCTTCCCGGGCTATGTGCTGGTGCAGATCGCCACCCACGACGAGGGCGGCATCCCGCGCATCGACAGCGAGAGCTGGCACCTGGTCAAGGAAACCCCGAAGGTGATGGGGTTCATCGGCGGGACCGCGGCGCAGCCGCTGCCGATCCGCGACGAGGAGGCCGATGCGATCCTGCAGCGCGTGCAGGACGGCGTCGAGAAGCCGCGTCCGAAGGTGCTGTTCGAGGCCGGGCAGATGGTCCGCGTCGTCGACGGTCCGTTCAACGATTTCAACGGCGTGGTCGAGGAAGTCAACTACGAGAAGAGCCGCCTGCGCGTGGCGGTGCTGATCTTCGGCCGCTCGACCCCGGTGGAACTCGAATTCGGGCAGGTCGAGAAGGCCTGAACCGCGCCACCGCCTGCACTGGCGGTGGCTTTCCAACCTGCTATACTGCGCGGCTCCCTGTCCGGTCGAGCCGGGCATCCGTATTGGCCACCCCGCAGGTGGCCCTTCGTGTGAGTGGCAAGGCGACGCCGGGACGCGTGCCGCTCCTGATCGACATTGATCCCGGCCCGATGGGGAGCCTTCCCAGGCGCTTGCACCCGGAGAGAACACGCAGATGGCAAAGAAAGTCGTCGGTTACATCAAGCTGCAGGTGAAGGCCGGTCAGGCCAACCCCTCGCCGCCGGTCGGTCCTGCGCTGGGTCAGCGCGGCCTGAACATCATGGAATTCTGCAAGGCCTTCAATGCCGCCACGCAGAAGATGGAGCCGGGCCTGCCGGTCCCGGTGATCATCACGGCCTACTCGGACCGTACCTTCACCTTCATCACCAAGAGCACCCCTGCTGCCGTGCTGCTCAAGAAGGCCGCCGGCGTGACCTCGGGCTCCAAGCGCCCGAACACCGAGAAGGTGGGCAAGGTCACCCGCAAGCAGCTCGAAGAGATCGCCAAGACCAAGGAAGCCGACCTGACGGCGGCCGAACTGGAAGCGGCGGTGCGCACGATCGCGGGCTCGGCCCGCAGCATGGGCCTGACGGTGGAGGGCTAAGACATGGCAAAGCAGACCAAGCGCCAGAAGGCAGTCGCCGCCGCGGTCCAGCCCGGCAAGACCTACGCCATCGACGACGCGCTGAAGATCGTCAAGGATCTCAGCACGGCGAAGTTCAACGAAGCGGTCGACGTGGCGGTGCGCCTCGGCGTCGACGCGCGCAAGTCCGACCAGCAGGTCCGTGGTTCGACCGTGCTGCCGGAAGGCACCGGCAAGACCGTGCGCGTGGCGGTGTTCGCCCCGGCCGGCGCCAAGGCCGACGAGGCCCTGGCCGCGGGTGCCGACGCGGTGGGCATGGATGACCTCGCCGAGAAGATGCAGGGCGGCGACCTCAACTACGACGTGGTGATCGCCACGCCGGACGCGATGCGCGTCGTCGGCAAGCTGGGCACGCTGCTCGGCCCGCGCGGCCTGATGCCGAACCCGAAGGTCGGCACCGTGTCCCCGAACCCGGGCGAGGCGGTGAAGAATGCCAAGGGTGGCCAGGTGCGTTACCGCACCGACAAGGCCGGCATCATCCACTGCACGATCGGCAAGGCCGACTTCGACGCCGAGCGCCTGAAGACCAACCTGCAGGCGCTGCTGGCCGACCTGGTCAAGGCCAAGCCGGCGACCTCGAAGGGCCAGTACCTGCAGAAGATTTCCGTCAGCTCGACGATGGGCCCCGGCGTCGCCGTGGACCAGGGTTCGCTGTCGCTGAAGTGATGTCCGACGGTGGCGCCTCCGGGCGCCACCTGCTCCACAAATTTTGAGGGCTTCGCAAACGGACCGAAGGTCCCGGCGCGGCGCCGTCAAAGACCGCAGGCGCGGTCGACGATGCAACGGCGACGGGCAGGGACGCTCGAATGGCAAGGGAGTCGCCGCCGCTGCAGCGCTGAGCGCTTAATCCTGTGCATGCGCAAGCATCGCGGGCCTGCGTAGATGGTCGCCGACCCTCTGAGATTCATGCTGGTTTCGAATCCGGAAGAAGGCTGCCGCCCGGAAGGCCATTCGGCCTTCCCGGCACCGATGGACCGGTGCCGCTCTTGGACCGCCGGCGGCAGGAGCCGCGGGCGGAGTTGAAGTACGGAGGAGTGCAATGGCTCTCAATCTGAACCAGAAGAAGGAAGTCGTTGCCGAACTGGCCGAGGTCGCCGCATCGGCGCACTCGCTGGTCGCCGCCGAGTATCTGGGTCTTACGGTCGCTCAGCTGACCGACCTGCGCAAGAAGGCGCGCGACAACGGGGTCTACCTCAAGGTAGTCAAGAACACCCTCGTGTCGCGTGCAGTTGCCGACACCGATTACGCCGTCATCGCCGACGACCTGACCGGTCCGCTGCTGTATGCCTTCTCGAAGGAAGATCCGGGTGCCGCCGGCCGCCTCATCAAGGACTTCGCCAAGACCGCTGACAAGCTGAAGCCGCGCCTGGTCGCGGTTGGTGGACAGAAGTACCCGGGCACCCATGTGGATGTCCTGGCTTCGCTGCCGACCCGCGAACAGGCACTGGCCATGCTGGTCGGCATGATGGCCCAGCCGGCCACCATGCTTGCCCGCGTTCTTGCCGAGCCCGCCGCCTCGACCGCCCGCGTGATCAACGCGGTCGGCCAGGCCAAGGCCGCCTGAAGTCACTGATGGATGCCGCATTCGGTACGCATCCAATCATCTAGCCGTTTCGAAACCAGTCAATCAAGGTAACTACAATGTCCCTTTCCAACGAAGAAATCCTGGAAGCCATCGGCAACAAGTCCCTCGTCGAGGTGATGGAGCTGGTCAAGGCGTTCGAAGAGAAGTTCGGCGTGTCCGCCGCCGCTCCGGTCGCCATGGCTGCCGGCCCGGCCGCTGCTGCTGCCCCGGCTGCTGAAGAGCAGACCGAGTTCACCGTCGTCCTGAAGGCCGCCGGCGAGAAGAAGGTCGAGGTCATCAAGGTCGTGCGCGCCATCACCGGCCTGGGCCTGAAGGAAGCCAAGGACCTCGTCGAAGGCGCCCCGAAGGACGTGAAGGAAGGCGTCTCGAAGGACGAAGCCGAGAAGCTGAAGAAGGACCTCGAGGCCGCCGGCGCTGCCGTCGAGCTGAAGTAAGCGGTCCTTGCGTCGCCCGACCCGTTCAGGCGACCACCGAGGCCGGGGGCGAAAGCCCCCGGCCTTTGGCCGTTGCTGCAGGTGCGGCAACTGCTGATTCGCCGCCGTGATGCGGGCGCCCCGGTATCCGGGCGTGCGGCCACCAGTCGCGAATCAGCAGTTCCTGTTCGATCCAGGAATGTTCCATCCAAGAGTCGCCATTCGGAAGTAGCGGGAGAAGGCGTGCTGGTGCCGGCAATACCAGCAACTTCCGACTGGCGGTTTCCCCCGGGACCATCGACACAGATGGTCTGTCCCCAGGGTTGCGGACGCGCAGCCCCAGATGCCAAAGGCGGTCATTGCTCATGACGACTACGTATTCCTTTACCGAGAAGAAGCGCATCCGCAAGGACTTCGGCAAGCGCCGGAGCATCCTCGAGGTGCCCTTCCTGCTCGCGATCCAGGTCGACTCGTACCGCGAGTTCCTGCAGGCCGACATCGATCCCGCCAAGCGTGAGGACCGCGGCCTGCACGCCGCGCTGAAGTCGGTGTTCCCGATCGTCAGCTACAACGGCTACGCCGCGCTGGAGTACGTCGGCTACAAGCTCGGCGAGCCGGTGTTCGACGAGCGCGAGTGCCGCAACCGCGGCCTCAGCTACGGCGCCCCGCTGCGCGTGACCGTGCGCCTGGTGATCTACGACCGCGAGTCGTCGGCCAAGGCCATCAAGTACGTGAAGGAGCAGGAGGTCTACATGGGCGAGATCCCGCTCATGACCGGCAACGGCACCTTCATCGTCAACGGCACCGAGCGCGTCATCGTCTCCCAGCTGCACCGCTCGCCGGGCGTGTTCTTCGACCACGACCGTGGCAAGACCCACAGCTCGGGCAAGCTGCTGTACTCGGCGCGCATCATTCCCTACCGCGGCTCGTGGCTGGACTTCGAGTTCGACCCGAAGGACGCGCTGTTCACCCGTATCGACCGTCGCCGCAAGCTGCCGGTGTCGATCCTGCTGCGCGCGCTGGGCTACTCCAACGAGGAGATGCTCAACGAGTTCTTCGAGATCAACACCTTCCACATCCTGCCCGAAGGCGTGCAGCTCGAGCTCGTGCCCGAGCGCCTGCGTGGCGAGACCCTGGACTTCGACCTGGCCGATGGCGACACCGTCATCGTCGAGGCCGGCCGCCGCATCACCGCACGCCACGTGCGCCAGCTCGAGGCCTCGGGCATTTCCGCGCTCGCGGTGCCCGACGAGTACCTGCTCGGCCGCATCCTCTCGCATGACATCGTCGATGCCGCCAGCGGCGAACTGCTGGCCACCGCCAACGACGAGATCAGCGAAGAGCAGCTGGCCGCGTTCCGCAAGGCCGGCATCGACGCCATCGGCACGCTGTGGGTCAACGACCTCGACCGCGGTCCGTACCTGTCCAATACCCTGCGCATCGACCCGACCAAGACCCAGCTCGAGGCGCTGGTCGAGATCTACCGCATGATGCGTCCCGGCGAGCCGCCGACCAAGGACGCGGCGCAGAACCTGTTCCACAACCTGTTCTTCACCTTCGAGCGCTACGACCTCTCGGGCGTGGGCCGGATGAAGTTCAACCGTCGCCTCGGCCGCAAGGAAACCGAAGGCGCGTCGGTGCTGTACGACGCCAAGTACTTCGCCGACCGCAAGGACGAGGATTCCGCGCGCCTGCGCGAGGCCAACGGCGACAGCTCCGACATCCTCGACGTGATCCGCGTGCTGACCGAGATCCGCAACGGCCGTGGTGGCGTCGACGACATCGACCACCTGGGCAACCGTCGCGTCAGGTCGGTCGGTGAAATGGCCGAGAACGTGTTCCGCGTGGGCCTGGTCCGCGTCGAGCGCGCCGTGCGCGAGCGCCTGACGATGGCCGAGGCCGATGGCCTGACCCCGCAGGAGCTGATCAACGCCAAGCCGGTCGCAGCGGCGGTGAAGGAGTTCTTCGGGTCGTCGCAGCTGTCGCAGTTCATGGACCAGAACAACCCGCTGTCGGAAGTCACCCACAAGCGCCGTGTCTCGGCCCTTGGGCCGGGCGGCCTGACCCGCGAGCGCGCCGGCTTCGAAGTGCGCGACGTGCATCCCACGCACTACGGTCGCGTGTGCACCATCGAAACGCCGGAAGGCCCGAACATCGGCCTGATCAACTCGCTGGCGGTGTTCGCCCGCACCAACCGCTACGGCTTCCTCGAGACGCCGTATCGCCGCGTGGTCGAAGGCAAGGTCACCGACGAGATCGAGTTCCTGTCGGCGATCGAGGAGAACGAGTACGTCATCGCCCAGGCCAACGCGCCGCAGGACGACGACGGCCGCCTGAGCGAGCAGTTCGTCGACGTGCGCTACCAGGGCGAGTCGCTGCTCAAGCCGCCGGCGGAAGTGCACTTCATGGACGTGTCGCCGATGCAGACCGTGTCGGTGGCGGCCGCGCTGGTGCCGTTCCTCGAGCACGACGACGCCAACCGCGCGCTCATGGGCGCCAACATGCAGCGCCAGGCGGTGCCGACGCTGCGTGCGCAGAAGCCGCTGGTGGGTACCGGCATCGAGCGCGCGGTTGCGCGCGACTCGGGCGTGACCGTCAACGCGCGCCGTGGCGGCGTGGTCGAGCAGGTGGACGCGGGCCGCATCGTGGTCAAGGCGCACGAGGAGGAGATCTCGGGCGAGACCGATGCCGGCGTCGACATCTACAACCTGATCAAGTACACGCGTTCCAACCAGAACACCTGCATCAACCAGCGTCCGCTGGTGGTCGTGGGTGACGTGATCGCGCGCGGCGACGTGCTGGCCGACGGCCCGTCGACCGACATCGGCGAGCTGGCCCTGGGCCAGAACATGCTGGTCGCGTTCATGCCGTGGAACGGCTACAACTTCGAGGACTCGATCCTGCTGTCCGAGCGCGTCGTCAAGGAAGACCGCTACACCACGATCCACATCGAGGAACTGACCGCGGTCGCACGCGACACCAAGCTCGGGCCGGAAGAGATCTCCGCCGACATCCCCAACGTCTCCGAGCAGGCACTGAACCGCCTCGACGAGTCCGGCGTGGTGTACATCGGTGCGGAAGTGCGCGCCGGCGACATCCTGGTGGGCAAGGTCACGCCGAAGGGCGAGAGCCAGCTGACCCCGGAAGAGAAGCTGCTGCGCGCGATCTTCGGCGAGAAGGCCTCGGACGTGAAGGACAGCTCGCTGCGCGTGCCGCCGGGCATGGACGGCACCGTCATCGACGTGCAGGTCTTCACCCGCGACGGCATCGAGAAGGACAAACGTGCGCGCCAGATCGAGGAATCCGAGATCAAGCGCGTCAAGAAGGACTTCGACGACCAGTTCCGCATCCTCGAGGGTGCGATCTACGCGCGCCTGAAGTCGCAGCTCGTCGGCAAGGTCGCCAACGGCGGCGCCGGCCTGAAGAAGGGCGACACCGTCACCGAGGCGGTGCTCGACGGCCTGAAGCGGACCGACTGGTTCGCGCTGCGGATGAAGGACGCCGAAGCGGTCGAGGCGATCGAGCGTGCGCAGATGCAGATCGACGCGCACCGCAAGGAGTTCGACCGTCGCTTCGAGGACAAGCGCGGCAAGATCACCCAGGGCGACGACCTCGCACCGGGCGTGCTGAAGATGGTCAAGGTGTTCCTGGCGGTGAAGCGCCGCATCCAGCCGGGCGACAAGATGGCCGGCCGCCACGGCAACAAGGGCGTGGTGTCCAACATCGTGCCGGTGCAGGACATGCCGTACATGGCCGATGGCCAGACCGTCGACATCGTGCTCAACCCGCTGGGCGTGCCGTCGCGCATGAACATCGGCCAGATCCTGGAAGTCCACCTCGGGTGGGCGGCCAAGGGCCTGGGCGAGAAGATCCAGCGCATGCTCGACGCGCAGACGGCGGTGAAGGACCTGCGTGCCTTCCTCGACCAGATCTACAACCACGACAACGAAGTGACCGGCGGGCGCGTCGACCTGTCGCAGTTCAGCGACGACGAGCTGCTGGCGCTGGCCAAGAACCTCACCGACGGCGTGCCGATGGCGACGCCGGTGTTCGACGGTGCGGCCGAGACCGAGATCAAGAAGA
This sequence comes from Alterluteimonas muca, assembly GCF_021191595.1. NCBI lineage: Bacteria > Pseudomonadati > Pseudomonadota > Gammaproteobacteria > Lysobacterales > Lysobacteraceae > Alterluteimonas > Alterluteimonas muca. The sequence goes on from NZ_JAIWPS010000002.1 coordinate 9,185, forward strand.
TGCTCGAGCTCGCCGACCTGCCGGTCAGTGGTCAGACGCAGCTGTACGACGGGCGTACCGGCGAGGGCTTCGAGCGCAAGGTGACCGTGGGCTACATGCACATGCTCAAGCTCAACCATCTGGTCGACGACAAGATGCACGCGCGTTCGACCGGCCCGTACTCGCTCGTCACCCAGCAGCCGCTGGGCGGCAAGGCGCAGTTCGGCGGCCAGCGCTTCGGCGAAATGGAAGTCTGGGCGCTGGAAGCCTACGGCGCGGCCTACACCCTGCAGGAAATGCTGACGGTGAAGTCCGACGACGTGCAGGGCCGCAACCAGATGTACAAGAACATCGTCGACGGCGAACACGAGATGGTCGCGGGCATGCCCGAGTCCTTCAACGTGCTGGTCAAGGAAATCCGCTCGCTGGCCATCAACATGGAGCTCGAGGAGCACTGAGACCCGGGACCGGGCCCCGGGGGGCCGGGCGTCGCGCAGGCAATCGCTGCGACGCCCACCCCCCGATTCCCGCTCTGACGCATCCCGAATCTCGTATCCCGAATCCCGGAGACACTCATGAAAGACCTGCTCAATCTCTTCAACCAGCAGCGCCCGGCGCTCGATTTCGACGCGATCAAGATCGCGCTGGCATCGCCGGACATGATCCGTTCGTGGTCCTACGGCGAAGTGAAGAAGCCCGAGACCATCAACTACCGCACCTTCAAGCCCGAGCGCGACGGCCTGTTCTGCGCGTCCATCTTCGGGCCGGTGAAGGACTACGAGTGCCTGTGCGGCAAATACAAGCGCATGAAGCACCGCGGCGTGGTCTGCGAGAAGTGCGGCACGGAAGTGACGTTGGCCAAGGTGCGCCGCGAGCGCATGGGCCATATCGACCTCGCCAGCCCGACCGCACACATCTGGTTCCTCAAGTCGCTGCCGTCGCGCATCGGCCTGATGCTGGACATGACCCTGCGTGACATCGAGCGCATCCTCTACTTCGAGGCGTTCGTGGTCACCGAGCCGGGCCTGACTCCGCTCGAGCGCGGCCAGCTGCTCAACGAGGAGCAGTTCCTGCAGATGCGCCAGGAGCACGGCGACGACTTCGACGCCGCGATGGGCGCCGAGGCCGTCTACGACCTGCTGCGCACGATCGACCTGCAGGCCGAGATGGTGAAGCTCAAGGAAGACATCGCCAGCACCGGTTCGGAAACCAAGCTCAAGCGCCTCACCAAGCGCATCAAGCTGGTCGAGGCGTTCGTCGAGTCCGGCAACCGCCCCGAGTGGATGATCATGACGGTGCTGCCGGTGCTGCCGCCGGACCTGCGTCCGCTGGTGCCGCTGGACGGTGGCCGCTTTGCGACCTCCGACCTCAACGACCTGTACCGCCGGGTCATCAACCGCAACAACCGCCTGCGCCGCCTGCTCGAGCTCAACGCGCCGGACATCATCGTGCGCAACGAAAAGCGCATGCTGCAGGAGTCGGTTGACGCGCTGATGGACAATGGCCGCCGCGGCCGCGCCATCACCGGTACCAACAAGAGGCCTTTGAAGTCGCTCGCCGACATGATCAAGGGCAAGCAGGGCCGCTTCCGCCAGAACCTGCTCGGCAAGCGCGTCGACTACTCGGGCCGTTCGGTCATCGTGGTCGGCCCGACCCTGCGCCTGCACGAGTGCGGCCTGCCGAAGAAGATGGCGCTCGAGCTGTTCAAGCCCTTCATCTTCTCCAAGCTGCAGCGCCGTGGCCTGGCCACGACGATCAAGGCCGCCAAGAAGCTGGTCGAGCGCGAAGAGGCGGAAGTCTGGGACATCCTGGAAGAAGTCATCCGCGAGCACCCGGTGCTGCTCAACCGTGCGCCGACGCTGCACCGCCTGGGCATCCAGGCGTTCGAGCCGGTGCTGATCGAGGGCAAGGCCATCCAGCTGCACCCGCTGGTCTGCACCGCGTTCAACGCCGACTTCGACGGTGACCAGATGGCCGTGCACGTGCCGCTTTCGCTGGAAGCCCAGCTGGAAGCGCGTGCGCTGATGATGTCGACCAACAACATCCTGTCGCCGGCCAACGGCGAGCCGATCATCGTGCCGTCGCAGGACGTCGTGCTCGGCCTGTACTACATGACCCGCGCGCTCGAGAACAAGGCGGGCGAGGGCATGGCGTTCGCCAACGTCGCCGAGGTCAAGCGCGCATACGACAATCGCGTCGCCGAGCTGCACGCCAAGGTCAAGGTCCGCATCACCGAGACCGTGATCGACGAGGAAGGCAACCGCGAGAAGAAGACCTCGATCGTGGACACCACGATCGGGCGCGCGCTGCTGGCCGAGATCCTGCCGGACGGCCTGCCGTTCGCGCTGGCCAACACCGAGCTGACCAAGAAGAACATCTCGCGCCTGATCAACTCCTGCTACCGCCAGCTCGGCCTGAAGGACACGGTCGTGTTCGCCGACAAGCTGATGTACACCGGCTTCGCGTTCGCGACCCGCGCCGGCGTGTCGATCGGCATCGACGACATGACCATCCCGGCCGAGAAGAAGGACATCCTCGCCGAGGCGGAAGCCGAGGTGCTGGAGATCCAGCAGCAGTACCAGTCGGGCCTGGTCACCGCCGGCGAGCGCTACAACAAGGTGGTCGACATCTGGTCGCGCACCAACGAGCGCGTGGCCAAGGCGATGATGGACACGATCGGTACCGAGACCGTCACCAATGCCGAAGGCGTCGCCATCGAGCAGAAGTCGATGAACTCGATCTACATCATGGCCGACTCCGGTGCGCGTGGTTCGCAGGCGCAGATCCGCCAGCTGGCGGGCATGCGTGGCCTGATGGCCAAGCCGGACGGCTCGATCATCGAGACCCCGATCACCGCGAACTTCCGCGAGGGCCTGAACGTCCTGCAGTACTTCATCTCGACCCACGGTGCCCGTAAGGGCCTCGCGGATACCGCGCTGAAGACCGCGAACTCCGGTTACCTGACCCGTCGCCTGGTCGACGTGGCGCAGGACGTGGTGATCACCGAGACCGACTGCGGTACGGAGGCCGGCCTGACCATGACCCCGATCGTGGAAGGCGGCGACGTCGTCGAGCCGCTGCGCGACCGCGTGCTCGGCCGTGTCGTGGCGGAGGACGTGTTCCTGCCGGGCAACGACGAGGATCCGATCGTCACCCGCAATACGCTGCTCGACGAGCAGTGGGTGAGCCGCCTCGAGGATGGTGGCGTGCAGACGATCAAGGTCCGCTCGACCATCACCTGCGAAAGCCCGTTCGGCGTGTGCGCCATGTGCTACGGCCGTGACCTCGGCCGCGGCCACCTGGTCAACCACGGCGAGGCGGTCGGCGTGGTCGCCGCGCAGTCCATCGGCGAGCCGGGTACCCAGCTCACCATGCGTACGTTCCACATCGGTGGTGCGGCGTCGCGTGCGGCGGCCATCGACAACGTGACGGTCAAGACCACCGGCTCGATCAAGTTCAACAACCTCAAGCACGTCCGTCATGCCGGCGGCCACTTCGTGGCGGTGTCGCGTTCGGGCGAGCTGTCGGTGCTCGATCCGCACGGCCGTGAGCGCGAGCGTTACAAGCTGCCGTACGGTGCCACCATCAGCGTCGAGGATGGCGCGGAGATCAAGGCCGGCCAGACCGTGGCCAACTGGGATCCGCATAACCACCCGATCGTGTCGGAAGTCGCCGGCTTCATCCGCTTCATCGACTTCGTCGACGGCGTCACCGTCATCGAGAAGACCGACGAGCTGACCGGCCTGGCCTCGCGCGAGATCACCGATCCCAAGCGTCGTGGTTCGGCGGCCAAGGACCTGCGCCCGATCGTGCGCATCGTCGACGGCAAGGGCAACGACCTCAACATCCCGGGTACCGACCTGCCGGCGCAGTACCTGTTGCCGCCGCGCTCGATCGTCAACCTCCAGGATGGTGCACCGGTCGGCGTGGGTGACGTGGTCGCCAAGATCCCGCAGGAAGCGTCCAAGACCCGCGACATCACCGGTGGTCTGCCGCGCGTGGCCGACCTGTTCGAGGCGCGCAAGCCGAAGGACCCGGCGGTGCTGGCCGAGCGTTCGGGCATCGTCAGCTTCGGCAAGGACACCAAGGGCAAGCAGCGCCTGATCCTCAAGGGTCCGGACGGCGAGGAGCACGAGGAGCTGATCCCGAAGTACCGCCAGATCATCGTGTTCGAAGGCGAGCACGTCGAGAAGGGCGAGACCGTGGTGGACGGCGAGCCGAGCCCGCAGGACATCCTGCGCCTGAAGGGCGTCGAGGAACTGGCGTCCTATCTGACCAAGGAAATCCAGGACGTGTATCGCCTGCAGGGCGTGAAGATCAACGACAAGCACATCGAGGTGATCGTTCGCCAGATGCTGCGCAAGGTCGAGATCACCGACGCCGGCGACAGCCATTATCTGGCGGGCGAGCAGGTGGAGAAGCAGCGCGCTATCGAGGACAACGCCAAGCTCATCAAGCGCAACGAGCTCCCGGCGAAGTACGAGCCGGTCCTGCTGGGCATCACCAAGGCCTCGCTGGCGACCGAGTCGTTCATCTCCGCGGCCTCCTTCCAGGAGACCACCCGCGTGCTGACCGAGGCGGCCGTGCGCGGCACCCGCGACAGCCTGCGCGGCCTGAAGGAGAACGTCATCGTCGGCCGCCTGATTCCGGCGGGCACCGGCCTGGCGTACCACACCCAGCGCCGTCGCGACGCCTCGGGCCTCACCGAGTCGGAGATGGAAGCGCTGTCGGGCAGCGTGGCCGCCGACGTCGAGATGGCCGCGGGCCAGGTCAGCGAGGACGTGGCGGAATCCGCCGCTCCGGAGGCAAGCCAGGGCGAGTGATCGCCCGCGGACAGGGACGGGGCGGCCAGCCGGCCCCCTCCCGGTCCGCCGTTGGGTTACAATTCGCAGTTCGACGGCCCCAGGGCCGTCCCAGATCACGAAAAGAGGCGCCATGGACGCGCCTCGTGTTCGGCCCAGGAAGGGCGGGATCGCAGAAGTTCCGGCGGCGTGCCTGTGCGCGGTCGCTGGGTGGATAGTGCGCGTTGACGCTTTGCGTCGGCGCGGGCTATACTTTTCCGTCTGGGTGGGCCGCATGCGGCCTGCCCTTGTTTTCACGCACGGGCGCCAGCCCCAACCAAAGAAACCAAAGACACGATGGCAACGATCAACCAGCTGGTGCGGAAGCCGCGCAGCCCGGAAACATACAAGAGCACGTCGCCTGCGCTCGAGAACTGCCCGCAGCGCCGCGGCGTGTGCACCCGCGTGTACACCACCACCCCGAAGAAGCCGAACTCGGCACTTCGCAAGGTGGCCAAGGTGCGCCTGACCAACGGCTACGAGGTCATCTCGTACATCGGCGGCGAAGGCCACAACCTGCAGGAGCACAGCGTGGTGCTGATCCGCGGCGGTCGTGTCAAGGACCTGCCGGGCGTTCGCTACCACACCGTGCGCGGCTCGCTCGACGCCGCCGGTGTCGCCAAGCGCAAGCAGGCGCGTTCGAAGTACGGCGCCAAGCGTCCGAAGGGCTGAGGAGACTAGACATGTCACGCAAGGGAAATACTCCGCAGCGTTCGGTGCTGCCTGATCCGAAGCACGGCAGCGACACCATCGCGCGTTTCATCAACATGGTCATGAAGAGCGGCAAGAAGTCGATTGCCGAGAAGATCGTGTACGGCGCCATGGACGTCATCGGCGAAAAGAACCCCAACCCGCTCGAGCTGGTCGAGAAGGCGCTGGGCAACGTGTCCCCGTCGGTCGAGGTGAAGTCCCGCCGCGTCGGCGGCGCCACCTACCAGGTGCCGGTGGAAGTGCGCGCGTCGCGCCGCAGTGCGCTGGCGATGCGCTGGCTGATCGAGTCGGCGCGCAAGCGCGGCGAGAACTCCATGCCGCGCAAGCTGGCAGGCGAGCTGATGGATGCCTCCGAGAACCGCGGCGGCGCAATCAAGAAGCGTGAGGAAACCCACCGCATGGCGGAAGCGAACAAGGCGTTCGCGCACTACCGCTGGTGATTCCTCCGGGCGTCCCGCGGGGCGCCCATTCCGGCACAGCCTGACCCTTCGGGGTCGGCGCCGGCGCGGCTGCCCCCGGCGGCCGCATCCTGCACCCGGAGGCCGCCGCAAGGCGGCGTCCGGCCATTTCAGCCCGGCACACGCGTCGGGCCCAGAAACGAGAGACGACCGTGGCTCGTACCACTCCCATCGAACGCTATCGCAACTTCGGCATCATGGCCCACATCGATGCCGGCAAGACCACCACGTCCGAGCGCATCCTGTTCTACACCGGCAAGAGCCACAAGCTCGGCGAGGTGCATGACGGTGCCGCCACCATGGACTGGATGGAGCAGGAGCAGGAGCGTGGCATCACGATCCAGTCGGCTGCCACCACCGCGTTCTGGAAGGGCATGGACAAGTCCCTGCCGGAACACCGCTTCAACATCATCGATACCCCCGGCCACGTCGACTTCACCATCGAGGTCGAGCGGTCCCTGCGCGTGCTCGACGGCGCGGTGTTCGTGCTGTGCGCCGTCGGTGGCGTGCAGCCGCAGTCGGAGACCGTCTGGCGCCAGGCCAACAAGTACAAGGTGCCGCGCATCGCGTTCGTCAACAAGATGGACCGCACCGGCGCCAACTTCTTCAAGGTCCGTGACCAGCTCAAGGCGCGCCTGGGTGCATACCCGGTGCCGATGCAGGTGCCGGTCGGTGCCGAAGACGGCTTCGAGGGCGTGATCGACCTGCTGAAGATGAAGGCGATCCACTGGGATACCGCGTCCCAGGGCCTGAACTTCGAATACCGCGACATCCCGGGCGACCTGCAGAAGATCGCCGAAGAGGCGCGCGCCTTCATGGTCGAGTCCGCGGCGGAAGCCAGCGAAGCGCTGATGGACAAGTACCTCGAGGGCGGCGAGCTCACCGAGGAAGAGATCGTCAACGGCCTTCGCGAGCGCACCCTCAAGACCGAGATCGTGCCGATGTTCTGCGGCTCGGCGTTCAAGAACAAGGGCGTGCAGGCGATGCTCGACGGCGTCGTCAAGCTGCTGCCGTCGCCGGTCGACGTGCCGGCCGTGACCGGCACCGACGTCGACGACGAGGAGAAGGAACTGTCGCGCGACTCGAGCGACGCCGCGCCGTTCTCGGCGCTGGCGTTCAAGATCATGACCGACCCGTTCGTGGGCTCGCTGACCTTCTTCCGCGTCTACTCCGGCAAGCTCAACGCCGGCGACCAGGTGCTGAACTCGGTCAAGGGCAAGAAGGAGCGCATCGGCCGGTTGCTGCAGATGCACTCCAACAACCGCGACGAGATCAAGGAAGTGCTCGCGGGCGATATCGCTGCCGCCGTCGGCCTGAAGGACGTCACCACCGGTGACACCCTCTGCGCCCAGGATGCGCCGATCGTGCTCGAGCGCATGACCTTCCCGGAGCCCGTCATCTCGATGGCGGTGGAGCCCAAGACCAAGTCCGACCAGGAGAAGATGGGCCTCGCCCTCGGCCGCCTGGCGCAGGAGGATCCGTCCTTCCGCGTGCGTACCGACGAGGAATCCGGCCAGACCATCATCTCCGGCATGGGTGAGCTGCACCTCGACATCATCGTCGACCGCATGAAGCGCGAGTTCAACGTCGAAGCGAACGTCGGCAAGCCGCAGGTCGCCTACCGCGAGACCATCCGCAAGTCGGTGAAGTCGGAAGGCAAGTTCGTGCGCCAGTCCGGTGGCAAGGGCCAGTTCGGCCACGTGTGGCTGGAGATCTCGCCGCAGGAGCCGGGCACCGGTTACGAGTTCGAGAATGCCATCGTCGGCGGTGTCGTGCCGAAGGAATACATCCCCGCGGTCGACAAGGGCATCCAGGAAGTGCTGGCCAACGGCATCATGGCCGGCTATCCGATCGTCGACGTCAAGGTCCGCCTGGTCGACGGCTCGTACCACGAAGTCGACTCCTCGGAAATGGCGTTCAAGATCGCCGGTTCGATGGGCTTCAAGGAAGGCTTCAACCGCGCCAGCCCGGTGCTGCTCGAGCCGATCATGAAGGTCGAGATCGTCACCCCCGAGGATTACCTCGGTGACGTGATGGGCGACGTGAGCCGCCGCCGCGGCATCCTGCAGGGCCAGGACGACACGCTGTCGGGCAAGGTCATCAACGCGATGGTGCCGCTGGGCGAGATGTTCGGCTACGCGACCACCCTGCGTTCGATGAGCCAGGGCCGCGCGACCTACACGATGGAATTCGACCACTACGCCGAGGCGCCGACCAACATCGCCGAAGCAGTGGTCAAGAAGAACTAAGAGACGGTCTGCAGCGGACCCGGGGCGGCGCCCCGGGTCCGTGGTCCGTCCCCAACCCCAAATTTCGGAGCTAGACACATGGCAAAGGGCAAGTTCGAGCGCACCAAGCCCCACGTGAACGTGGGCACGATCGGTCACGTCGACCACGGCAAGACGACGCTGACGGCGGCGCTGACGAAGGTGGGCGCGGAGCGTTTCGGCGGCGAGTTCCACGCCTACGACGCGATCGACAAGGCGCCTGAGGAAAAGGCCCGCGGCATCACGATCTCGACCTCGCACGTGGAATACGAAAGCCCGACGCGCCACTACGCGCACGTCGACTGCCCGGGCCACGCCGACTACGTCAAGAACATGATCACCGGTGCGGCGCAGATGGACGGCGCGATCCTGGTGTGCTCGGCGGCCGACGGTCCGATGCCGCAGACCCGCGAGCACATCCTGCTGGCCCGCCAGGTCGGCGTGCCGTACATCGTGGTGTTCCTGAACAAGGCCGACATGGTCGACGACGCCGAGCTCCTGGAGCTCGTCGAGATGGAAGTGCGCGAACTGCTGTCGAAGTACGACTTCCCGGGCGACGACACCCCGATCATCAAGGGTTCGGCGCTGAAGGCGCTGGAAGGCGACCAGTCGGAGATCGGCGTGCCGGCGATCATCCAGCTGGTGGAAGCGCTGGACAGCTACATTCCGGAGCCGGAGCGCGACGTCGACAAGACCTTCCTGATGCCGGTGGAAGACGTGTTCTCGATCTCGGGCCGCGGCACCGTGGTGACCGGGCGCATCGAGCGCGGGATCATCAAGGTGGGTGACGAAATCGAGATCGTGGGCATCCGTCCGACGACCAAGACGACGGTCACCGGCGTGGAGATGTTCCGCAAGCTGCTGGACCAGGGCCAGGCGGGCGACAACGCGGGCCTGCTGCTGCGCGGCACCAAGCGCGACGAGGTGGAGCGTGGCCAGGTGCTGGCGAAGCCGGGCACGATCCAGCCGCACACCGACTTCGAGGCCGAGGTGTACGTGCTGTCGAAGGACGAGGGCGGCCGCCACACGCCGTTCTTCAAGGGCTACCGTCCGCAGTTCTACTTCCGCACCACGGACATCACCGGTGCGGTGACGCTGCCGGAAGGCGTGGAGATGGTGATGCCGGGCGACAACGTGAAGATGGCCGTCGAGCTGATCAACCCGATCGCGATGGACGAGGGCCTGCGCTTCGCCATCCGCGAAGGCGGCCGCACCGTCGGCGCCGGCGTGGTTGCCAAGATCATCAAGTGACGCATTGGCGCGGCTACGAGCAAGCGTAGCCGCCTTTGCCAATGCATCATCCCCGAGCGCTCTTGTCGGGGATCCAGTGCCTTTGCGATGCGCCATCCCCGAAGCGCTCCAGTCGGTGATGCAGTGACTTGACGATTGCCACGTGCGCCTTCGGGCGCACGTCGGTTGCAGGCCCAGTCGGGTTCGCAGCCAGTCAGCATCCGCGCTTGCAAGTCGGGCCCGGATGCCGCTAGAATGTTCGACCACTTCCGGCGGCATGCTGTAACGCAGGCCGGAAACAGCGAAATGAGGTGCAGGACGCGCCTCGTCTTCGCCAGACAGGGACATGTCGCGAGGCAGTGCTCTACCCGTTCCGGAAGTGTCCGGAGCATACAGGGAAGAGCGAGTTGTCGCGTCTGCGTTTCTCGTCTGGGCGGGCCGGGTAACCGGCCTGCCTTGTTTGTTCAGGGGTACTGCCGGGTCGCGGGTGAATTTGGTCCGGCAGGGCATCGATTACATGGGGTCCCGCGCACCCAGCCGCGGAGCCTGTCGCTCTTTAAATCTGCGAGTCCCCTCGCAAAGGTCCGCGCCTCCGGTGCGGGCTTTCCAACAGAGGAAATCCGTCATGACGGACCAGAAGATCCGGATCCGGCTCAAGGCGTTCGATCATCGCCTGATCGATCGCTCCGCCAGCGAGATCGTTGAAACAGCCAAGCGGACCGGCGCCCAGGTGCGCGGCCCGATCCCGCTGCCGACCAAGATCGAGCGCTACACCATCCTCACCTCGCCGCACGTCGACAAGGACGCGCGCGACCAGTACGAGACCCGCACGCACAAGCGCGTGCTGGACATCGTCGACCCGAACGACAAGACCGTTGACGCGCTGATGAAGCTCGAGCTCGCGGCCGGCGTCGACGTCCAGATCAAGCTGACCTGAGGCCACTGAGATGACTGCGAAGAAGTATTCGCTGGGTATCGTCGGTCGCAAGGCCGGCATGAGCCGCGTGTTCACCGAGGACGGCAACTCCGTGCCGGTGACGCTGATCGAGGCCACCCCGAACCGGATCACCCAGATCAAGACCCCCGACACCGACGGGTACAGCGCCGTGCAGGTGACCGTGGGCCACAAGCGCGCGTCGCTGATCAACAAGCCCGAAGCGGGTCACCTGGCGAAGGCCAAGGTCGAAGCCGGCCGTGGCCTGTGGGAGCTGCGCGTCGAGGACGACCGCATCGCCGACTTCACCATCGGCGGCGAGATCAAGGCCGACATCTTCGAGGTCGGCCAGCTGGTCGACGTCCAGGGCGTCACCAAGGGCAAGGGCTTCCAGGGCACGATCAAGCGCTGGAACTTCAGCATGGGCGACGCGACGCACGGTAACTCGCTGTCGCACCGTTCGCCCGGTTCGCTGGGCCAGCGCCAGACCCCGGGTCGCGTGTTCCCGGGCAAGAAGATGTCCGGCCACATGGGCGCCGACGTGCAGAGCACGCAGAACCTCGAAGTGATCAAGGTCGACGCCGAGCGCGGCCTGATCGCGATCAAGGGTGCGGTTCCGGGTGCACCTGGCGGTGACGTGATCGTGCGTCCTGCGAGCAAGGGTTAAGGAGTCACGACGATGGAACTCACCATCACCAATAGCAACGAGAAGCTGTCGGTTTCCGACGACGTGTTCGGACGCGACTTCAGCCAGGACCTGGTCCACCAGGTCGTGGTCGCCTACCGCAACGCAGGTCGTTCCGGCACCAAGGCGCAGAAGACCCGTTCCGAGGTCAACGGCACCACCAAGAAGTCGAAGAAGCAGAAGGGCGGCGGCGCGCGTCATGGCGCCCTGACGGCCCCGATCTTCGTCGGCGGCGGCGTGACCTTCGCGGCCAAGCCGCGCAGCTTCGCGCAGAAGGTCAACCGCAAGATGTACCGCGCGGCGATGTCGGCGATCCTGTCCGAGCTCAACCGCCAGGGTCGCCTGAAGGTCGTCGACGCGTTCGACGTCGACCAGACCAGGACCAGCGCGCTGGTGACCAAGCTCAAGGATTTCGACCTGGGCAAGCGCCCGCTGATCGTCACCGAGGAAGCGTCGGAGCACCTGTACCTGTCCGCGCGCAACCTGCCGTATGTGCAGGTCCGCGACGTGCAGGGCCTGGACCCGGTCGCGCTCGTCGGCGCGGACACGGTGCTGATCACGACCGATGCGGTCAAGAAGATCGAGGAATGGCTGGCATGAACGACGCCAAGCTCTATGAGGTGATCCGTGCGCCGCGCGTGTCCGAAAAGACCGCGCGCCTGCAGGAAGTGTCCAACCAGTACGCCTTCGAGGTCGCGGTCGACGCGACCAAGGCCGACATCAAGGCGGCAGTCGAGAAGCTCTTCGACGTGAAGGTCGAGGCGGTCAACGTGGTCAACGTGAAGGGCAAGAACAAGTCCTTCCGCTTTCGCACCGGCCGCCGCGGCGACTGGCGCAAGGCGTACGTGACGCTGGCCGAGGGCCAGTCGATCGACGTGATGACGGCCAAGGTCTGACGAAGTCCGATACGTCGGCACTTCTCTAAACAGGATCCAGTCCCATGCCATTGATGAAATTCAAGCCCACCTCTGCCGGCCGCCGCGCCGCGGTCCGGGTGGTGACGCCCGACCTGCACAAGGGTGCTCCGCACGCCGCGCTGGTCGAGAAGCAGAGCAAGTCCGGTGGCCGCAACCACCATGGCCGCATCACCACCCGCCACATCGGCGGTGGCCACAAGCAGCACTACCGCATCATCGACTTCAAGCGCAACAAGGAAGGCATTCCGGCGCGCGTGGAGCGGATCGAGTACGACCCGAACCGCACCGCGCACATCGCGCTGCTGTGCTACGTCGACGGTGAGCGCCGCTACATCATCGCCCCCAAGGGCCTGAAGGCCGGCGACCAGGTGCTCGCGGGCAGCGATGCGCCGATCAAGGTCGGCAACACGCTGCCGCTGCGCAACATCCCGGTCGGCTCCACCGTGCACTGCATCGAGATGAAGCCGGGCAAGGGCGCGCAGATCGCGCGTGCCGCCGGTGCCGGCGTGCAGCTGGTCGCACGCGAGCAGGGCTACGCCACGCTGCGCCTGCGTTCGGGCGAGATGCGCAAGGTGCCGGCCGAGTGCCGCGCCACCATCGGTGAGGTCGGCAACGTCGAGCACAACCTGGAGAAGCTGGGCAAGGCCGGCGCCAAGCGCTGGCGCGGTGTCAAGCCGACCGTCCGCGGTGCGGCGATGAACCCGGTCGACCATCCGCACGGCGGTGGTGAGGCCCGCGCCGGCCAGGGCAACCCGCACCCGGTCACCCCGTGGGGCGTTCCGACCAAGGGTTACAAGACCCGCAAGAACAAGCGCACGCAGCAGTTCATCGTGCGCGATCGCAGGAGCTAATCGGCCATGGCACGTTCACTCAAGAAGGGCCCGTTCGTCGACCACCACCTCGTCAAGAAGGTGGAAGCCGCGGGCAGCAACACGAAGAAGCCGATCAAGACCTGGTCGCGTCGTTCGATGATCCTGCCGGAGATGGTGGGTTTCACCATCGCCGTGCATAACGGCAAGAACCACATTCCGGTGCTCGTCAACGAGAACATGGTTGGCCACAAGCTCGGCGAGTTCGCCCTGACCAGGACCTTCAAGGGTCATGGCGGCGACAAGAAGTCGCGTTAAGGAGATGACAATGGAAGCGAAAGCAATCCTGCGCAGTGCGCGCATCTCCGCCCAGAAGGCACGCCTGGTCGCCGACCAGGTGCGTGGCCTGCCGGCCGAGCGCGCCGTCAACCTGCTGAAGTTCTCGGACAAGAAGGCTGCCCACCTGATCAAGAAGGTGGTGGAGTCGGCGATCGCCAATGCCGAGAACAACCAGGGCGCCGATGTCGACGAGCTGAAGGTCAAGACCATCATGGTCGACGAGGGTCCCACGCTGAAGCGCTTCATGGCGCGTGCGAAGGGTCGCGGCACCCGCATCCTGAAGCGGACCAGCCACATCACCGTCGTCGTGGGAGAGGGCAAGTAACATGGGTCATAAAGTTCATCCCACCGGTATCCGCCTCGGCATCTCCAAGGACTGGAACTCGAAGTGGTACGCCGGCAAGAAGGAATACGCCGACTACCTGGCCGCCGACCTCAAGGTCCGCGAGATGCTGCGCAAGAAGCTCGCCCAGGCCGGCATCAGCAAGATCCTGATCGAGCGTCCGGCCAAGACCGCGCGCGTGACGATCCACACCGCCCGCCCGGGCGTGGTGATCGGCAAGCGCGGTGAGGACATCGAGAAGCTGCGCAAGGAAGTCAGCGACATGATGGGCGTCCCGGCGCACATCAACGTCACCGAAGTCCGCAAGCCCGAGCTCGACGCCCAGCTGGTGGCCGAGTCGATCGCGCAGCAGCTCGAGCGCCGCATCATGTTCCGCCGCGCGATGAAGCGCGCCGTCGGCAACGCGATGCGCCTGGGCGCACTGGGCATCAAGGTCAACGTGGCCGGCCGCCTCAACGGTGCCGAGATCGCGCGTTCGGAGTGGTACCGCGAAGGTCGCGTGCCGCTGCACACGCTGCGCGCCGACGTCGACTACGGTTTCGCCGAGGCGCACACCACCTACGGCGTCATCGGGATCAAGGTCTGGATCTACAAGGGCGAAATCTTCGATTTCAGCCAGGTGGGCCAGGAAAAGCAGGACGACACGCCGCGTGGCGAGCGTGGTGATCGCGGTGACCGCGACCGCCGTGGCCCGCGCCGCGACCGCGAGGCGAGGGACTAAGTCATGTTGCAACCCAAGCGAACCAAATACCGCAAGATGCACAAGGGCCGCAACGACGGCCTGGCCTGGAACGGCAACGCCGTGAGCTTCGGCGAATACGGCCTGCGTGCCACGCAGACCGGCCAGCTGACCGCGCGCCAGATCGAAGCCGGCCGCCGCACCATCAGCCGTCACGTCAAGCGTGGCGGCAAGATGTGGATCCGCGTCTATCCCGACAAGCCGATCACCAAGAAGCCCATCGAAGTGCGCATGGGCTCGGGCAAGGGCAGCGTGGAGTTCTGGGTGGCCCAGATCCAGCCCGGCCGGATGATCTTCGAGATCGAGGGCATCGACGAGGCGACCGCGCGTGAAGCGTTCCGCCTGGCCGCCGCCAAGCTTTCGGTCACCACCCAATTCGTGACCCGGACGGTGCGCTGATGGCTACGATCAAGGAACTGCGTGAGAAGTCGGTCGACGACCTCAAGGCCCACCTGCTCGAGCTGCACAAGGAGCAGTTCTCGCTGCGGATGCAGAAGGCCACCGGCCAGCTTGCAAAGAGCCACGAGGCCCGTCGCGTGCGTCGCGAGATCGCCCGCGTGCACACCGTGATCGGCCAGCTCGACGCTGGCGCGAAGAACTGAGGACGGCCGAGATGACCGACAACAACGAAAAGAAGCTGCGCACGGTCGAAGGCCGCGTCGTCAGCAACAAGATGGACAAGACCGTGACGGTCCTGGTCGAGCGGCAGGTCAAGCACGCGCTGTACGGCAAGTACATCCGCCGTTCGACCAAGCTGCATGCCCACGACGCCGACAATTCCTGCAACGAGGGCGACACCGTCCGCGTGGTGGAGATCGCGCCGATGTCCAAGACCAAGAACTGGCGCGTGGTCGAAATCATCACGCGCGCAGCGGAATAACGAGGAGCGCTGACCATGATCCAGATGCAAAGCCACCTCGATGTGGCCGACAACTCCGGCGCCAAGGAAGTGATGTGCATCAAGGTGCTCGGTGGCTCCAAGCGCCGTTACGCCGGCATCGGCGACATCATCAAGGTGTCCATCAAGGACGCCATCCCGCGCGGCAAGGTGAAGAAGGGCGAGGTGTACAACGCCGTCGTCGTCCGCACCCGCAAGGGCGTGCGCCGTCCGGACGGCTCGCTGATCCGCTTCGATGGCAACGCCGCCGTGCTGCTCAACAACAAGCACGAGCCGATCGGCACCCGCATCTTCGGGCCGGTCACGCGCGAGCTGCGCTCCGAGAAGTTCATGAAGATCGTCTCGCTCGCACCCGAAGTGCTGTGAGCGGAGGACAAGACAATGGCTAACCGTATCAAGAAGGGCGACCACGTCATCGTGACCGCCGGCAAGGACAAGGGCAAGAAGGGCGACGTGGTGCGCGTGATCGGCGACACGGTCGTCGTGTCCAACGTCAACATCATCAAGCGCCATACCAAGCCCAACCCGCAGGCCAACCAGCCAGGCGGCGTGATCGAGCGCGAAGCGCCGATCCATGTATCCAACGTGATGCCTTTCAACCCTGCCTCCGGCAAGGGCGAGCGCATCGGGACCAAGGTGCTGGAGGATGGACGCCGCATTCGCGTGTTCCGCTCCAGCGGTGAGGCGGTTGACGCCTGAGGAATGTTGAAATGACGACGCGTCTGGAAAAGTTCTACAAGGATGAGGTGGTGCCGAAGCTCATGGAGCAGTTCGGCTACGCCAACATCATGGAAGTCCCCAAGCTGGTGAAGATCACGCTCAACATGGGCGTGGGCGAGGCTGCCGCGAACAAGAAGGTGCTCGAGAACGCGACTGCCGACATGGCGAAGATCTCCGGTCAGAAGCCGCTGGTCACCAAGTCGCGCGTCTCGGTGGCATCGTTCAAGATCCGCGACGGCTGGCCGATCGGCTGCAAGGTCACCCTGCGCCGCAACCACATGTACGAGTTCCTGGACCGCCTGGTCAACGTCTCGCTGCCGCGCGTGCGCGACTTCCGTGGCGTGTCGGGCCGCTCGTTCGATGGCCGTGGCAACTACAACATGGGCGTGAAGGAGCAGATCATCTTCCCGGAAATCGACTTCGACCAGGTCGACGCGATCCGCGGCATGGATATCGCCATCACCACCACGGCGAAGACCGATGCGGAGGCCAAGGCCCTGCTCGAGGCCTTCCGCTTCCCGTTCCGGAACTGAGGAAACACTTATGGCAAAGACCTCCATGGTCAACCGCGAAGTCAAGCGGGCCAAGCTGGTGAAGAAGTACGCCGCCAAGCGCGATGAGCTCAAGAAGATCATCGCCAGCGACACGGCGAGCTACGAAGAGAAGATGGACGCGGTCACCCGCCTGCAGAAGCTGCCGCGCGATTCGTCGCCGGCCCGCCAGACCACGCGCTGCGCCCTGACCGGCCGTCCGCGCGCCGTCTACAGCAAGTTCGGCCTCGGCCGCAACATGCTGCGCAAGGCGACCATGAACGGTGACGTGCCCGGCCTGCGCAAGGCCAGCTGGTAACCGCCAGGCGCCGTCCGGTAACGGACGGCACTGTGGTCATCGCGTGTGCCGGTGCACAGCCGGTTGCATGCTGCTACAATGCCCGGCTCCCCGCCGTCTGCAGGGGGAGATCCCGCCTGCGTTCCGCGTGGCGGGCACAACCCAAGATTTCGCGAAAGCGGATATCGGTGCTACTCAAAGGTGAATACTCATGAGCATGACTGATCCCATCGCCGACATGCTGGTCCGCATGAAGAATGCGGCCGCGGTCGGCAAGCCGACGGTGAAGATGCCGTCGTCGAAGATCAAGACGGCGATCGCCAACGTCCTCAAGGACGAAGGCTACATCGCCGACTACCGCGTGACCGAGAACGGCGCCAAGGCCGAACTCCAGATCGAACTGAAGTACTACGCCGGCCGTCCGGTGATCGAGCGCATGCAGCGTTTCTCGCGCTCCGGCCTGCGGCAGTACCGCGGCAAGGACGAGCTGCCCAAGGTCCTCAACGGCATGGGCATCGCCATCATTTCCACCTCGAAGGGCATCATGACCGACTCGCAGGCGCGCCAGCAGGGCGTCGGCGGCGAAGTCCTGTGCTTCGTGGCATAAGGGAGAACAGCACATGTCTCGCGTCGCCAAGAAGCCGGTTGCCCTCCCGCAGGGCGTCGAACTCAACATCCAGGCCGACACCGTCGGCGTGAAGGGCCCCAAGGGCACCCTGTCCACCGCCAGGCCGGAAGGCGTGGAGATCAAGGTCGAGGACGGTCATGCCGTGCTCTCGCCGGTGGATCCGTCGTCGCACATGGCCATCACCGGCACGCTGCGCGCCATCATCGCCAACATGGTGCAGGGCGTGTCGCAGGGCTTCGAGCGCAAGCTCGAGCTGGTCGGCGTCGGCTACCGCGCCACCATGCAGGGCAAGGACCTGAGCCTGGCGCTGGGCTTCTCGCATCCGGTGGTGTTCCAGGCCCCGGAAGGCGTGTCCATCAGCACCCCGACCCAGACCGAAATCCTGATCACCGGTGCCGACAAGCAGGCCGTGGGTCAGGCTGCCGCCAAGATCCGCGGGTTCCGTCCGCCGGAGCCCTACAAGGGCAAGGGCGTGAAGTACTCCGACGAGACCGTCATCCGCAAGGAAGCCAAGAAGGCATAAGCCGGTCCCTGCGCACTGCCCGACCCGCCAGGGCCGGGCGTGCAACGGTCAAGCCGCGTCGATCCGCTTCCTAGAGAGAAACCACCATGGACAAGAAGAACGCCCGCCTGCGCCGTGCCAAGAGCACGCGCTCGCGCATCCGCGAACTCGGTATGCCGCGCCTGTCGGTGCTGCGCACCGGCCAGCACGTGTACGCGCAGCTGTTCAGCGCCGACGGTTCGAAGGTGCTGGCCGCGGCCAACACCACCCAGGCCGACGTGCGCGACGGCCTGACCAGCGCCAAGAACATCGAAGCCGCCGCCAGGGTCGGTCGTGCGATCGCCGAGAAGGCGCGTGCCGCCGGCGTCGAGAAGATCGCATTCGATCGTTCCGGCTACCGTTACCACGGTCGCATCAAGGCGCTCGCCGATGCCGCCCGCGAGGGTGGCCTGCAGTTCTGATCCACCCGGCCCGGGCCTGTCCCGGGTCACCGCCGCCGGCGTGGCCATACGCCGGGCGCCCTCCGTCTTCTGCACGGTCAGGCGCTGCACCGCACCAGCCCAACAACCATAAGCGGCCGCGAGCCGTACATTTCCCACATCAGGACGACACAACATGGCAAACGAAAGAGAATCCCGGGGCCGCGACCGCCGCGACCGCGAGGAGCAGGATGACGGCATGATCGAGAAGCTGATCGCGGTCAACCGCGTCAGCAAGACGGTCAAGGGCGGTCGCCAGTTCACCTTCACCGCGCTGACGGTGGTGGGTGACGGCAACGGCCGCGTCGGCTTCGGTTACGGCAAGGCGCGCGAAGTGCCGGTCGCGATCCAGAAGTCGATGGAATACGCCCGCAAGAACATGAGCAATATCGACCTCAACGGCGGCACGCTGTTCCACACGGTGAAGGCCGGCCACGGCGCCGCCCGCGTGTTCATGCAGCCGGCGTCCGAGGGTACCGGCGTGATCGCCGGCGGTGCGATGCGCGCCGTCCTGGAAGCCGTCGGCGTCAAGGACGTGCTGGCCAAGGCCGTCGGTTCGCGCAATCCGATCAACCTCGTGCGTGCCACGGTCCGCGGGCTGGAGTCGATGCAGTCGCCGTCCAAGATCGCGGCCAAGCGCGGCAAGAAGGTCGAGGAGATCCTCCATGGCTAAGAACGAAGCCGGCAACGGCACCGTCAAGGTGCGCCTGGTCAAGGGCCTTCGCGGCTCGCAGGCCAAGCACCGCCTCTCGGTTCGGGCTCTCGGCCTGAACAAGCTCAATGATGTCCGCGAACTCAAGGACAGCCCGCAGGTCCGTGGCCTGATCAACAAGGTCCACTACCTGGTCCGGGTCGAGGAGTAATCCAGATGAAGCTCAACACACTCAAGCCTGCTGAAGGCGCCCGCGCCGATCGCAAGCGCGTCGGTCGCGGTATCGGCTCCGGCCTCGGCAAGACTGCCGGTCGCGGCCACAAGGGTTCGTTCGCGCGCTCTGGCAAGGGCAAGATCAAGGCCGGTTTCGAGGGCGGCCAGATGCCCATGCACATGCGTCTGCCGAAGGTCGGCTTCCGCTCGCGCACCAAGGGCGACACCGCCGAAGTGATGCTGTACATGCTCGAGCGTCTCGAGGGCGATATCGACTTCGCCGCGCTGCGCGCCGCGAAGCTGGTGCCGTCGACCGCCAAGCGCGCCAAGATCGTGAAGAAGGGCGAGCTGTCGAAGAAGCTCGTGCTCAAGGGCGTGCTTGCCACGGCCGGTGCGCGTGCGGCGATCGAAGCCGCCGGCGGCACGGTCGAGGATCAGCCGGCCTGAGCCGGCAGCGCCAACTGCAGCAATGCGGCCGCCCGTTGAGGGCGGCCGTCGTCGTCGCGGAAGGCGGCCAGGTTTCGGGTCACAGTCACATGCGGTCAGATCGGCACAACGGAGCATTCGATGTCACGCAGCGCTAGCGCAATGGGCAATCTCGGCGCGGGCATGGGCAAGTTCACCGAGCTGCGCCAGCGCCTGCTGTTCGTCCTCGGTGCGCTGCTGGTCTACCGCATCGGCTGCTACATCCCGGTTCCGGGCGTCAACCCGGACGCCATGCTGCGCCTGATGGAACAGCAGCAGCAGGGCACCATCGTCGACATGTTCAACATGTTCTCCGGCGGTGCGCTGGAGCGTTTCAGCCTGTTCGCGCTGAACGTGATCCCGTACATCTCGGCGTCGATCGTCATGCAGCTGATGGTGCAGATCGTGCCCAGCCTCAAGGCGATCCAGAAGGAAGGCGAGTCCGGTCGCCGCCGGATCACGCAGTGGTCGCGCATCGGTGCGATTCCGCTGGCGATCTTCCAGTCGGCCGGCATCGCGATGGCGCTGCAGTCGCAGGGCGCCGGCAGCGGCATCCAGGTGGTCTACCAGCCGGGCATGGGCTTCGTGCTCACCGCCATCGTCGCGCTGACCGCCGGCACCATGTTCCTGGTCTGGCTGGGCGAGCAGGTGACCGAGCGCGGCATCGGCAACGGCGTGTCGCTGATCATCTTCGCGGGCATCGTGGCCGGCATTCCGGGCGCGGTCATCAGCACCTTCGAGCAGGCCCGCAACGGCGACATCAGCCCGATCGCGGTGATCCTGATCGCCGCTATCGTGCTGGTGTTCGTGTACTTCGTGGTGTTCGTCGAGCGCGGCCAGCGCCGGATCACGGTCAACTACGCGCGCCGCCAGGGCGGTCGCAATGCGTACATGAACCAGAGCTCCTTCCTGCCGCTCAAGCTCAACATGGCGGGCGTGATCCCGGCGATCTTCGCCTCGTCGATCATCATGTTCCCGGCCACGGTGTCGACCTGGTTCGGCCAGGCCGGCTCGGCCAACTGGTTGCAGCGCGCGGCGCAGGCACTGTCGCCAGGCGAGCCGCTCTACATCCTGCTGTATGCCGGGCTGATCGCGGGCTTCGCGTTCTTCTACACGGCGCTGGTGTTCAACAGCCAGGAAACCGCCGACAACCTGAAGAAGTCGGGCGCGCTGATCCCGGGCATCCGTCCCGGCAAGGCCACCGCCGATTACATCGATGGCGTGCTGACGCGGCTGACCGCTGCCGGCGCGACCTACCTGGTCATCGTCTGCCTGCTGCCCGAGTTCCTGCGGGCCGAGCTGGGGACTTCGTTCTACTTCGGCGGCACCTCGCTGCTCATCGTGGTGGTCGTGGTGATGGACTTCATCGCCCAGCTGCAGGCCCACCTGATGTCGCACCAGTACGAGAGCCTGCTGAAGAAGGCCAACCTGAAGGGTGGTCGCGGCGGTGGGCTGAGCGCCCGCTGACGACAACACAGATCGCACGCGGGCCGCTCAGGCGGCCTGCATGGACCGGGGCCTCGTCCCGGTCCGGATGGGCGACCCGGGCGGCAGTCCCGCGCACGGGTGGTCCAGGGCCGGTTCCCTGCTTGAGTGGCAGGGAGGGCCGCAGGCGCTTGCGCCGGCGACCAGTCCTGGGCCTTCGCCGGAGCATGGGCACACTCCCCATGCCGGAGTCCTGGCCGCTTTTGGCCGGGGCTTCCTGACAACCCGGGACTTTGATACAATTTCTTGTTCACTGCGCCGCGCGCCCGCATGGGTCCGGCCGCCTAACCAGTTGGAGATCGCGTCATGGCGCGTATTGCGGGCGTCAACCTGCCTGCCCAGAAGCATGTCTGGGTCGGGCTTCAGAGTATCTACGGCATCGGCCGTACCCGTTCGAAGAAGGTCTGTGACGCCGCGGGTGTCGACCAGACGACCCGGATCGTCGACCTGACCGAGCCGGAAGTCGAGCGCCTGCGCTCGGAGATCGGCAAGTACGTGGTGGAGGGTGACCTGCGCCGCGAGACCGGCATGGCGATCAAGCGCCTGATGGACCTGGGTAGCTATCGTGGCCTGCGCCACCGTCGCGGCCTGCCGCTGCGCGGCCAGCGCACCCGGACCAACGCCCGGACCCGCAAGGGCCCGCGCAAGGCCATCAGGAAGTAAGGAACAGACATGGCAAAGCCGGCTGCTACCAAGACCAAGAAGAAGATCAAGCGCGTCATCACCGATGGCGTCGCCCACGTCCACGCTTCTTTCAACAACACCATCGTCACCATCACCGATCGCCAGGGCAATGCACTGTCGTGGGCGACCTCGGGCGGCGCGGGCTTCCGCGGTTCCCGCAAGTCGACCCCGTTCGCTGCCCAGGTTGCCGCCGAGAAGGCCGGCCGCGCTGCGCTCGACTACGGCGTGAAGTCGCTGGAAGTGCGCATCAAGGGCCCCGGCCCGGGTCGCGAGTCCGCCGTGCGTTCGCTCAACAACGTCGGCTACAAGATCACCAACATCATCGACGTGACGCCCATCCCGCACAACGGGTGCCGTCCGCCGAAGAAGCGTCGCGTCTAAAGGGAGCGATAAGAAATGGCTCGTTATATCGGTCCTACCTGCAAGCTCGCGCGCCGCGAAGGCGCCGACCTGTCGCTCAAGAGCCCGGCCCGCGCGCTGGACTCGAAGTGCAAGCTGGAGCAGAAGCCCGGCCAGCACGGCGCCACCGCCCGCAAGGGCAAGCTGTCCGACTACGCCACCCAGCTTCGCGAGAAGCAGAAGGTCAAGCGTATCTACGGCCTGCTGGAGCGCCAGTTCCGCAACTACTACAAGAAGGCGACCACCAAGAAGGGCAACACGGGTGAGAACCTGCTGCAGCTCCTCGAGACCCGCCTGGACAACGTCGTCTACCGCATGGGCTTCGCGGTGACCCGCCCGGCCGCGCGCCAGCTGGTGTCGCATCGCGGCGTCACGGTGAACGGCAAGCCGGTCAACCTGCCGTCGTACCAGGTCAAGGCGGGCGACGCGATCGCGCTGTCGGAGAAGGCCCAGAAGCAGCTCCGCGTCAAGGAAGCCCTCGAGGTGTCCTCGCAGATGGATCTGTCGCCGTCGTGGGTCGAGGTCGACTCCGGCAAGTTCGCCGGCGTGTTCAAGGCCGTTCCGGCCCGTGGCGACCTGCCTGCCGACATCAACGAAGCGCTGATCGTCGAGCTGTACTCGAAGTAAGCGGGGCGAATCGCCACCGGCGCCGGTGGCCGTTGCCCCCGGCGCGAAGCAACCCCACCCCGGCCGGCGCCTCGCGCCGGCCGCCCCCTTGTCGAAAGGGGGCTCCAAGAGCCTCGTCCGTGTCGCAATGACGCGGGCACCGCAGGAGAAGCTATCTAATGACGGTTACTGCCAACCAGGTCCTGCGCCCGCGCGCTCCGCAAATCGAGCGTCTCGCCGGCAATCGTGCCAAGGTCGTGATCGAACCGCTCGAGCGTGGCTACGGCCATACGCTCGGCAATGCCCTGCGCCGCGTGCTGCTGTCGTCGATTCCCGGCTTCGCCATCACCGAGGTCGAGATCGACGGCGTGCTCCACGAGTACAGCGCGATCGAAGGCCTGCAGGAAGACATCCTCGAGGTGCTGTTGAACCTCAAGGACGTCGCCATCCGCATGGGAACCGGCGAGAGCGCGACGCTGTCGCTGTCGAAGTCGGGCGCCGGTGTCGTCACCGCCGCTGACATCAAGACCGACCACAACGTCGAGATCATCAACGGCGAGCACGTGATCTGCAACCTGACCAAGGATGCGGCGATCAACATGCGCCTGAAGATCGAGCGCGGTTTCGGCTACCAGCCGGCGGCTGCGCGTCGTCGTCCGGATGAAGAGACCCGCACCATCGGCCGGCTGATGCTGGACGCCTCGTTCTCGCCCGTGCGCCGCGTGGCGTACGAAGTCGAGGCCGCGCGCGTCGAGCAGCGCACCGACCTCGACAAGCTGGTCCTCGACATCGAGACCAACGGCACGATCGACGCCGAGGAAGCCGTGCGCACCGCCGCCGACATCCTCACCGACCAGCTGTCGGTGTTCGGCGACTTCACCAACCGCGACCGCGGTGCGGCGAAGCAGCAGACCGCCGGTGTCGATCCGCTGCTGCTGCGCCCGATCGACGATCTGGAGCTGACGGTGCGTTCGGCCAACTGCCTCAAGGCCGAGAGCATCTACTACATCGGCGACCTGATCCAGAAGACCGAAGTCGAGCTGCTGAAGACCCCGAACCTCGGCAAGAAGTCGCTGACCGAGATCAAGGAAGTCCTCGCACAGCGTGGCCTGTCGCTGGGCATGAAGCTGGAGAACTGGCCGCCGGCCGGCGTTGCCAGCCACGGCATGCTCGGCTGACCGGTGCGTCCAGCCGGTGCCTGACGGGCACCGGCCGGACATTCGGTGCCCGTGCCGGCACCGACACCGCGGTTGATCGAAGCAGGAAACGGCGGCGTCCATGGATGCCGCAGGATGCAGAAGCACCACATGTCGACGGCCCAAAGGCACGCGACGACGCCGGGAACGGAGTTCCGGCACGGACCATCCGCAGTCCAGGTTCCAACGCCATGACGGCGACAGTGCAACCCACAGACCCAGTATTCAGACCTGAAGGATCCTACCCATGCGCCACCAGAAAGCCGGTCGCAAGTTCAACCGCACCAGCGCCCACCGCGAGGCGATGTTCAAGAACATGGCGGCATCGCTGTTCAAGAACGAGCTGATCAAGACCACCCTGCCCAAGGCCAAGGAACTGCGCCGCATTGCCGAGCCGCTGATCACCATGGCCAAGGTCGATGGCGTCGCCAACCGCCGCCTCGCGTTCGCGCGTCTGCGCGACAAGGAAGCGGTGGGCAAGCTGTTCGTCGAGCTGGGCCCGCGCTACCAGGCGCGCCCGGGCGGCTACCTGCGCATCCTCAAGTGCGGTTTCCGTGCCGGCGACAACGCGCCGATGGCCTATGTCGAGCTGGTCGACCGCCCGCAGGCGGCTGCCGGCGCCGACGAGGCGTAAGACAGGCATCCGCCTGGCGATTCCCGAGAAACCCCGGTCCAGACCGGGGTTTTTTGTTATGGTTCCGCGCTTCACCGGTCGTGGCCTGCCCGTGACCGCGGCGCCTCAGCCAACAGGGCCATCATGGGTAGCAACCCCTTCGCCTGGTCGTTCCGGGCACAGTTCCTCACCGCGTCCGCCATCTGCTTCGCGCTGGTGGGATTCGCGATCTTCTCGCAGCTGCAATGGGGCCTGGAGCCCTGTCCGCTGTGCATCTTCCAGCGCGTCGCCTTCATCGCGCTCGGCATCGTGCTGCTGGTGGGCGGGCTCGCCGCACCGCGTGGCGCGGGCTGGCGACGGGGGTGGGGCATGCTCGCGCTGCTGGCGGCGGCCGTGGGCGCGGCGATTGCCGGCCGCCATACCTGGCTGCAGCTCAACCCGCCGGAGGTTCCCGCCTGCGGGCCGCCGTTCGAGTTCCTGCGCGACACCCTGTCGACCACCAGCCTGATCCGCCGGGTCATGACCGGCACCGGTGACTGCGGCAATGTCGACTGGACGTTCCTGGGGCTGTCGATGCCGGCGTGGAGCCTGCTGTGGTTCGTGCTGCTGGCCGTCTGGGCGCTGTATGCCGCGTTCCGTCGCCGGTCGCGGCGAAATTGACCCGATGCGTCGCTCTGGCATCATGAGTGCCCACGCAACAGGACATCCGATGGTCTCCCCCGAACGCAACCTGATGCCGGTGCAGCTGGCCGATGACTGGCAGCCCGGCAGCTGGCGCGACCGCCCGGCATTGCAGATGCCGCACTATGCCGATGCCGAGACGCTGGCGGTGGTGCAGGAAGAACTGCGCGCGTTGCCGCCGCTGGTCACGTCATGGGAGATCCTCGCCCTCAAGCAGCAGATCGCCGATGCGCAGGAGGGCCGCCGCTTCCTGCTGCAGGGCGGCGAGTGCGCGGAGAACTTCGCCGACTGCACCTCCGAGGTCATCTCCAACCGCCTCAAGGTGCTGCTGCAGATGAGCCTGGTGCTCGTGCATGGCCTGCGCCTGCCGGTGGTTCGCGTGGGCCGCTTCGCCGGGCAGTACGCCAAACCGCGTTCGACCGATACGGAAGCCCGCGACGGCGTGACCCTGCCGAGCTATCGCGGCGACATGATCAACGGCCCGGCCTTCACCGCGCAGGACCGCGCGCCGGACCCGCGGCGCATGGTCAAGGCGCACGCGCGTTCGGCCCTGACGATGAACTTCACCCGGTCGCTGATCGATGGCGGTTTTGCCGATCTCCACCACCCGGAGTACTGGAACCTGGGCTGGATGGGGCATTCGCCGCTGGCGGCCGAATACCAGCACATGGTCGCGAGCATCGGCGACGCGGTGCGCTTCATGGAGACACTGTCGGGCAGCGAGGTGCACAACCTCAACCGCGTCGACTTCTACACCTCGCACGAAGCGCTGCTGCTGCCCTACGAGGAGGCGTTCACCCGCCAGGTGCCCCGGCAGTGGGGCTGGTTCAACCTCAGCACCCATTTCCCGTGGATCGGCATGCGCACGGCGGCGCTGGATGGCGCGCATGTCGAGTACTTCCGTGGCATCCGCAATCCGATCGCGGTCAAGGTCGGCCCGACGGTGACGCCTGATCAGCTGATGCGACTGATCGACGTGCTCAACCCGCACGACGAGCCGGGCCGGCTGGGCCTGATCCATCGCATGGGCGACCGCGAGATCGCACAGAAGCTGCCGCCGCTGCTCGACGTGGTGAAGCGCGAAGGGCGGCGCGTGCTGTGGATCTGCGATGCGATGCACGGCAATACCGAGTCGACCAGCAACGGCTACAAGACGCGGCGCTTCGAACGCATCCGCAACGAGCTCGACCAGGCCTTCGACCTGCACGCGGCCGCCGGCACGCGACTGGGCGGTGTGCATCTCGAGCTGACCGGCGAGGACGTCACCGAGTGCACCGGTGGCGCGCGTGACCTCACCGAGGTCGACCTCGGCCGGGCCTACCGTTCCGCCGTGGATCCGCGCCTGAACTACGAGCAGGCGCTGGAGATCGCGATCGCGATCGTGCGCAAGCAGGGTTCGCTGGCACAGCCGCTGGTGCGCTGACAGCGCACGCTCGACCCCAGGTCGGCGACGGCCTGCGGCGTGCGCGATGCAGGGTGGCGGCCACGCCGCTCCCCGATGTGTGGATCGACCGGATCCAGCATCTGCTGGGTGTCGGCGGGCTCGCCTGCGTGACCTGGGCGCTGGTGCGCGGCGTGGGCGCGATCGAGCAGCGCATCATCGCGCGCAACCCCGTCGACGTCGTCGACAACCTGCATGCACGACGCATCCAGACACAGACCCGGGTGATCGGCCGCGCGGTGCAGATCGGCATCATGCTGGTCGGGCTGGCGGTGATCCTGATGACCTTCCCGACCATCCGCCAGGTGGGCGCCGCGCTGCTGGCGTCCGCGGGCCTGGTGGGCGTGGTCGCGGGTTTCGCGGCGAAGCCCGTGTTCGGCAACCTGATCGCCGGCCTGCAGATCGCCATCACCCAGCCGATCCGCCTCGACGACGTGGTGATTGTCGAGGGCGAGTGGGGTCGCATCGAGGAGATCACCAGCGCCTACGTGGTGGTGCGGATCTGGGACCAGCGTCGGCTGGTGGTGCCGCTGCAGTGGTTCATCGAGAACCCGTTCCAGAACTGGACCCGCAGCAGCGCGGAGATTCTCGGCCCGGTGTACGTGTGGCTCGACCACGGCACGCCGCTGCAGGCCGTGCGCGACGAGCTGCAGCGGATCTGCCAGTCCGACCCGCGCTGGGACGGACGCGTCTGCGTGGTGCATGTCGACGACCTGCAGCCGGATGCGATGAAGGTGCGCCTGCTGGTCAGTGCGCGCAATTCCGGCGACGACTACGACCTGCGTGCCGCGGTGCGCGAGCGGATGATGGACTTCCTGCGTCGCGAGCATCCGCGGTCGCTGGCGCGCCGGCGCACCGAACTGGGTGGCACGCTCGCCATGGCCAGGCACGGTGCCGGCGGGTCGGCGGATCACGACGAGGTCGCCGATTCCGCGAACACCGGCTCGCCGCAGGCCTCGCCGCCGCCCTAGCCGGCGCGCGCTGCCTGCACGCGCATGCGCCGCAGGCAGTCGCGCCCCAGCACCCAGACCACGGCGAGGTTGATCGCCAGCACGGTGGCAGGAAGCCAGCCGGGATGGCGCCAGAGTTCGCGCAGTTCGATCGGCAGGTACATCGCGGCACCGATGCAGCCCAGCCAGGACGCCCAGCCACGTGCACGCCACAGGCCCCAGGCCTCGACGAAGCGCACCGCTGCGTAGAGCAGCAGCACCACCAGCACGAGGTCGAGGGTGCCGGCATCGAACACGCGCTCCAGCCAGGCCACCCGATCGCGGTCGAGCGGTGCGCCGACACGCGCGGCGAGTGATTCGGCCAACCGCTGCAGTTGCGGCGCGCCCAGCCAGCCGAGCGCGCCCGCCGCCAGCAGGGCGGCCACGCCCTTGCCGGCCTCGAACACCGCCACCGCACGCAACGGGGCGGCGGGTGATGGCGGCGCCGTGTCGGCGGGTCCGCCGGTGGCGGTCCCGGTGCTCATCGTGGGTGCGCGTCGGACGACATGCAGGGTGGCTCGGCCAGAGGCCACCATTGCAGGCTGTCGTAGCGGCCGGGCGCGGTGCGTGCGAGCGACAGGCTGCCAAGGCAGGCATCGATCGGCAGCGGCAGCACGCCCGGTGCAGGCGTCGCCAGGCCGGCCGCGGACTGCCCCCTGGGCAGATAGGCGAGGGTGATGTGCGGGCGCGGCCGCCGTGGTTCCGGCGCATGGCCGCAGGCCACTGCCACCGCATCCAGCGCGGCGAACAGCTCGTCGAGCGCATCCGATGGCGCAGGGCGCGCGACCAGCACGTCGGCACCCGGCCAGCTTTCCAGCCGTCCCAGCTGCACAGGCAGGCGTGGCGTGCGCGCAGCGAGGTCGGCCAGTGCCGCGTACAGCGGCGCCGGGTCGTCGGGCAATCCTTCCGCCAGGTAACGCAGCGTCATGTGCAGTTGCGCGCGCCGGCGCAACTGCAGTGGCGGCATCGCCGGGAACGCCCCGGGCAATGCCGCACACAGTGCCTCCAGCGCATCGAGCGTGTCGGCATCCGGCAGCCAGGCGATGAAGTCGCTCATGGCCGTGGCCGGGATCAGGCGGCGCGGCT
The DNA here is from genome assembly GCF_021191595.1 of Alterluteimonas muca. Classification (NCBI taxonomy): domain Bacteria; kingdom Pseudomonadati; phylum Pseudomonadota; class Gammaproteobacteria; order Lysobacterales; family Lysobacteraceae; genus Alterluteimonas; species Alterluteimonas muca. The sequence continues at coordinate 38,002 of NZ_JAIWPS010000002.1, forward strand.
GGCGCGCTTGCGGTCCACTTCGGAGCGGTGCTTCTTGCGCAGGCGGATCGCCTTCGGCGTGACCTCGACCAGCTCGTCGTCGTCGATGAACTCCAGCGCCTGCTCCAGCGAGAACTTGATCGCCGGGATCAGGCCTTCGTCGTCATCCTTGCCGGAGGCGCGGAAGTTGGTCAGCTGCTTGCCGCGCAGCGCATTGACGGTGAGGTCGTTGTCCTTGGCGTTGATGCCGACGATCTGGCCTTCGTAGATCTCTTCGCCCGGCTCGATGAAGAGCCGGCCGCGTTCCTGCATCGCCATCTGCGCGTACGCAGGCGACGGGCCGGTGCCGTTGGAGATCAGCACGCCGTTGTTGCGCTGGCCGATGTCGCCATCAGCCTTCGGGCCGTAGTGGTCGAACACGTGGAACAGCAGGCCGGTGCCGGCGGTCAGCGTCTTGAATTCGGTCTGGAAGCCGATCAGGCCGCGCGCCGGGATGATGTAGTCCAGGCGCACGCGGCCCTTGCCGTCGGGCTCCATGTTCTGCAGCAGCGCCTTGCGCTCGCCCAGCCGGCCCATGACGCCGCCCTGGTACTGCTCGTCCATGTCGACGACCAGCGCCTCGTACGGCTCCTCGACCTTGCCATCGACCTCGCGGATGATCACTTCCGGGCGCGACACCGCAAGTTCGTAACCCTCGCGGCGCATGTTCTCGATCAGGATCGACAGGTGCAGCTCGCCGCGGCCGGAGACCTTGAACTTGTCGGCGTCGGCGGTGTCCTCGACCTTGAGCGCCACGTTGTGCGCGGTCTCGCGGGTGAGGCGGTCGCGCAGCTGACGGCTGGTGAGGAACTTGCCGCCGGAGCGGTCCTTGACGCCTGCGAACGGCGAATCGTTGACCTGGAAGGTCATCGAGATCGTCGGCTCGTCGACCTTGAGCACCGGCAGCTGCTCGACCGCGGACGGGTCGCACAGGGTGTCGGAAATGCCCAGCCCCTCGATGCCCGAGAACGCGATGATGTCGCCGGCCTGTGCTTCCGGGACCTCGACGCGCTCGAGACCCATGAAGCCCAGCACCTGGAGCACCTTGGCGTTGCGGCGGCTGCCGTCGGCGGCCACCACGGTCACCTGCTGGTTGGTCTTCACCTTGCCGCGCTGGATGCGGCCGATGCCGATCACGCCGACGTAGTTGTTGTAGTCCAGCGAGGTCACGCGCATCTGGAACGGGCCGTCCGGATCGACCGGCGGCGCCGGCACGTGCTGGCAGATGGCATCGAACAGCGGGGTCATGTCGCCGCTGCGGACATCATCGGTGAGCCCCGCATAGCCCTGCAGGCCGGATGCATACACCACCTGGAAGTCGAGCTGGTCGTCGTTGGCGCCGAGACGGTCGAACAGGTCGAAGGTCTGGTCCAGCACCCAGCTCGGGCGCGCACCGGGGCGGTCGACCTTGTTGACCACCACGATCGGCTTGAAGCCCATCGCGAAGGCCTTCTGGGTCACGAAGCGGGTCTGCGGCATCGGCCCGTCCATCGCGTCGACCAGGATCAGCACCGAGTCGACCATCGACAGCACGCGCTCGACCTCGCCGCCGAAATCGGCGTGGCCCGGGGTGTCGACGATGTTGATGCGCCACACCTCCCCGGTCTGCGGATGGGTCCAGCGGATGGCGGTGTTCTTCGAGAGGATGGTGATGCCACGCTCCTTCTCGATGTCGCCACTGTCCATCACCCGGTCGGGGACGACCGCGCGCTCGTCCAGGGTTCCGGACGTCTTCAGCAGCTGGTCGACGAGGGTGGTCTTGCCGTGGTCGACGTGGGCGACGATGGCGATGTTGCGCAAGCGTTCGATGGACATATGGCGGGCACAGTGGAGCGGGCGCCGTTGCGGGGCAGGGCGCGAGGCTCGTGGGAAGGAAGCCGGGTATCATATACCGGCAGGTGCCGTCGATGCTGCAGGCGGTCCCGATCCCCGCATTCACCGTTCACGCAGGCGCCGAAGGCGGCTGCCCCTTCACAAGGATTCCCCCATGTCCCTGCACGCCCTGTTCGACACCGACCGTGGCCAGATCAAGGTCGAGCTGTTCGCTGAAAAGGCCCCGCTGACCGTGGCCAACTTCGTCTACCTCGCCCGCCGCGGCTTCTACGACGGCCTCTCGTTCCATCGCGTCATCGCCGATTTCATGATCCAGGGCGGTTGCCCCGAGGGCAGCGGCCGCGGCGGCCCCGGCTACCGCTTCGAGGACGAGACCGGCAACGGTGTCAAGCATGACCGCGGCGTGCTGTCGATGGCCAATGCCGGCCCGAACACCAATGGCAGCCAGTTCTTCATCACCCACATCAAGACCGACTGGCTGGACGGCAAGCACACCGTGTTCGGCAAGGTCGTGGAAGGCCTCGACGTGGTCGACGCGGTCAAGCAGGGCGACGCCATCAAGTCGGTGAAGATCGAAGGCGACGCCGATGCGGTGCTGGCGGCGAACGCGGGGCGCGTTGCCGAGTGGAACAAGATCCTCGCCGCCTGAGTGCGGCCGGCCTGTCGGGGCGGCCATGCCCCGACGGGTGGTAAAATCGCCAGCCCGCCGCGCGCCGCGCCGGGCTGGCTTACGACCTTTCAGATGCCGCAGACGATTCCATCGATCGCCGATTTCGCGCCTGCGCATTGCGCACGTGCCGCCGCCGCCCGGGCCCCGCGCCCGCTGCTGGGCTGATCGATGCGCTGGCCGGTGCTGCTGCTGTTGCTTGCCGCCGCCGGCGCCTGGCACCACTTCCAGCGCGATGCGGAACCCGCGTTGCATCCGGATGATCCGCGCATCGGCACCGCCGACGACCGCATCGTGATGCTGGCCGCGGAGTGGTGCGGCTACTGCCGCAGGCAGCAGAGCGATTTCGAACGCGCGAACGTGCGCTACCGCGTGCTCGACGTCGACACCCCCGAAGGCGACCGCGCGATGCAGGCGATCGGTGCGCGCGGCGTCCCCACCACGATCATCGGCCAGCAGGTCGTGCGCGGCTACGACACCGCCGCCCTCGACCAGGGCCTGCGCAAACTCGGCTATCGCGTGTACTGACGCGTCTGCCGCTCCCACTGCAACCAGAGGATTCCACGCAATGAAGACCCCCGTCCGAGTCGCCGTTACCGGTGCCGCAGGCCAGATCGGCTACGCGCTGCTGTTCCGCATCGCCTCCGGCGAGATGCTGGGCCGTGACCAGCCCGTCATCCTGCAGATGCTCGAGCTGCCGATGGAAAAGGCCCAGGCCGCGCTCAAGGGCGTGATGATGGAGCTCGAGGACTGCGCGTTCCCGCTGCTGGCGGGCATGGTCGGCACCGATGACCCGGAAGTGGCCTTCAAGGACGCCGACGTGGCGCTGCTGGTCGGCGCGCGTCCGCGCGGCCCGGGCATGGAGCGCAAGGACCTGCTGCTGGAGAACGCCAAGATCTTCACCGCCCAGGGCGCGGCGCTGAACAAGGTCGCCAGCCGCGACGTCAAGGTGCTGGTGGTCGGCAACCCGGCCAACACCAATGCCTACATCGCCATGAAGTCGGCGCCGGACCTGAAGCCTGAAAACTTCACCGCGATGCTGCGCCTGGATCACAACCGCGCGCTGAGCCAGCTGGCGACGAAGCTCGGCAAGCCGGTCGGCGGCATCGAGAAGCTGGTCGTCTGGGGCAACCACAGCCCGACCATGTACCCCGACTACCGCTTCGCCACCGCCGACGGTGCGTCGATCGGCGATGCGATCAACGACCAGGAATGGAACGCGAACACCTTCATTCCGACCGTCGGCAAGCGCGGCGCGGCGATCATCGAGGCGCGCGGGCTGTCGTCGGCCGCTTCGGCCGCGAATGCCGCGATCGACCACATCCGCGACTGGGTGCTCGGCTCGAACGGCAAGTGGGTGACCATGGGCGTGCCGTCGGACGGCAGCTACGGCATCCCGGAGGGCGTCATGTTCGGCTTCCCGGTCACCACCGAGAACGGCCGCTACACGATCGTGCAGGACCTGCCGATCGACGACTTCAGTCGCTCCTACATCGACAAGACGCTGGCCGAGCTCGAGGAAGAGCGCAGCGGCGTGGCCCATCTGCTGGGTTGATGCGGGTCTGGCCGGCTCTCGATGCCGGATCTATGAACCTGGAGGACAGCGGCGAACGCCGCTGTCCTTTTTTTTGGGTTCTTCTCTCGATTGAGGGGTTTTCACCGAGCGCGGAGCTTCGCGCCCGGACGCCCATGGCAAAAAGCCAGCCAAAGCCAGAGCACCGGCTGGGCGGTGCGCGGGCGGCCCGCCACGGCCACAGGGGGATGCCCAGCCGGATATCTCCGCGTCCTCCTCCCACATCCGGCCGCCGGCCATCCCCCTGCGTCGGCGGCGGGCAGCGCGCATCACAACGGGGCACTGGAACACGTCCCCCGCGTCCGGACCCGCGCAAGCTCCGGATGGGCCGGGCGTAAGACGAAGGTCGAACTACCGGCAGCGTGGTCGCGGACTATTCTCGGGCGATCGGCTTTCGCGGGATCGCACCATGGACTACGAAGAGGTCTACCGCCGCTCGATTGATGAGCCCGAAGCGTTCTGGGCGGAGGAGGCGAAGCGCATCCACTGGCATGTGCCGCCGCGGCAGATCCTCGAATACTCGAATCCGCCGTTCCGGCGCTGGTTCGTCGGCGGGCAGACCAACCTCTGCTACAACGCCGTCGACCGCCATCTCGACGAGCGCGGGGAGCAGCTTGCGCTGGTGGCGGTGTCCACCGAGACCGGCGAGACGCGCGAGGTCACCTACCGCCAGCTGCATCGCGAAGTGAACACGTTTGCCGCCGTGCTGCAGCGGCTCGATGTGGGCCGTGGCGACCGCGTCGTCATCTATATGCCCAACATGGCCGAGGCGGTGTTCGCGATGCTGGCGTGTGCGCGGATCGGCGCGGTGCATTCGGTGGTGTTCGGCGGCTTCGCCGCGCACAACCTCGCCCTGCGCATCGACGATGCCGAGCCGAAACTGCTGATCGCCGCGGATGCCGGCTGCCGTGGCGGCCGGGTGATCCCGTACAAGGGACTGGTCGACGAGGCCTGCGCGCGCGCCAAGGCGCCGCCGCCGCACGTGCTGATCGTCTCGCGCGGGCTCGATCCCGCGCAGCCGCGCGTCGAAGGGCGCGACGTCGACTACGCGACCCTGCGTGCGGACGTCGGCGACGCCGGGGTGCCGGTCGAATGGCTGGAATCCAACGAGCCCAGCTACCTGCTCTACACCTCCGGCACCACGGGGAAGCCCAAGGGCGTGCAGCGCGACGTTGGCGGCTACGCGGTGGCGATGGCGCAGTCGATGCGCACCATCTTCGACTGCGCCCCGGGCCAGGTGATGTTCTCCACGTCCGATGTCGGCTGGGCGGTCGGCCATTCGTACAACGTGTACGCGCCACTGATCGGCGGTTGCACCTCGGTGCTTTACGAGGGGCTGCCGGTGAATCCGGACCCCGGCATCTGGTGGTCCCTGTGCGAGAAATACGGCGTGCGCACGATGTTCTCCTCGCCCACCGCGATCCGCGTGCTGAAGAAGCACGACATCCGCCATCTCCGCGACCACGACCTGTCGAAGCTTGCGTACCTGTTCCTTGCCGGCGAGCCGCTGGACGAACCCACTGCGACGTGGATCAGTGAGGCGCTCGGCAAGCCGGTCATCGACAACTACTGGCAGACCGAAACCGGCTGGCCGGCGCTCACCCTGATGCCGGGCCTGGACATGCGCCCGGTGAAGTTCGGCTCGCCCGGGTTTCCCAACCTCGGTTACCGGATGAAGGTCGTCGACGAAGCGACCGGCGAGGAGGTCGGGCCGAACCGCAAGGGCGTGCTGGTGATCGAGCCGCCACTGCCACCGGGTTGCATGAGCACGATCTGGCGCGACGACCGGCGTTTCGTCGACAGCTATTTCAGCCACTTCAACGAACTGGTCTACAGCTCGCTGGACTGGGCGATCCGCGACGACGAGGGCTACACCTTCATCCTCGGCCGCACCGACGACGTGATCAACGTCGCCGGCCACCGGCTCGGCACGCGCGAGATCGAGGAGGTGGTGTCGTCGTGTCCGGCGGTTGCGGAGGCGGCGGTCATCGGCGTGGCCGACGCGCTCAAGGGGCAGGTACCGGTGGTGTTCGCCACCCTGCGCGACGCCGGTGCCGACGACGCCGCACGCGAACAGGCCGCACGCGACATGCAGCGCGCGGTGGACACTTCGCTGGGGGCGGTGGCGCGGCCGGCCCGGGTCTATATCGTCAACGCCCTGCCGAAGACGCGGTCGGGCAAGCTGCTGCGGCGATCGCTGCAGGCATTGGCCCAAGGGCAGGATCCCGGTGATCTCTCCACCCTCGACGACCCCGGTTCGCTGGACGAAGTGCGACGCGCGCTGGCGGCGGACTGAAGCAGCCGCTCACGATCCTGCGTCGTCGCCCGGGTGCGTACCGTCCACGCGCTCGTCCGGCATCACGCCGGTGTAGCGGGCACGCGGACGGATCAGGCGGCCTTCGGCCTGCTGCTCGAGTGCATGTGCCAGCCAGCCGGTAACGCGCCCGGCGGCGAACAGCACCAGCGCCGGTGTGGCCGGCAGCCCGTGGACATGGCAGATCGCCGCCAGCATCAGGTCGATGTTCGGGCGCTCGCCGCTGACTTCCTCGGCGGCGGCGATGATCGCGTCCAGCTCCTGCATCACCGCGGTGTCGGCGGCCCCGGCGCGCAGCAGCCGCAACAGTTCGGCCGCGCGCGGGTCGCCCTCCGGATACAGCGCATGGCCGAACCCGGGGAGATCGTCGCCACGCTGCCAGCGCGCGGCGATCACCGCGAGCGGATCGCCCGCGCGCGCCTCGGCGATCAGCGCCCAGGCACGCGCGGTGGCACCTCCGTGGCGCGGCCCAGAGAGCGCCGCGAGTCCGGCGCAGGCCGTCGCATGCAGGTGCGCGCCGGTGGAGGCCACCACGCGCGCCGCGAACGCGGACACGTTGAGTTCGTGGTCGGCGCACAGCACCAGAGCCGCGCGGACCAGCTCCGCGAATGCGGCGTCGTCGGCTCGCCACCCCCGTGCGAGCTGCAGGTGCACCGGGCCCGGCGTACGCTCGGCGGCGACCAGCAGTGCGCAGACATCGCGCAGCAGGCAGGCGGCGATCTCGTGGCGCGCGCGGGGTGCGGCGCTGAAGGCGCCCACGGTATCGAGCGCGAGCAGCGGCAGCGCCGCCATCGTGCGTTCCAGCGGCGGCAGGCCGGCAGCGCGTGCGAGCGGCGCGGCGTCTTCCGGCCACGGGGCGACGGCCACCCGCGCGAAGGGGTCGTCGGCACCGCAGTCCCACAGGAGCCGCGCGATGTCTTCCAGCCCCGCGCCTGCCCGCACCGCGGCCACCGCCGAGCGACCGCGGTAGTAGGGGCTGTCGGCGCGGATCAGCGAAATCCGTGTTTCCAGCACCGGCAGGCCACGGTCGAGGCTCTGCGCCGCGCCCTGTGCCGCCCCCCGGCCACTGCGCTTGCGGCCGGCAAGGCGCTCGACGTCCTGCCGCAGGTACACGCGGCTGCGATGGTCCGCCCCCGGGCGCGAACGCAGCAGGCCGCGGCTGACATAGGCATACAGCGTGGACTGGCTGATGCCGAGCAGCGCGCAGGCGTCGCGCGCGGTGAGCAGGTCGGGAGGCGGGTCGGTGGCATCATTCGGCATGGCGGGCGATATGTTGATCGACATGATCAAGATTGATCAACCCGTCCAGAACTGCAAGAGTGGCGGGCATGGCGGGACGACCGCCACTCCCGCCGGCAGTGCCGGCCTGACTGGAGCCTTCCATGAGTCATCCGTCCACTGGCGCTTCCGCTTCCCCGGGAGCACGGTTCCGCGCTGCCCTTGCCGCCGAGTCGCCGCTGCAGGTGATCGGCGCGATCAACGCCAACCACGCCCTGCTGGCGCAGCGCGCCGGCTTCCGTGCGATCTACCTGTCGGGTGGCGGCGTCGCCGCGGGTTCGCTGGGGATGCCGGACCTCGGCATCAACACGCTCGAGGACGTGCTGATCGACACCCGCCGCATCACCGACGTCTGCGACCTGCCGTTGCTGGTCGATATCGACACCGGTTTCGGCGCCAGCGCCTTCAACATCGAGCGCACGGTGAAGTCGCTGATCAAGGCCGGCGCCGCCGCCTGCCATATCGAGGACCAGGTCGGCGCCAAGCGTTGCGGGCATCGCCCCGGCAAGGAGATCGTGTCGCAGGGCGAGATGGCCGACCGCGTCAAGGCGGCAGCCGATGCGAAGACCGATCCGGAGTTCTTCCTGATCGCGCGCACCGATGCGATCGCGGTGGAAGGCGTGGACGCGGCGATCGAACGCGCACTGGCCTGCGTCGAGGCCGGTGCCGACGGCATCTTCGCCGAGGCCGCCTACGACCTCGACACCTACCGCCGGTTCGTCGACGCGGTGAAGGTGCCGGTGCTGGCCAACATCACCGAGTTCGGCAGGACGCCGCTGTTCACCCGCGACGAGCTGGCGTCCGCCGGTGTTGCGATCCAGCTGTTTCCGCTGTCGGCCTTCCGCGCCGCCAACAAGGCAGCCGAAGCCGTGTACACCGCGGTGCGTCGCGACGGCCACCAGCAGTCCGTCGTGGATGCCATGCAGACCCGCGAGGAGCTCTACGAGCGCATCGGTTACCACGCGTTCGAGGAGCGCCTGGATTCGCAGTTCGCCGCAAAGAAATAAGCGTCGCCACGGCGCCGCGCGGATGGGCGCGGGCCGGGCAGGAACGACCGAAGCCTTCAATCCGTGCCGATCCGGGCAACCCGCGGGCGGCACGCCCCAACGGAGAAACGACATGAGCGACACCACCGCCCCGGCGTTCAAGCCGAAGAAGTCCGTGGCCCTGTCCGGCACCCCGGCCGGCAACACCGCGCTGTGCACCGTCGGCCGCAGTGGCAACGACCTGCACTACCGCGGCTACGACATCCTCGACTTCGCCACCACCAGCGAGTTCGAGGAGATCGCCCACCTGCTGGTGCACGGCAGGCTGCCCAACGCCGCGGAGCTGCGCGCCTACAAGGCGAAGCTGAAGTCGCTGCGCGGCATCCCGGCGGCGGTCAAGGCCGCGCTGGAAGAGCTGCCGCCCTCGGCGCACCCGATGGACGTGATGCGCACAGGCGTCTCGGTGCTCGGCTGCGTGACCCCGGAAAAGGACGACCACAACCATCCCGGCGCGCGCGACATCGCCGACAGGCTGATGGCCTCGCTCGGCTCGATGCTGCTGTACTGGTACCACTGGGCCCACAACGGCCGGGTCATCGACGTCGAGACCGACGACGACTCCATCGGCGGGCACTTCCTGCACCTGCTGCACGGCGAGCCGCCGCCGGAAAGCTGGGTGCGCGCGATGCATACCTCGCTGATCCTCTACGCCGAGCACGAATTCAACGCATCGACGTTCACCGCGCGCGTGATCGCCGGCACCGGCAGCGACATGTATTCCTGCATTGCGGGTGCGATCGGCGCGCTGCGCGGGCCGAAGCACGGCGGCGCCAACGAGGTCGCGTTCGAGGTGCAGAAGCGCTACGACTCGCCCGACGAGGCGGAAGCCGACATCAGGGCGCGCGTGGAGCGCAAGGAAGTGGTGATCGGCTTCGGGCACCCGGTCTACACCACCGGTGATCCGCGCAACGAGGTCATCAAGAAGGTGGCGAAGGACCTGTCGGAAGAGCAGGGCAGCATGAAGATGTACGACATCGCCGAGCGTCTGGAGACGGTGATGTGGGACATCAAGAAGATGTTCCCCAACCTCGACTGGTTCAGCGCGGTGAGCTACCACATGATGGGCGTGCCGACGGCGATGTTCACCCCGCTGTTCGTGATCGCCCGCACCAGCGGCTGGAGCGCGCACGTGATCGAGCAGCGCATCGACGGCAAGATCATCCGCCCCAGCGCGAACTACACGGGCCCCGAAAACCTCGAGTTCGTGCCGATCGAAAAGCGCAGCTGAGCGCTGCGGGATCCGGCAACGTCAACGCAGCAAGGCCGCGCATCGCGCGGCCTTGCTGTCTGGGGGGGCATTGCTTCCGGCGGCAGCGGCGGATTGCCGGCCGGCGGTCATCGCGTGCCGATCAGCCCTTCGCCGCCGCGGCGCTCGCCGAGGCACCGGCGGCCGCACGCGGCGTCAGCCGTTGCACGCGCAGGAAGGTGTGGTCGCCGATCTGTGCGACCTGGTAGGCATTGCGCCAGCCCGGGCTGGCGATCGCATGCGCCATGAAGTGGCTCGCGCCGGGCACGATCTCGGTGCGCTCGCCCGGCGGCAGCGACCAGTTGCGTTCCGCTTCCAGGGCGATCGTGACCGCCTGCGACCACGCCTCGACATTGTTGAGGCGCGTGCGCGGGGACACGATGGTCGGGGCGAACTGCTTGCGCGCGGTGACCACCTCGCACATCGACTCGCCCCACAGGCCGCTGTCCTGCCGCCTCAGGGCGACTTCGGCGACGGCTTTCTGGCCGCGCTCGGACTGGTTGCGGGCTTCCAGGTAGACGGTCGTGCTCAGGCATAACGAATCGGCGGCGGGCTGGGGAAGAATCGATGCCAGCCACAGGATCCAGCTCAGTTGCATGTTCGGTCCTTGCTCCGTTGCGCCGGCCGGCGGCGTCGTCCCGTAGGGAACGGCGGTCGCAGCGGATTCCGGCATGGCGATAGGCACGTCCGGCATCAGCCGGGACGCTCGCGAGGGATTCGCGACAAGGGCAGCGGGCTCTGCGGCACACTTCTGCCCGGGCACCGGAATCGCCGAACGCGACCCGGGCCGGTTCCGGGGCAGGTTGGCCCCGGAAGGTGGGCGCACGGTAAAAGCGCCAATGGCAACGGTTCCTGAATGGGCGGTCCCCGATGGGGTTGCCCTGTTCAGCTTATCCGGAGTAGGCAGCGACGGCTGTTTTCCGGATCGATGGCACCGGCTACAGCGTCGCGGCGAGGCGCGTGCCCTGCGCGATCGCACGCTTGGCATCGAGTTCCGCGGCGACATCGGCACCCCCGATCACATGTACGCGCGCGCTGCCACCGACGAGGGCATCGCGCAGCGGGCGATGCGGTTCCTGTCCGGCGCAGACCACCACGTGGTCGACCGGCAGCGCCTCGTCGACACCGTCGATGCGCACATGGAAGCCGGCATCATCCACCCGCAGATATTCGACGCCGCCGTGCATGCGCACCTGCAGTGCCTTCAGCGCGGCACGGTGGATCCAGCCGGTGGTCTTGCCCAGGCGCGCGCCGGGCCTGCCCGGGCTGCGCTGCAGCAGCCACAGCGCGCGGGCCGGGGCCGGTGGCTGCGCCGGCTGCAGGCCGCCCGGCCGCTCGAAGGTCGGGTCGACGCCCCATTCGCGCATCCAGCGCTCCGGGTCGAGCGTGGACGACGGCCCGGCATGGGCGAGGAATTCGGCGACGTCGAAGCCGATGCCGCCGGCACCGACGATCGCCACCCGCGCGCCGGGCACCACCCGGCCCCGGATCACGTCGGCATAGCCGACCACCTTGGGGTGGTCGTGGCCGGGAAAATCCACCGCACGCGGGCGGACGCCGGTGGCCAGCACCACCTCGTCGAAGCCGGCGAGGGTGGCGGCATCGGCAGGGGTGGACAGGCGCAACGCCACGCCGGTGTCCTCGATGCGATGGCCGAACCAGCGCACCGTCTCGTCGAATTCCTCCTTGCCGGGAATCCGCCGGGCGAGGTTGAACTGTCCACCGATCGCGTCCGCGGCTTCGAACAGCGTGACGTGATGACCGCGTTCAGCGGCCACGGTCGCGCAGGCGAGGCCCGCCGGCCCGGCGCCGACCACGGCGATGCGCTTCGGCGTCTCCGCAGGCGACCAGTTCAGTTCGGTCTCCGCGCAGGCACGCGGATTCACCAGGCAGCTCGCCGTGCGGTTGACGAACACATGGTCCAGGCAGGCCTGGTTGCAGGCGATGCAGGTGTTGATCGCCTGCGTGCGGCCGCCGCGGGCCTTGGCCGCCCACTGCGGATCGGCCAGCAGCGGGCGCGCCATCGACACCATGTCGGCGGCGCCGGACGCGAGGATGGCCTCGGCGACGTCCGGCATGTTGATGCGGTTGGTGGCGACCACCGGCAGCCGCACATGTGGGCGCAGCCTGGCGGTGACGCCGGCAAAAGCCGCGCGCGGCACCGAGGTGGCGATCGTCGGAACCCGCGCTTCATGCCAGCCGATGCCGGTATTGAGGATGGTGGCGCCGGCCGCTTCGATCGCGCGGGCCTGTTCGACGATCTCGTTCCAGTCGGAACCGTCCGGCACCAGTTCCAGCATCGACAGCCGGTAGATCAGGATGAAGTCCGGTCCGCAGGCCTGGCGAATCCGCGCCACCACTTCGGTGGCCAGGCGCAGGCGCCGGCGCAGGTCGCCGCCCCATGCATCGTCGCGGCGGTTGGTGCGCGCGCTGGCAAAGGTATTGATCAGATAGCCTTCAGAACCCATCACCTCCACGCCGTCGTAGCCGGCATCGCGCGCCAGCCGCGCGGCGCGCACATAGGCGCGGATGGTGCGCTCCACGCCCCGGGCACCGAGCGCACGCGGGGTGAACGGGTTGATCGGCGCCTTCACTTTCGATGGCGCGACCTGCAACGGGTGGTAGGCATAGCGGCCGGCGTGCAGCAGCTGCAGGCAGATCTTCGCGCCGTGCGCATGCACCGCGTCGGTGACCAGGCGATGCCGGCGCAGCTGCCCGCGCCACACCAGGCTGCCGGCGAACGGTTTCAGCCAGCCTTCGAGGTTCGGCGCGTAGCCGCCGGTGACGATCAGCCCGACGCCGCCCGCCGCGCGCTCGGCAAAGTACGCCGCAAGGCGCGGCGCATCGCGTGCGCGATCCTCGAGCCCGGTATGCATCGAGCCCATCAGCACGCGGTTGCGCAGCGTGGTGAAGCCGAGATCGAGCGGGGCGAACAGGTGCGGGTAGTGCGGTGCCGCGGCAGCGGCGTCCTGGCGGGCGGGCATCGCGAAATACGCTTGCGTATGGATCGGCGAGGATGCCGGGTCCGGTTGCATCACGCAACGCGCGGCACGGCACCGCCGGGCGTTACCAGCCGGCCAGGACCAGCTTGCCGATGCTGCGGCCGCCTTCGACCCGGCGATGCGCCTCGCGCAAGGTGTCGACGGAGATCGGCTGCAGTGTCTCCGTCAGCGTGCCGCGCAGGCGCCCGGCATCGACCAGCGCGGCCACGCGCGCAAGAATGCGCCCCTGCTCGGCGATATCGGCGGTGCCGAAGCGCGAACGCGCGAACATGAATTCCCAGTGGATGCCGATGCACTTGGCCTTGTACGGATCGCCGATGCGCAGCGCACCCGTGGGCTCCACGATCAGCCCCACATGCCCCTGCGGCGTCAGCAGCTCGCCCAGTGCGTCCCAGTAGTGGTCGGTGTCGGCAAGGTTGAGGGCGACATCCACCGCCTCGAAACACAGAGCCTGCAGCTGAGGGGCCAGTGGCTGGCGATGATCGACGACATGGTGGGCGCCCAGTCCGCTGCACCAGGCGCGGGTCTCCTCGCGCGACGCGGTGGCGATCGCCCGGAAGCCGGCGAGCCGCCCGAGCTGGATCGCCATCGACCCGACGCCGCCGGCGCCGCCGATCACCAGCAACGTCCTGCCGGTGCCACCGCCCTCGATCGAGAACGGCATGCGCTCGAACATCAGCTCCCATGCGGTGAGCGCGGTCAGCGGCAACGCCGCTGCCTGCGCGGCATCCATCGACGCCGGCGCGCGCGCCACGATCCGTGCATCGACCAGCTGGTACTCGGCGTTGCTGCCGGCACGGGTCACGTCGCCGGCGTAATAGACACGATCGCCCGGCGCGAAGCCGCGCACCGCGTCGCCCACGGCATCGACGGTCCCGGCGGCGTCGAACCCCAGCACCCGGTGGTCGGCACCGGCAGGCAGCGGCGCACGCCGGAGCTTGGTGTCCACGGGGTTCACCGAGACCGCTTCGATGCGCACGCGGAGATCGCCGGCACCCGGCGTCGGCATCGGCAGGTCACGCTCCTCGAGCGCGCGAGGGTCCTCGGCCGGGCGTGGGCCGGTGGTCACGATGGCTTTCATGGCGTGGGCTCCTGACAGGTCGGGGAGGGCGGCGACATGGTGGAGGCCGCGCACGGCACCGCGGTGCCGGAGACGATGATGCCCCTGGAGCGCGGGATGTCGACGACCAGCAGGCCGGGCCGGCCCATCCAGTCGCCCTGGCGGATGCGGATGCGCGCCGGCGCCGCGATCATCCCGGCGTCGCGCAGATAGCCACCGAGTGCGGCTGCGGCGGCGCCGGTCGCGGGGTCCTCGACCACGCCGCCCACCGGGAACGGGTTGCGCGCATGGAAAAGGTCCGCGCGCTCGCGCCACACCAGCTGCAGCGTGGTGAGCCCGTCCTCGAGCATCAGCGCCTTCAGGCGTTCGAAGTCGTACGCAAGCGATGCCAGCCGCGCCGCATCGCGCACGGCAAGCACCAGGTGCCAGGCGCCCGCGTAGGCACGCGCCGGAGGAATGCGGTGGTCGAGTTCGAGGTGCGTCCGTCCCAGCGCCGCCAGTGCGGCATCGACCAGCCCGGGCGCCGCGGCCGCGTGGCGTGGCACGACACTCGTCAACGCGGCCTCGCGCACGCCGTCGCGCTGCGTGACCATCACCGGCACCTCGCCGGCCGTGGTCTCCAGCAGATAGCGTCCATCGCCGCAGGTCTCGCCCAGCACGATGCCGGCGGCGATCGTCGCGTGGCCACAGAAAGGCACTTCCACTTCGGGCTGAAATAGCGCGCGCTGCGTACGTTGCCGGTACCCGCAACGAACACTGTTTCCGAGAACCCGACCTCCGCGGCGATCCGCTGCATCACCGCCGTTGCGGGCAGGATGTCACCGATCCACACGCCGGCAGGATTGCCGCCGGCCGGATCGTGGGAGAACGCGGCGTAGCGGTGGAGCATCGCGGTCATGTCGTTGTCTCGGCTTGTGGGGCGGCGCGACATCCATGGGGGCTGCACGTGCACGGTGATGCCGGCAAGTAGCGCGAGGTGCGCGGCGGTCAGGCCGTGCCAGCCGCTGCTGCGGACATCTGCGCGGGGCCCGATGATCAGAATCGTATGCACGCTTGGACGCGGCGTCGCTGCGCTGGCTGCCGTTCGCCGTCCCTGACTGTGGAGGCCGGGTCCGGAGTTGCCCCAGATTGGCACCCCGCAACTGTTATGCTAGCGTTAACGGCGTCTTCACAGGCCTGACTCTAGGCTACGCCGGCGATGATTGCCTGACGCGATCTCGACGCAATCACAACAAACGATGTAGATGCTTTCCCCCCCTTGATCAAGGAGCTGAACGAATGAAAAAGAAACTCCTCTGCGCCGCGCTGCTCGGCGGCCTGGGCCTGGCGCACGCTGCCAGTGCGCAGGAGTTCGACGATCGCTGGTACCTGACTGGCTCCGTCGGCTACAACTTCCAGGACGAGGACCGCCGCACCAGCGACGCCCCGTTCGGCAGCATCGGCCTGGGCAAGTTCATCAGCCCCAACTGGTCGGTCGACGGCGAGATCAACTACCAGAACCCGAACTTCCGCAGCGCCGCTTCGGTGGATGGGTCGAACCCGAACCTCAACTGGAGCCAGTACGGCATCTCGTTCGACTTCCGCTACCACTGGCTGCAGGAAGGCCGCACCTGGAACCCCTATGCGCTGTTCGGCGTCGGCTACCAGCGTTCGGAAGAGGAGTTCGACAACTTCCCGAGCCCGGATTCGCCGGGTAAGCGCAAGGACGGCAACTTTGCCGCCAAGGTCGGCCTCGGCCTGCAGGGCACGTTCGAGAACCGCGTTGCGGTGCGTGCGGAAGTCGCGCTGCGTGGCGATTTCGACGACAGCAGCTACGCCGCCAACGGCGCGCAGGACTGGGCGGGCTACCCGCACAACCAGTCGGAGAGCTACTTCACCGACCTGATGGCTTCGGTCGGCGTCGTGATCCCGCTCGGCCCGCCGCCGGTCGCTCCGGTCGCCCCGCCGCCGCCGCCGGCCCCGGTGGACAACTGCGCCGACCGCGACAGCGACGGTGACGGCGTCAACGACTGCGACGACCGCTGCCCGAACACCCCGGCAGGCACCACGGTCGGCCCGGATGGCTGCCCGGTTCCGGTCACCATCGACCTGCGTGGCGTGAACTTCGACTTCGACCGCTCGACCCTGCGTCCGGACGCCGTCGCCATCCTCAACGAGGCGATCGAGATCCTGCGTCGCTACCCCGACCTGCGCGTTGAAGTCGCCGGCCACACCGACTCCGTCGGTACCGACGCCTACAACCAGGCCCTGTCGGAGCGCCGCGCGCGCGCCGTGTACGACCACATCACCGGCGCCGGCATTGCTGCCAGCCGCCTGGTGGGCCCGACCGGTTACGGCGAGAGCCGCCCGATCGCGCCGAACACCAACCCGGATGGTTCGGACAATCCGGAAGGTCGTGCGCGCAACCGCCGCACCGAGCTCAACGTCCAGAACTAACGGACGCACGCTCGAGTTGAACCAGAAAGCCCGGCCCCTGGCCGGGCTTTCTGCTTTTCGGCGTGAGCAGGAGCATAGTGGACAGGCGCGCGGCCACCCATCGGCGCCAGAACGATCGACCACCAGCGCCGCGACAGCTGAATAGGTCGTTCCAGAACAAGGACTTGCGGCTGCTACTTCAAGCTGTTTACACTCCACCGCACTTTCGCCGGGGAACCACCATGCACAAGGTCATCGCCACGCTGCTGCTCGCTGCAGCACCTGCTCTGTCGTTCGCGTCCGATTGCTCGCTTCCGCGTCCGGTTGCAGCCTCGCCGACCGCGGCGACGGTCCTGGGCGCGGTGTCCCCCGAGCTGGTGGCGCCCGCGTACCGTCCGGGTGCACGCGGCGGCGTGCTTGCTCCTGATGTGGATGAATCGCAGTCGCTGGAACAGGTGCTGCTGCGCATCCAGCTCGAAGGCTGTCCGCAGCTGAGCGCATCGGCGGCGACGGTCGACCCGAACGACCCGTCCGTGTACCAGCCGAAGACGGAGTTCGACAACACGCCCTGGCGTTTCGACATGCAGCAGGAAGGCAAGATGATGACTGCCGACGAGTTCGACGCATGGATGAAGGCACGTGGCGTACGCGTTGCGCGCGGCGTGCAGCCCCCGCCTCCGGCAGCGGATGCGGTGCCGGCAGAGACCGAAGCCGCCGCGCCGGTGCCGACGTCGAGCAATTGAGTCCGTCTCCTGCTCCATGAAAAAGGCCCGCGCAAGCGGGCCTTTCTCGTCAGGGCGTTCGCGGCGTGACTCAGCGGCCGACGACGCCCAGCTCGCGGCCGATCCGGGTGAACGCATCGATGGCACGGTCGAGGTGCTCGCGGGTGTGCGCCGCGGAGATCTGCGTGCGGATGCGCGCCTGGCCGTCGGGAACCACCGGGAAGAAGAAACCGATGGCGTAGATGCCCTCCTCGAGCAGGCGCTCGGCAAAGCGTTGCGCCAGAGGGGCGTCGTAGAGCATCACCGGGCAGATGGGATGGTCGCCTGGCTTGAGGTCGAAGCCGGCGGCGGTCATCCGCTCGCGGAAATAGGCGGTGTTGCTGCGCAGCCGGTCGCGCAGGCTGCCGGCGGCGTCGAGCATCTCGAAGGCCTTGATGCCGGCGGCCACCACGTGCGGCGGCAGCGAGTTGGAGAACAGGTAGGGGCGCGAACGCTGGCGCAGCAGTTCGACCACCTCGCGCTTCGCGGTGGTGAAGCCGCCGAGCGCACCGCCCATCGCCTTGCCTAGGGTGCCGGTATAGATGTCGATCTCGCCGAGCACGCCCTTGACCTCGGCGGAGCCGCGGCCGGTCTCTCCGAGAAAGCCGGTGGCGTGGCATTCGTCGATATGCACCAGCGCGCCGTACTCCTCGGCCAGCGCGGTGATCCGGTCGAGCGGGGCGACGAAGCCGTCCATCGAGAACACCCCGTCGGTGGTGATCATGATGGTGTGCGCGCCGTCGGCCTTCGCCTGCTGCAATTGCTTCTCGAGATCCGCCATGTCGCAGTTGGCGTAGCGGTAGCGCTTGGCCTTGCACAGGCGCACGCCGTCGATGATCGAGGCATGGTTGAGCGAGTCGGAGATGACCGCGTCCCCGGCGCCCAGCAGCGGCTCGAACAGGCCGCCGTTGGCATCGAAGCAGGCTGCGTAGAGGATGGTGTCCTCGGTGCCGAAGAAGTCGGCGATGGTCTGCTCCAGCTGCTTGTGCAGGTCCTGGGTGCCGCAGATGAAACGCACAGACGCCATACCGAAGCCGTGGCTGTCGAGCGCGTCCCTGGCGGCGGCGATGATGTCCGGGTGGTCCGCGAGGCCCAGGTAGTTGTTGGCACAGAAGTTCAGCACCGTGCGGCCATCGGCCAGGGTGATCTCCGCCGACTGCGGGCTGGTGATGACGCGCTCGGACTTGAACAGGCCCGCCTCGCGGATTTCGTCGAGGGTGTCGGCGTAGTGCTGGGTGGAAGACATGGAGAGGGGCCTCGGGAAACGGGGCCTCGGATTCTACGTGCCGCCTTCGGCATTTGCGCCGCGGTCCGGGTTCATCACCTGGACCTGCAGCCAGCTGTCCCAGAGGGACTGGAGCGCCAGGAGTCCGCCCGGAAGGCCGTGCCGCCCGCCGTCGGAAGCCAGCCACTGCTCGAATGTGGCGCCGCCCGCGATTGCGCTGCTGATCGGCATCAGGATGCGCGGATCTCCACTGGTTTCGGCCAGGAAAAGCGCCATCAGCAATGACTGCCCATAGAAGCTGTCGAGGCCGGCAAATCCGTTGCCCGTGGTCACCATCATCTGCACACCGGATTCGGATCTGGGTCCGCGGGCGAGTGCACGGGCCAGCGCGGCCGAGCGCACGGGATGCTCGGCCTCAACGAAGTCGATCAGGCCCGGGATCGTGCGCGGCCGGTGCTTTGCTGCGTCCATGAACGAGGCAAGGTGGCGGGCCTGGGCTTCAGGCTGCTCCATGAGGATGGCGGCCGCCTCGTCCAGCCAGTCCGGAGCCGGTGTGCCATACCGGTCCTGCAGCGAACCTTCCGTGTCGGGGAAGTAGATGGCGCGATACATCGCATGGCCGACCTCGTGACGCAAGGTGACTGCGTCCTGTTCCGCCGCGCGGGACAGCGCCTGATTGATCCGTGCGCGATCCATGCCGGCCTGGCGCATGGCCCGCTCGGTCATCGACCGCTTCGCACGGGTTGGGAGCCAGACCTGGGCGTATTCCAGTCCATGGGCCCTGGCGAAGTCCTGGGCCGCGGTCGGGTCCAGGCTGGTGCTCAGGATCAATGCACCCACCGGAACACGGCCGAAGTGCAGCCCGAAGCGCTGCGCGGCCTCACCAAGTGCGCCGGCCGCAACGTTGGCTTCGCGCTCGGAGTCGGCATAAGCCAGACCGTGGGGAGCAGCCACGCAGACCGGCGCGGGGGGTGTTTCAACCGCAGGGCATTGCGGCCCACTCGCGGTTGCGCCCGTCGAGACCAGCAGTGTCGCAAGCAGAAACAGATGTGGAACGCGCATAACCTTCCCTGGTTTGGTCCGGGACAACGGCAACCGTCCGCCTGCGGCTGGCTTCTGGCTCAGTGCCAGTCGAGCACGACCTTGCCGGACTTGCCGGATTCCATCAGGTCGAAGCCCTTCTGGAAGTCGTTGGCGGGCAGCTGGTGGCTCAGCACCTTGCCCAGCGGGAAGCCGGACAGCACCAGCTGGGTCATCTTGTACCAGGTCTCGTACATCTTCCGGCCGTAGATGCCCTGCACCGTGAGGCCCTTGAAGATGATGCGGTCCCAGTCCACGCCGGCACCCTTGGGCAGGATGCCGAGCAGGGCGACCTTGCCGCCGTGGTACATGCAGTCGAGCATGTCGTTGAAGGCGCGCGGGTTGCCGCTCATCTCCAGGCCGACGTCGAAGCCTTCCAGGTGCAGGTCGGCCATGACATCCCTCAATGAGGCGTTGGCGACGTTGACCACCCGGGTGGCGCCCATGTCGGCGGCCAGCTTCAGGCGGTAGTCGTTGACGTCGGTGACCACCACGTTGCGCGCGCCGATGTGCTTGCAGATGCCAGCGGCCATGACGCCGATCGGGCCGGCGCCGGTGATCAGCACGTCCTCGCCCACCACGTCGAATTCCAGCGCGCAGTGCGCGGCATTGCCGTAGGGATCGAAGAACGCCGCCAGTTCGGAGGGAATCTGGTCCGGGATCGGCCACAGGTTGGTCGCCGGCATCACGATGTAGTCGGCGAACGCGCCGTTGCGGTTCACGCCGATGCCGTTGGTGTTCGGGCACAGGTGCTGCTTGCCGGCGCGGCAGTTGCGGCAGTGGCCGCAGACGATATGGCCTTCGGCCGACACCCGCTGGCCGATGGTGTAGCCCTGCACGCCGGGGCCGACCTCGGCGATGCGGCCGACGAACTCGTGGCCGATGACCAGGCCCGGCGTGATGGTGCGCTGGCTCCACTCGTCCCACAGGTAGATGTGCAGGTCGGTGCCGCAGATGGCGGCCTTCTCGACGCGGATCAGCACTTCGTTGGGCCCCGGCACCGGCACCGGCACCTCTTCCATCCAGATGCCCTTGCTGGCTTCGCGCTTGACCAGCGCGCGCATGGTGGTGGGCCGGTTGCTGTCGGGCATGTGGGGTGTCCGTGGGTCTGGAAAAGAAGCGGAATTATACGTCCCGGGGGCTGTCCCGCCGGCCAATGCGACCGCGGTGAGGACGGGTCGGGGGTATGGCGCGCGGCACGGCCGGTAGACTTGGCCCCCCGTCACACCGGAACGATGCCTGATGACCCGTCGCCTGATCGCCGCGCTGCTTGCGCTTGCCGCCGCCACGCCCGCCATTGCCGGCGAGGGCATGTGGGTTCCGCAGCAGCTGCCGGAGATCGGCGACGCGCTGAAGCGCACCGGGTTGCGCCTGCCGGCCTCGCAGCTGGCCGACCTGACCGGCGATCCAATGGGCGCTGTGGTCTCGCTGGGCGGGTGCACCGCCGGCTTCGTCTCGCAGCAGGGCCTGGTGGTGACCAACCACCACTGTGCCTACGGCGCGATCCAGCTGAATTCGACGCCCGAGAACAACCTGATGCGCGACGGCTTCAATGCCGCCGCCCGCGAAGGCGAACTCAGCGCCGGGCCGAACGCGCGCATCTACGTGCTCGACTCGATCCGCGATGTCACCGGCGAGGTGCAGGCGGCGATGGCCGCGGCGCCCGACGCGATCGGCCGCACGCGGGCCTTCGAGGCGATCGAGAAGCGGCTGGTGGCCAGTTGCGAGTTCCGCCCGGGCTACCGCTGCCGGCTGTACGCCTTCGACGGCGGCAACGCCTGGCGGCTGTTTCGCAACCTCGAGATCCGCGACGTGCGCCTGGTGTACGCGCCGCCGGGTGGCATCGGCAACTTCGGTGGCGAGGTCGACAACTGGACCTGGCCGCGGCACACCGGCGACTTCGCCTTCTACCGCGCCTATGTCGGTCCCGATGGCCAGCCGGCCGACCACGCCGCGACCAACGTGCCCTACCAGCCGAAGCGCTTCCTGCGCTTCGCCGAGCGACCACTGCGCGAAGGCGACTTCGTGATGGCCGCGGGCTACCCCGGCAGCACCAACCGCTACGCGCTGGCCGCCGAGTTCGAGCAGACCGCGCAGTGGATGTATCCGACGCTCTCGGCGCATTACAAGCGCCTGCTGGAGCTGGTCGAGACCGAGGGCGCGCGCAACCCGGAGATCGCGGTGCGCTATGCCAGCACCGTCGGCGGCTGGAAGAACGCCTCGAAGAACTACGACGGCCAGCTGGAGGGGTTCGCGCGCATCGACGCCGCGCAGCGCAAGCGCGCCGAGGAAGACGCGGTGCTGGAATGGCTGCGTGGGCAGGGCGAGGCCGGACAGCCGGCGCTGGAGGCCTATGCCGACGTGGTGCGGGTCAACGAAGCGGCAGGCGCCACCCGCGACCGCGACCTGATCACGAGCCAGCTGCACCGGCTTGGCACGCTCGGCGTGGCGATGACGCTGTACCGCAACGCCATCGAACGCAGCAACCCCGATGCCGACCGCGAGCCCGGCTACCAGGAGCGCGACCAGGCCACGATCCAGGGCTCGCTGCAGCAGATGGAGCGTCGCTACCACCCGGAGATGGACCGCATCCTGCAGCGCTACTGGCTCAGCGAGTACATCAAGCTGCCGGCCGGGCAGCGCGACGCCGCGATCGACACGTGGCTGGGCGGCAACGACGCCGCGGCCATCGAGCGTGCACTCGACCGCCTGGCAGGCACCCGCCTGGGCGATCTCGACGAGCGCATGCGCTGGCTGACCGCCGACCGCGACGCGTTCGAGCGCAGCCGCGACCCGGCGATCCGCTATGCGATCGCGGTCACGCCGTCGATGCTGCGCCGGGACATCGAGCGCAAGGCGCGCGGTGGCGACCTGTTGCAGTCGCGTCCGCGCTATCTCGCCGCGGTCGCCGACTGGCGCCGTGCCCAGGGCGGTGCGGTGTACCCGGACGCCAACGGCTCGCTGCGCATCACCTTCGGAAAGGTCACCGGCTACACCGGGCTGGATGGTCGAGCGCACTCGCCGTTCACGACCATCGACGAGATCCCGGCGAAAGCAACCGGGGAGGAGCCGTTCGACGCGCCGCAGGCGCTGCTGGATGCGGTCGCCGAGCGCCGCCACGCCGGGCTGGCCGAGCGCCGCCTGCGCAGCGTGCCGGTGAACTTCCTGTCCGACCTCGATGTCACCGGCGGCAACTCGGGGTCGCCGGTGCTCGATGCGCAGGGCCGGCTGACCGGCCTGCTGTTCGACATGAACTGGGAATCGGTGAGCTCGAACTGGGTGTTCGACCCGGCGATGACCCGCACCATCTCGGTCGACCAGCGCTATCTGCGCTGGATCATGCGCGAGGTGTACCCCGCGCCGGCACTGCTCGAGGAGCTGGGACTGTGACCACGGCGGGCCTGCTACGCTCCGGCGTCACACATCCGAAGGCACGCGCATGAGGATCCTGCTGGCCCGGCATGGCGAGACGCCCTGGAATGCGGAAGGCCGCTACCAGGGGCAGGAGGACATCGCGCTGTCGCCGGTGGGGATCGGCCAGGCGCAGGCACTCGGGCGTCGGCTGGCCGACGTGCGCATCGATCGCGCGGTGGCCTCGCCCCTGCAACGGGCGCGACGTACCGCGGAGCTCGCCCTTGGCCCGGAGCGCGCCGGCATGCTCACCCTCGACGACGGCCTGCGCGAGATCGGCCACGGCAGCTGGGAAGGCCTGCTGGCCGGTGAGATCCGCGAGCAGCACCCCGAGCTCGCTCGCGCCTGGCGCGAGGCGCCGGACACGGTGCTGATGCCCGGGGGCGGCGAATCGCTGCAGCATGTGATCGACCGCGCCTGGCCGGCGCTGACGCGCGCGATGGCCGGCCTCGCCGCGGACGACACCCTGCTGGTGGTGGCCCACGATGCGGTCAACCGGGTGCTGCTGTGCCGCGTGCTCGGCATCCCGCTGTCGCGGCTGTGGACCTTCCGCCAGGCGCCGACCACGCTGAACCTGCTGGAAGGTGCCACGCCGGATTCCCTGGACGTGGTGCGCCTCAACGACTGCGCCCACCACACCCCGCTGTTCGGCGAAGCGGTGCACCGGGCGCTGTAACAGCGCCGCGGGCTGCGAGATTCGCGGCCATTGCCGCTGCCCGGGGCGCATCCCAGGGGCGCTCCCCCCGGCCGGAGTCCGCGTCCCGCTGCCACGGCCTGCTGTCCGCACGCCGCCGGTGTACGTGGCGGGCGGCGCGGACTTCTGCAGAGCGGCGGTGGACGCACCGCTCGCCCATACCGACCAGTTCGTTGCCGAAGTGCTCTGGTTCGCTCCCCGGTGGGGCGAAGAACCTAGAATGACGCGATGCCCGACACCCTCCCCGAGTGGCTCGAATACATCGAGCAGCAGCATCCCCGGTCGATCGAACTCGGGCTCGATCGCGTGCGTGCGGTGGCGGCGCGCATGGGCCTGGAGGCACCGGCGCGGCGCGTCATCACCGTGGGTGGCACCAACGGCAAGGGTTCGACGGTCGCCTTCATCGAGGCGATGGCGCGTGCCGCCGGCTGGCGCGTGGGTGCCTACACCTCGCCGCATCTGCTGCGCTACAACGAACGCGTGCGCGTCGACGGTCGCGAGGCTGATGACGTGGCGCTGGTCGCCGCGTTCGCCGCGGTGGAGGCGGCGCGTGGCGATGTCGCGCTGACCTACTTCGAGTTCGGCACCCTCGCGGCACTGCGGCTGTTTGCCGCCGCCGATCTCGACCTGGCCGTGCTCGAGGTCGGCCTCGGCGGTCGACTGGACGCGGTGAACCTGGTGGATGCCGATGTGGCGGTGATCACCACGGTGGACCTCGACCACCAGGACTGGCTGGGCGACGACCGCGAGGCGATCGGCGCGGAGAAGGCCGGCATCGCGCGGCCCTGGAAGCCGCTGGTGCTCGGCGAGACGCAGCCGCCGTCGAGCGTGATCGGCCATGCCTACCGGATCGGCGCGTCGGCAATCGTCTACGGCAGCGATTTCTTCGTCGATCCCGTCGATGCGCAGCACTGGCGCTGGCGGGAACTGGATTTCACCCTCGAACTGCCGCGCCCGCGACTGGCCGGCGACATCCAGCTGCGCAACGCCGCGGTGGCGATCGCGGCGCTGCGCGCGCTTCCCGACGACTTGCCGGATGCCGCGTTCGTGGAGGGTGTCGCCGCCGCGCGCATCGACGGCCGGCTGCAGCGCTTCGAGCCGCGGCCCGGTGTCGAGGTGCTGGTCGACGTGGCCCACAACCCGCAGGCCGCGCGCACCCTGGCGGCCGAACTGGCCGCACAGCCGGCGGCGGGGCGCACGCAGGCGGTCTATGCGGCACTGGCCGACAAGGACAGCGTCGGCGTGGTGGCGGCACTGGCCAATGTCATCGACGACTGGCGGGTGGCCGGGCTGGCCGGCGCCCGCGCACTGGATGTCGATGCGTTCGCGCGGCGCCTGCGCGGCACCGCGGCCGAGCATGCCGTGCCCGCGGCCACCGTCGACGAGGCCTTGCGGATGGCGCTGCCCGCCGCCGCGCCGGGCGACCGGATCGTCGTGTTCGGCTCGTTCCACACCGCCGCCGAGGCGCTCGCCGCGCTCGGTCCAGGTTAACTGCGCCTCAGAAGGCGGCACGGGCGCCCGCGTATAATGCGCGCGCCCTCGTTTCGCGAGATGTCGATGGATTCCGGAGTCAAGCAGCGCCTGATCGGCGCAGCGGTGCTGGTCGCGCTTGCGGTGATCTTCCTGCCCATGCTGGTGAAGGGGCCCGCCCCGGCCACGGGCAGGTCCGGGCTGTCGCTTGAGCTCCCCGACGCGCCCACCGACCGGGTGGTGACGCGCGACCTGCCGCTGATGGCGCCGGCGCCTTCCGATGACAGGGCAGTACTGCCCGCCGCGGAACCGGAGCCTGTGGACGCCGCAGCCGCCGACGGCGAATTCCCCACGGTGGACACCGCGTCCGTCGAGCGTGCCGACGCCGACGCGGACCCGGCTGCGGCTGGCGCCGCGCTGCCTGCCGCCGTCGCCGGTGGCGGATATGCCGTGCATTTCGGCAGCTACGGCAGCAGCGTCAATGCGGACACTGTGGTCAACCGCCTGGCGGGGGCGGGGTTCCCGGCGGCCAGCAGTGAGGCCGCCACCGCGGGCAAGCCGGTGTGGCGGGTGCGGATCGGGCCGTATGCCACCCGTGCCGAGGCCGAAGCGGTGCGCGTGGCTGCCGCCGAAGTGGGCACCAACGATGCCCGGGTGATCGCGCTCGATGCCGCCGCCGACGCGCCACGCACCGCTGCCACGTCTCCGGCAGCGCGGCCGTCCCCGCCTGCGGCAACCCCGACGCGGCCGCAGGACGTGCCGGCACCTGTCGCCCAGCCCACCCCCGCGCCGCCAGCAGCGCCCGCGCCGGCCGCAGCCGCGGGAACCGGGTTCGTAGTGCAGCTGGGCGCGTTCCGCAATGCCGCCGACGCCAACGCCATGCGCGACCGCCTGCGCGGGCTGGGCTTCAGCGCCTTCACCGATACCGTGCAGAGCGACCGCGGCCAGCTGACCCGGGTGAAGGCCGGGCCGGTGATCGACCGTGCCGAAGCCGACCGCCTGCGCTCGCAGATCCAGGGCCGGGCCGGCATCGACGGCATCGTGCGCTCGCACCCCTGACACCCCGCGACATGTGACGCCGGCACCGGGGACGGTGTGCTGCACGGGACCATGCCAGCCGCGTGGCCCGACCCGGACCGGTGCCATACGGTCCATCCAGCCCGGAGGTGCGCGGAGCGCGCTGACGGGTTTCCGCTTCCAACACAGGTGACAACTCCATGTGCGGCATCGTCGGTATCGTCGGGACCTCGGAAGTCGCGCCCGCCCTCTACGACGGCCTGACCGTCCTCCAGCACCGTGGCCAGGACGCCGCAGGCATCGCCACCGCCAGCGGCACGCGGCTGCGCGTGCACAAGGGCAACGGCCTGGTGCGCGAGGTGTTCGATGCGCCCGCGATGGAACTGCTCGGCGGCAACATCGGCATCGGCCATTGCCGCTACCCCACGGCGGGCAGCGAGGGCAGCGACGAGGCGCAGCCGTTCTACGTCAACTCGCCCTACGGCATCGCGCTGGCGCACAACGGGAACCTCATCAATACCGATGCGCTGCGTCGCGAGGTGTTCGAGACCGACCGCCGCAACATCAACACCGAGTCGGACTCGGAGGTGCTGCTCAACGTCTTCGCCCACGAGCTCGATCGCCAGCGCGCCTTGACCCCGGAGGCCGCGCTCGCCGCGGTGGAAGGCCTGCACCGCCGCGCCCGCGGCGGCTACGCGGCCGTCGCGCTGGTGCTGGGCCTGGGCCTGGTGGCGTTCCGTGATCCCAACGGCATCCGCCCGCTGGTGCTGGGGCGACGGCAGTCGGCGAGCGGCGTCGAATACGCGGTGGCCTCGGAATCGGTGGCGCTCGACATCCTCGGCTTCGAGCACCTGCGCGATGTCGCGCCCGGCGAGGGCCTGGTGATCACCGCCGACGGCGCGCTGCACCACCGTGCCTGCGCGGAACCCGGCGACAGTGCGCCGTGCATCTTCGAATACGTGTACTTCGCGCGGCCCGACTCGATGATCGAGAACATCTCGGTGCACAAGGCGCGCATGCGCATGGGCGTGACGCTGGGCGAGAAGATCCTGCGCGAGCGGCCCGACCACGATATCGACGTGGTGATCCCGATCCCCGACACCTCGCGCGATTCCGCGCTCGAACTCGCCCACGTGCTCGGGGTGAAGTACCGCGAGGGTTTCATCAAGAACCGCTACGTCGGGCGCACCTTCATCATGCCGGGGCAGGGCGAGCGCGCGAAGTCGGTCAAGCGCAAGTTGAACCCGATCCCGCTGGAGTTCCGCAACCGCGTGGTGCTGCTGGTGGACGATTCGATCGTGCGCGGCACCACCTCGAAGCAGATCGTGCAGATGGCGCGCGACGCCGGTGCACGCAAGGTCTACCTGGCCTCCGCGGCGCCGCCGGTGCGGCATCCCAACATCTACGGCATCGACATGCCGTCGGTGGAGGAGCTGGTGGCCAATGGCCGCAGCGAGCAGGAGATCCAGGAGCTCCTGGGCTGCGACTGGCTGATCTACCAGGACCTGGCCGACCTCGAGACGGCTGTGGCTGGGCACAAGTTCCCCGGCAAGCGTTTCGACAGCTCCTGCTTCAGCGGCGAATACGTCACCGGCATCGAACCGGGCTACTTCGAACGCCTGCAGCAGCTGCGCTCCGACGACGCCAAGAACAAGCGCCGCGCCGGCCCCTGAGCATGGCCGCGACGTTGTTCGAGGCCGCGCGCGCCTGCCTCGACGCCACGACCATCGACGACAAGCTCGCGCTCACCTTCCGGTGGGCGCGGGCGTTCGCTGCAGGGGCGCTTGCGGTACCGGCGGATGCACCGGCACCGGAGCCGATCCGCATGCCCGGGCGTCCGCCACGGCCGGGGCTGGTGCATCCCCGCGACCTGCCGCGGCGTGGGCTGGGCACGGACGCCGGGCGCGCCGCCTTCATCCACGCCATCGCGCATATCGAGTTCAACGCGATCGACCTCGCCTGGGACGCGGCCTACCGCTTCCGTGGCCTGCCGCCGGCGTTCCATGCCGACTGGGTGCGCATCGCCGAGGACGAGGCGCGGCATTTCACCCTGTTGCGTGGCCGCCTGCAGGCGCTCGGCCACGACTACGGCGACTTCGACGCCCACAACGGCCTGTGGGAAATGGCCGAGAAGACCGCGCACGACGGGCTGGCGCGCATGGCGCTGGTGCCGCGCGTGCTGGAAGCGCGCGGGCTGGACGTCACCCCCGGCATGATCGTGAAGCTGCGCGCGCTGGGCGACGACGCCACCGCCGACATCCTCGCGGTGATCCTCGAGGAAGAGGTCGCCCATGTCGCGGCCGGCAGCCACTGGTTCCGCTGGTACTGCGCGCGTGCAGGCATTGCGCCGGAGCCGCGGTTCCGCGAACTGCTGGCCGAATACGCACGCGCGGTGCTGCACGGTCCGTTCAATATCGATGCGCGCGCCGCCGCGGGTTTCAGCGAGGACGAACTCGCCGCGCTGCAGGCGGCGGCGTCGGATCCGCAGGCGCGCCCCTAGGCGCGGCGGTCAGCGCAGCGCCGACAGCTCGAAGCGGCCATCGGGGTAAGCGCGCAGCACCGAACCCTGTTCGTACCAGTCACCCAGCACGATGCGGCGGCGGCCGCCGGCCAGCTCATGGATCGCCGGGCGATGGGTGTGGCCATGGATCATGGTGTCGACGCCGTGCGTGTCGAAGAACGCATCCACAGTGGCCGGGGCGACGTCGGTGATCGTCTCCATCGTGCCGGCGGACTTCATCTCGCCCTGGCGTGCCTGGCTGGCGGCGCGTGCCTGGGCGGCGAATGCCAGTCGCGCGGCGAGCGGCTGCGCGAGCATCTGCGCCTGCCAGGCCGGGTTGCGGGTCTGCACGCGGATCGCCTGGTATTCGACGTCGTCGGTGCACAGCAGGTCGCCGTGGGTCAGCAGCACGCGGCGCCCGTACAGCTCGACCACGGCCGGATCCGGCAGCACCTGCATGCCCGCGCGCGCGGCGTAGTCGGCGCCGAGCAGGAAGTCGCGATTGCCGTGCATGAAGAAGACCGGCACGCCGGCGGCCGACAGCGCCTGCAGGCGGTCGGCAACGATACTGCCAGCCTCGGACGGATCGTCGTCGCCGACCCAGGACTCGAACAGGTCGCCGAGGATGTACAGCGCGTCCGCGCCGCGTGCCTCGCCGTCGAGGAACGCGGCGAACAGGCGGGTGATGTCCGGTCGCGCCGGGTCGAGATGCAGGTCGGAAACGAAGAGGGTGCTCATGCCGCGAATGATACCGGCGTGCCCGCGCGCACCGTTGGCCAGCCGCACGCAGCGATGGCGACGTTTGCCGTTGCGGGCCGCACCCCGCGCACTGGCCTAAAATGCGCGATTCCCCGGATCACAGCCCGCCCCCATGACCGTCCGCACCCGCTTCGCCCCCAGTCCCACCGGCTACCTGCATATCGGCGGCGCCCGCACCGCGCTGTACTGCTGGCTGGCCGCGCGCCGCGCCGGCGGGCAGTTCGTGCTGCGCATCGAGGACACCGACCGCGAGCGCAGCACGCAGGCGGCCATCGACGCCATCCTCGAAGCGATGGACTGGCTGGGGCTGGATTACGACGAAGGGCCGATCTACCAGACCGCCCGCGTGGACCGCTACCGCGAGGTTGCCGAGCAGCTGGTGGCCAGCGGGCATGCCTATTACGCCTACGAGTCGAAGCAGGAACTCGACGCGATGCGCGAAGCGGCGATGGCCGCAGGCGACAAGCCCCGCTACAACGGTGCCTATCGCGAGCAGGGCGCCCCGTACCGCGACGATCCCAACCGGGTGATCCGCCTGAAGAATCCGCTCGACGGCGTCGTCGCCTGGGACGACAAGGTCAAGGGCCGCATCGAGATCGCCAACAGCGAACTCGACGACCTGGTGATCTTCCGCCCCGATGGCTATCCGACCTACAACTTCGCGGTGGTCGTGGACGACATCGACATGGGCATCACCGACGTGGTCAGAGGCGACGACCACGTCAACAACACCCCGCGGCAGATCAACATCTACCGCGCGCTGGGTGCGCCGGTGCCGGCGTTCTCGCACCTGCCGATGATCCTCGACGAGCAGGGTGCGAAGCTTTCCAAGCGCACCGGCGCCGCCGATGTCATGCAGTACCGCGATGCCGGCTACCTGCCGCATGCGCTGCTCAATTACCTGGTGCGGCTGGGCTGGTCGCACGGCGATCAGGAAGTGTTCTCGATCGACGAGATGAAGGCGCGGTTCGACCTCGCCGACGTCAATGCCAAGGCCTCGCGGCTGGACATGGCCAAGCTCGGCTGGCTCAACCAGCAGTACCTCAAGAGCGACGCGCCGGATGCGGTGGCCGGACATCTCGAATGGCACCTGCGCAACGCCGGCTATGACCTCGGCGCGGGACCGGCGTCATCCGATGTCGTGCTCGCGCTGCGCGACCGCGTGCAGACGCTTGCGGAAATGGCCGAGCGTGCGGCGGTGTGGTACCGGCCGCTGACGGAATACGACGACAAGGCCGTCGCCAAGCACCTGAAGCCGGAAGCACGCGCCGCGCTCGACGATGCGCGTGCGCGCCTGGCCGCAGTCGACAGCTGGAACGTCGAGGCGATCAACGCCGCGCTGCACGCCACTGCGGAATCGCTCGGCCTGGGGATGGGGAAGATCGCGCAGCCGATGCGTGTGGCGATCACCGGCACCCAGGTCAGCCCGGACATCGGCCATACCGTGTATCTGGCCGGTCGCGACGAAGCGCTTGCGCGCATCGATGCGGCGCTGGCGATGGTGCCGGCAGAAGGCTGAGTCCCGTGCCGCGCCTTGAGTCCCGTGCCAGGCGCGGCCATCATCGGATAATGAAACACGTACACGCCTGCACGGATCCGCAGCACCATGTCGACGACGCCGCGGCCTTCGTGCGCGCGGTGGAGCGTGCCTGCAGCGAACGTGGGCTGCGGCTGACGCCGATCCGTGCGCATGTGCTCGGGCTGATCGCCGATGCCGGCCGACCGCTCAAGGCCTACGACCTGCTCGACCAGGTCCGCGAGGGCGGGGGCCCGGGTGCGGCGGCGCCGCCCACGGTCTATCGCGCGCTCGATTTCCTGCTCGCCAACGGCTTCATCCACAAGCTGCAGTCGGTGAACGCGTTCGTCGCCTGCCACCATCCGAGCACTGCGCAGCATTCGGTTCCGTTCCTGATCTGCGACCGCTGCCATTCCGCGGTCGAGCTGGAGGACGAGGCGGTGGTTGCAGCCCTCGACAGCCGCGCCCGCGCGCTGGGTTTCGTGCCGCAGGCGCAGACGCTGGAAGTGCACGGGCTGTGCGCGGCCTGCGTGGAGTCGGCCGGCGACTGAGCGCCGGCCCCGGGGCGCGTGCGGCCCGGTCAGAAGAACATGCGGATGCCACCGGCGATCGAACGCCCCGGCAGCGGCGCGATATCACGCAACAGCGAGGTGTGCGGACGCGCCTCGCGGTCGGTGAGGTTGCGGCCGTCGAGAAACAGTTCCCACTGGGTGCCGTCGGGTTCACCGACGCGCCACGCGATGCCGGCATTGACCAGGGTGTAGCCGGGGCTTGGGTCTTCGCCCGTGGCAACGCGGTCCTGCTCCATGTAGCGCACCGCGCCGGCATGCGCGCGCCAGCCACCGACGGCCCAGTTGAGGTCGGCGCCCAGCCGTGATGGCGCGATGCGCGGCAGGTTGCCGCCGAGCGCGATATCGGCATGGTAGTGGTGGCTGTGGTCGCCATGCGGTACGTCGAAGTGCACGTGGCGTGTGCCGCTGCCGTCGAGCTTCGCCCGCACGATGTCGCCGAACACGCGCAGGTCGAAATCACCGGCGTCGGACTCCAGCAGGTGCAGTTTCGCCTCGGCCTCGGCGCCGCGGAACGTGGTATCGCCCTGCGTCCACAGCCGCACTGGCAGGCCGCCGTCGACCACCCCGGTCTCGGCCAGGTAGGTGTAGCGGTCGAACTTCGTCTGGTACACCGCCGCCTTCATCTCGACCCGCCCGGTATGTGCATGCAGGCCAAGTTCGAGACGCTGGCCGCGCTCGGTGTCGAGGTCGGGATCGCCGATCTCCATCGAATTGGTGGCGATATGCGCGCCACGGGCAAACAGCTCCTCGTTGGTCGGCGCACGCTCGGAAACGTCGGCACCGACGCGCAGGTCGAACACCTCCGACAGATGCCAGATCGCGGCACCGGACAGGCTGCTGGCATCGAAGCGGCGCGAGACCCCGGTGGCGGAATCGATCTCGACGCGCTCGTGGCGGCCGCCGAATTCCAGCTTGACCGGCCCGAACTCCTTCTCCTGCACCACGAACAGGCCAATGGTGTCGGACACGCTTGGCGGCACGAAGGCTTCCGCGCCCTGCGCCTCGAAGTTCACATGGCCCAGCTGCAGCCCGAAGGCGCCATGCCAGCCATCGAATACGTTCTGCACCGCTTCCAGCCGCGCCTCGGTGCCGCGATTGACGAAGCGGGTGGCCGCGAGGCCGTCCTCGAGTTCGACGTGTTCGTAGTCGCTGCGCGCCGCGCGCAGGTTGAGCGCCGACAGGAACGGAAGCGGATCATAGATGCCGCCCTTGAGGTCGACGCGGTTCTGGGCGAGGTCGATGCGGACCGGGCCGTGGTCGTGTGCATGGCCGCCGTCGTGATCGTGGCCGCCGTGGTCGTGGTCGTGGTCGTCGTGACCATGATCGCCATGACCATGATCGTCATGGCCATGGGCATCGTCGCCATGTACGTGCGCACCCTCGGGCAGCCCGTAATTGGTGCGGTACGTACTCACCGCGACACCGAGGTGGCCGCGCTCGCCGAGCCAGGTGGCGCCGACCGCGCCGGCACGGGTGCGGATCGCACTGTTGGGCAGGGTGCCGTAGGCGGCTTCGTCGCCGTGGTGGTCATGGCCGTCGTGGTCGTGCAGGCGTTGCGCATGGCCCGGGATGTCGATGTCGCCGCTGTTGCGGATCACGCCGTCCACGTGCAGCACGAGGTTGTCGCCGCTGACGCCGTCGAGACGGAACATGCCGGTGCGCTCGTCGTTGCCGCTGGCCGCGCGCAGCTCGGCACGGCCGCTCAGCGGCTGGTCGGGGAGGTCGCGCGCGATGCGGCCGTCGACCACGTTCACCGCACCACCGATCGCACCGCTGCCGTAGAGAAGGTTGGCCGGGCCCTTGAGCACCTCGATCTGGTCGGCCAGGAACGGCTCGATGCCGACGGCATGGTCGGCGCTGACGGTGGAGGCATCCATGCTGCCGATGCCACCGGCCAGCACCTGCACGCGCGGGCCTTCCTGGCCTCGGATGATCGGCCGGCCGACGCCGGCGCCGAAGGAGCCGTTCTGCACGCCGGGCAGCGAGGCCACGGTTTCGCCGAGGCTGCCCGACTTGCGGTCGTCCAGCGCCTCGCCGTGCAGCACCTCGATCGGATGGGCGAGGTCCTCGGCATCACCACCCAGCGGCACGGCGGTCACCTGCACGGCATCGAGCGTGGTGGTCGTCGGGTGGGCACTGCTCTGCGCGTGTGCGCCGGCACTGAGGGGCAGCGCGATGGCCAGGGCAAGGGCACGGGCGAGGCGGGTGGGGGGCGGGCGGGACGGATCGATCATGGGCCGTGGGTTAGACTGGGCAACGGGACAGGAATGTTATAATGTTACGAAACTCTCCGCACCCCCCAGAAGACATGGCCGCACCCGATTCCACCCTTGCCCGCGCCGACCGGGTGGGCTTCGCCGCTTCGCTGCTGTGCGCGGTGCACTGTGCCGCGCTGCCGCTGGTACTGGCGGTGCTGCCCGCGCTGGGCCTCCGGGTCGGCGGCTGGATCGACTTCGACCAGGCCTTCGTGGTGTTTGCCACGCTTCTGGGCGCGACCACGCTGACGCTGGGATGGCGCCGCCATCGGGCATTCCATGCCTGGCTGTTGCTGGTGCCGGGTCTAGTGCTGGTGTGGGTCGGTGCGTTCACCCGCCTGCACGACCATTCGATGACCCACGTCGCGGTGATGACCGCCGGCGGCCTGCTGCTGGCGGCGGCGCACCTGGTCAACCTGCGGCTGACCCACGCACGCAGTCAGCCGACCTCTGCGTGATAGCATTTGCGGTCCCGCGCGCCGACCGGCGCCGTGCAATCCCGGCACAGCATTCAGGAGTTAGACGATGGGCAAGGGCGATCGCAAGACCCTCAAGGGCAAGCGCTACATTTCCAGCTACGGCAACGCCCGCAAGGCCGCCACCCGGGCCGCGGCCACCGCCGCCGCGCCGGTTGCGAAGAAGACCGTGGTGAAGGCGCCGGCCAAGAAGGTCGCCAAGAAGACCGTCGCCAAGGCGTGAGATCCGCCGCCGCGGCAAGTCTGGAAAAGCCCGCCATCGCGCGGGCTTTTTCGTGTCTGGTGTCCTGGTCGGGAACGACTCTTTTGCGGTCTTCAGAGTCTCCCGTCTCCAGAGTGCGGCCCGGGATCTCGAAGCTGCCTGCGGTGCGCCGCACTGCAAGGCCAAAGTCGGGCCCCGACCCGCACAGCCTCCCTGCCTGCGAAGTCCAGTGAGGCTGGCACATGTGGTTCAGGGATTGCTTCGGAGCCCCCGCGTTGCCCGCCGCGGCCACAGGGGGATGCCCAGCCGGATATCTCCGCGTCCTGCTACCACATCCGGC
Organism: Alterluteimonas muca; assembly: GCF_021191595.1. Classification (NCBI taxonomy): domain Bacteria; kingdom Pseudomonadati; phylum Pseudomonadota; class Gammaproteobacteria; order Lysobacterales; family Lysobacteraceae; genus Alterluteimonas; species Alterluteimonas muca. Next base: position 72,732 of record NZ_JAIWPS010000002.1, read on the forward strand.
CGCCGGCCATCCATGGCCGGCTCTGGACATCCCCCTGCGTCCGCGGCGGGCTCCGAGCTGGCGTCGCATCAGCACGAAGAGCGTGGGAGCGCGCTCCCGCGTGATCAGGACCCGGCTTATCGCGCCAAGTCCGCTCCACGCCCACCCGCCCAGCGCGTCCGACGTCGGCCGATAACCGGCGGTTGTCGTGCACAGCAGGCGGACGATTCAATCCGCCGAAGCCGGCGAATGCGTGGGCCCGTCGCGTGCACCGGGGGGTGTGCTCCCAGCCGGCCATGGATGGCCGGTGGCCGGCCGTGGTAGCTGGACGCGGACTCCGGCCGGGGGAGCACACCCCGCGGTGCGCTCGACGGGCAGCGCGAGCCCACCGAGGGCAGCGCGGACCCATCGAGGGAAGCGCGGAACCCACGAAGCGACTCGCGAACCGGTATGCCACTCTGCTCGACACCCGGAGTCCGCGGGACCGCCGTTGTGAAGTCGCGCCGCGCGTTGCAGGCGCCAACGCCGACCCGCTCCACGACCTCAGCCTGAGCGGTACTCCCTCAGCGTTCCGCGCCGGCCTCGATCTGCGCCCACACGCGCAGGAAGTTGCCGCCGAGAATCTTGCGGATGTCGGCATCCGAATAGCCACGGGCCTGCAGGCCGGCGATGAAGTTCGGGAAGTCGGCGACGCTCTTCAGGCCCTCGGGCAGGTTGCCGTCGACACCATCGAAGTCCGAGCCGATGCCGACATGGTCGATGCCGACCAGCTTCACCGCATGGTCGATCTGGTCGAGCACCGCGTCGATCGCGGTCGGCGGCGACGGATGCTCGGCATCCCACTTCGCAACGAACGCACGGCGGTCCTCCAGCGGCTCGCCGGCCGCGGCGCGCTCGTTGTTGCGGCGGTCGAATTCGCCGATGGCGCGGAAGTAGGCCTGCGTGTCGGCGGCGGCCTGCGGGTTGACGAAGGCATTGCCGAAGGGAATCTGGATGACACCGCCCTTCGCCGCGATCGCCTTCGCCAGCTCGTCGCTGAGGTTGCGCTCGAAGTCGGGAGTGAAATGGCGCAGCGCCGAGTGGCTGGCGATCACCGGCACCCGGCTCAGCTCGATCGCCTGCGCGGTGGCGGCGTCGGAGATGTGCGAGACGTCGACCATGATGCCGAGTCGGTTCATCTCGGCGATCACCTCGCGGCCGAACGGACTCAGGCCGTTCCAGCGCTTCTCCAGCGTGTACGACGAATCGGCGATGCGGTTGTTGCCGCTGTGGGCGAGGGTCATGTAGCGCACGCCACGCTGGTGGAAACGCTCGAGCTCGGTCAGGTCGTCGCCGATCGGGCCGCCGTTCTCCATGCCCAGCGCCAGCAGCACGCGGCCGCCTTCGCGCAGGCGCTCGACGTCGCCCGGCGAGGTCAGCAGCGCGAACCGGTCGGGATGGCGTGCCGCCAGCGCTTCGACCGCGTCGATCTGCTGGTGTGCGAGCTGCCGCGCGCTGCCGTCCTCGTCGCGGGCGGCGGAGGTGTAGATCGCCATGAAGGCCACGTCCAGCCCGCCTTCGCGCGCACGCGGGTAGTCGAACTCGCGGTCCGGCACCGGCCCACCGAGGTCCGCCCAGGTGCCGACCAGGATGCCGGGCGCGTCGATATGGGTGTCGACGATGACCGCTTCCTGCGCGAGCCGCTGCGCGGCGTCCGGCGCCTGCGCCGCTGCGGAGGATGCAAAGGCCAGGGCCAGGGCAAGCGTGGAATGGAACAGGACGGTGCGCGTCATGGAACCTCCGGGCAGTGCGGATTCAGTCGGTGAGGGCGGCGATGCGGCGGCCATCGGCATGCACGCTGCGTGCGAGCCGGCCACCGAGCCAGTAGCAGAGTTCTGCCGGTTCGCGCACGTCCCAGTGCACGAAGTCGGCACGCAGCCCGGTACGCAGGCGGCCGCGGTCCTGGAGGCCGAGCGCGCGTGCGGCGTGCATGGTCGCGCCGCGCAGCGCCTCCTCCGGCGTCAGCCGGAAATGCGTGCACGCCAGCTGCATCGCCTGGCGCAGTGACAGCAGCGGCGACGTACCCGGGTTGCAGTCGGTGGCCACCGCCATCGGCACGCCGGCAGCGCGGAAGGCATCCAGCGGCGGCAGCCGGGTTTCGCGCAACACGTGGAACGCACCCGGCAGCAGCACGGCGACGGTGCCGGCGGCGGCCATCGCGGCGACGCCGCGTTCGGATGTGTATTCGACATGGTCCGCCGACAGCCCGCCGAATTCGGCGACCAGTGCCGCACCCTCGCCATCGCTGAGCTGGTCGGCGTGCAGCTTCACCGGCAATCCAAGTGCGCATGCCGCCTCGAACAGCCGGCGGGTCTGCGCGGCATCGAAACCGATGCGCTCGGCGAACGCGTCCACCGCATCCACCAGGCCCTCGGCATACAGCCGCGGCAGCCAGTCGATGGTCGCATCGATATAGGCATCCGCACGTCCGGCGTATTCCGGCGGCAATGCATGTGCGGCGAGATAGGTGGTGCGTACGGTCACGCCGAGCACGTCGCCGAGCCGCCGCGCCACGCGCAGCATCCTGCGCTCGCTGTCGAAGTCGAGCCCGTAGCCCGACTTGACCTCCAGCGTGGTCACGCCGTCGGCAACCAGCGCACGCGCACGTGGCAGCGACTCGGCAAGCAGTGCGTTCTCGCTGGCAGCACGCACCGCGCGCACGCTGGAGACGATGCCACCGCCGCTGCGGGCGATGTCCTCGTAGCTCGCACCCTCGAGGCGCTGTTCGAACTCGCCCGCACGGTTGCCGGCGAACACAAGATGCGTGTGGCAGTCGACCAGGCCCGGGGTGATGCAGCCATCGCTGCGGATCACCTCGTGGGCGAGCGCTTCGGGCGCGTCGGGCAGTTCGCTGGCGGTACCGACATGGGTCAGTACGCCGTCCTTCCAGCCGAGGGCGCCATCGGCGATCGCGCCGTAACCGGCGTCGCCGGCCAGCGTCACCAGGGTGGGGCCGACGACCAGCCCATCCCAGCGCTCAGCGCCCATCGTCGCGATCCTCGGCGGAGTTGCCGGCGTCATCGTGCGGGCGGCTGCGACGCGCGCCGGGCCCGCGCAGGCGTTCGCGGGCGATGAGCAGGATGACGGCGAGGCCGAGCACCAACGCGCCCAGGACCACCAGCGTTTCGACCATGCGTGCGTACAACACCACTGAACGAGCAGGTAGCCTAGCGCATTCCTCCGATGCACCCGCGAGTCGCCGATGTCGAGAGCGCTGAACATTTCCCGCGAGCCAGGCGGCTGGCGCGTACCCGGCCTGTCCAACCTGCATTCGCATGCCTTCCAGCGGGCGATGGCGGGCATGGCCGAGCGTCGGACCCGCACGGGCGACGGCGCGCACGATTCGTTCTGGACCTGGCGCGAGACGATGTACCGCTTCGCCGCACGCATGACCCCGGACACCCTGCACGCGGTGGCGGCGCAGCTGTATGCCGAGATGCTCGAGGCCGGTTACGCCCGCGTGTGCGAGTTCCACTACGTCCACCACCGCCCCGATGGCGTGCCGTATGACGACGCCGCCGAGATGTCGCTCGCCCTGCTGGCGGCCGCGCGCGAGACCGGCATCCGCCTGACCCTGCTGCCGGTGCTGTACATGACCGGTGGCTTCGATGGACGCGCGCTGTCGCCACGGCAGGCACGCTTCGGCCACACGGTCGATGCCTATCTGCGCCTGTTCGAAAGCCTGCACGCGCGCGAATGCGCGGACCTGCGTGTCGGCGTCGCGCTGCACAGCCTGCGCGCGGTGCCCGAGGCCGCCATGCGCGAGGTGCTGGCGGCGCTGCCGGCCGGTACGCCGGTGCACATCCATATCGCCGAGCAGGTCGGCGAGGTCGAGGACTGCCTGGCGGTACGCGGTGCACGACCGGTGCAGTGGCTGCTCGACCATGCACCGGTGGATGCGCGCTGGACGCTGGTGCATGCCACCCACCTCGATGCCGACGAGACCGCGCGGCTGGCGCGCAGCGGTGCCACGGTTGCGCTGTGCCCGACGACGGAGGCCAACCTCGGCGACGGCCTGTTTCCGCTGCGCGCCTATCTCGATGCCGGCGGGCACTGGGGCATCGGCTCGGATTCGCACATCTCGGTGTCGCCGGTGGAGGAACTGCGCTGGCTGGAATACGGCCAACGGCTGGTGACCGGGCGCCGCAACGTCGCCACCGGCGCGTTCGACAGCGTCGGGCAGACGCTGCTGGCAGGCGCACTCGATGGCGATCGTGCCACCGGCTTCGACGCCGACGACGAATGGCTGCTGCTGGATGCCGACGCGCCGGTGCTGGTGGGCGCCGACGCGGACGACCTTGCCGATCGGTGGATCTTCAGCGGCAACCGCCCGCTGGTGCGCGAGACCCGCATCGGTGACCGCCGCCTGGTGGTCGATGGCCATCATCTGCAGGCCGATGCCATCGCCGAGGATTACCGCCGCGCGATGCGGACCCTGCTGGCGGATTAGCGCGGTTGAGGCTTGGCCGCCGAAAGGCCCCGGGTTCGTCCTGGACGCCGGAAGCAAGGTCTTCTCGCGGTCGGGGGGCGCCTGTGGGGTCCGGGCTGCCCACCACGGCCACAGGGGGATGCCCAGCCGGATATCTCCGCGTCCTGCTCCCACATCCGGCCGCCGGCCATCCATGGCCGGCTCTGGACATCCCCCTGCGTCCGCGGCGGGCTCCGACCTGTCGTCGATTCTGGAAGAAGGTCAACGGCACAGGACAGACGACTGATGGCTTCGGAACCCTCTCTCGCTTGCAGAGAGGGGCAGGGTGAGGGTCACGCCGCGCAGGACGAAGCCCTCATCCGCCCCTTCGGGCACCTTCTCCCGTGAGCGGGAGAAGGGTTGTTGCAGCGACTTCGGCGGCGGCACTGCTCTCCGTGCCGAAGCCCGCGAACGCCGAAGCCCGTCGCGTGCACCGGGGGGTGTGCGCACAGCCGGCCATGGATGGCCGGCGGCCGGCCGTGGTAGCTGGACGCGAACTCCGGCCGGGGGAGCACACCCCCCGGTGCGCGCGACGGGCAGCGCGGCTCGCAACGACGCACCTCACCGGCCGGCCCCTGGCGTTGCACAGCAGCCGTGCATGGGAGCAGCGGGGACAACGCCCCCGTGTGCACGATGGAAGACGCGGCACGCACGGAAGCGTGTCAGCCGTACGGCATCCCCCCTGGAGTTGGGAGGTGAACTGAAAATTTTCGCCCGGCCGCGCGACTAATCTTTCGAACCCATCCAAGAGCAGCCTGCTGGTGCGCACGGAGATCGAACGCGAGTTCTCGCGGATGCTGGACGAAAGCCGCCCGGCGCTGGTACGCCTGGCACGGTGCTATGCCGGCGTCGACGACTGGCAGGACCTGCTGCAGGAGATGTGCCTGCAGCTGTGGCGCAGCTTCGGCAGTTCGACGGACGCGCGCAGCAGTCGACCTGGGTGTACCGCGTCGCCCTCAACACCGCGCTCAGCCAGATCCGCAGGCCGCGCCTGCTGCACCGTCCGCTGGACGGGATCGCCGAGCCCGGCGACAGCGGCCAGCCCGGGGATCCGCTGCACGTGCTGGACGCCTTCCTCGCCGGGCTCGATCCACTGTCGCGCAGCGTGCTGCTGCTGGATCTCGAGGGCCTGCCGCGCGAGCAGATCGCCGACGTGCTGGGGCTGACGCCGAACGCCGTGGCCATCCGCATGACCCGCCTGCGGCAGGCATTCGAAACGCGCTTCCTGGAGGACTGACATGGACTGGGACCGTATCCGCGAGCAATGGCAGCAGCAGCCGGCCGACGCCGGGACGATCGCGATCGACGCCCTGCGCCGTCGCGACGACGCGCTCGCGAAACAGGTGCGCCGCCGCGACCGCATCGAGGTGATCGCAGCGGCGGTGGTTGCGCTGGCGTTTTCCGGCATCGCCCTGGTGGCCGCGCTCGAACGCGCCTGGCTGGAACTGGCCTTTGCCGTCTGGCTGGTGGCGTGGGCGGTGTCCATTCCCGTGTGGCTGCATCGCGGCCGCGCCCATCTTGCGGAAGCCGACCCCGCAGTGCCGCTGCTGCAGCATCTCGAACGCCGCCGCCAGCTGGCCATCACCCAGGCACGGATGCTGGAACGCGCCTGGCTGTGGTACGTGGCGCCCGCCCTGGTGGGCCTGGTCGGGCTGACGCTGGCCGCGTCCGGGCCGACGCCCGGCGCACTTGCCTATCTCGGTGCGTGCCTGGCGCTGGGTGCCGCGATCGCATGGTGGAACGCGCACGTCGCGCGTACCCGCTTCCGCCGGCATGCGGATGCATTGCAGCAGCAGATCGATACGCTGTCCGCCACCGGCACGCAACGGCCGGAACGGACCCCGTTGCCATGACGTTCTTCCAGGAGGAAATCCAGATGCGTGCTTCCCGTCGCCTCGCCCCGCTCGTGGTCGCCCTGATGGGCGCGCTGCCCCTCGCACAGGCCGCGGCCCTGCCATCGCTCGAAAATGCGCTGGACCAGCGCCTGGACGGCGATCGCAGCGGCGCCTGCGTCGCCGCCGCGGTGATCGACGGCGAGCGCCTCGAGCGCGCATACCGCTGCGTCGATCCGGCGGCGCAGTCGCGCATCGAGGGGCGCGTGGCGTTCGAGATCGGCTCGGTGACCAAGACCATGACCGCCGCACTGCTGGCGACGCTGATCGAGCGCGGAGAACTGTCGCTGGACGATCCACTCGCGAGCCTGCTGCCAGCCGGTACCCGGGTGCCGGAGTTCGAAGGCCAGCCGATCCTGCTGCGCCATGTGGTCACCCACACCTCCGGGCTGCCGGCATTGCCGTCGAGGATGCGCATTGCCGATCCCGCCAACCCCTATGCCGCGCTGGACGAAGACGCGCTGCTGGCGTCGCTGGCGGATGTGCGGCTGGCACAGGCACCCGGCACGCAGGTCACGTATTCCAACTTCGCGTCGATGGTGCTGTCCTGGGCACTGGCGAAGCGTGCGGGCACCGACTTCGAATCACTGCTCGCCCGCGAGCTGTTCCAACCGCTGGGGATGCGCGATGCGTACGTCGCCCAGGCACCCGAAGGGGTGACCGCCGTGAAGGGCCATCTGCCCGGCGGGCAGCCGACCAGCGCATGGACCTTCCCGGTCGACATGGCCGGCGTGGGTGGCGTGCGCGCCACCCTCGACGACATGGTGCGTTACACGCAGGCCCAGCTCGGGCAGGTGGATGCGCCGGTCGCGGCTGCGCTGGTGCGCACGCAGCAGCCGGTGCGCGAGGGCATCGCGATGAACTGGATGCTGGCCACGCCGGAAGGCCACACGGTGCATGTGCACGAAGGCGGTACCGGCGGGTTCTCCTCGCTGGTCGCGTTCGATCGCGGGCAGGGCCGGGCGGTGGTGCTGCTGTCGGACACTGCCGTGCATACGATGGGTGGCCTTGGCCGGCTGGGCCTGCATCTGCTCGGGCTGGAGGCTTCGCCAGGTGAACCACGGCGACCGGCCACGCCTCCCGGCGAACTGCTGGATGCACTGGCGGGCGACTGCCAGCTCGAAGGTGCCGGGATGCTCACCCTGTCGCGGCGCGGTGATGAGCTGATGGTGCAGGCCGCGGGCCAGCCCGAGCTGGCGTTCGGATACGACGACGCCGGCGAGTTCCACCTGCGCGGGGTCGACGCGGTGCTGCGGCCGCAGCGCGCGGCGGATGGCGGGTACGGTTTCGTCTGGGTGCAGGGCGGCGGCGAGCTGCGCGCGCGACGGGCGGGGCCGGAGGCGCCCGCGCAGCCGCTGCCGCCGGCCGAGGTCCTGCGCGGCTATGCGGGCAGCTATCCGCTGATGCCGGGCTTCGAACTCGACGTGCGCGAACGCGAGGGCGGGCTGTACGCGCAGGCGACCGGGCAGGGCGAATTCGCGCTTGCCGCCACCGCCAGCGCCGATGTCTTCGCGGCGCCGGCGTTCGGCATCGAGATCCGCTTCCAGCGCGATGCCGACGGTGGCGTGGCCGGGCTGGAACTGCACCAGGGCGGCAACGTCATGCGTGCCGGGCGGCGCTAGCGGTTGCGACGTGGCCTGCGTTACAGCAGGGCCTGCGGCAGCGCACCTTCCAGCGCCAGCAGATAGCGCTTCGTCGGCAGGCCGCCGCCGAAGCCGGTGAGGCCGCCGCTGGCGCCGATCACGCGATGGCAGGGCAGCACGATCGGCAGCGGGTTGCGGCCATTGGCCGCGCCCACCGCGCGTGCGGCGCCGCGGCGGCCCAGCCGCATCGCCAGCTGCGCGTAGCTCTCGGTGCTGCCGTAGGGAATGGCCGCCAGCGCCTGCCACACCGCGCGCTGGAATTCGGTGCCGCGCGGTGCCAGCGGCAGGTCGAAATCGCGGCGCTCGCCAGCGAAGTAGGCCGCGAGCTGGCGGCGGGCCTCGTCGATCAGCGGATGCCCGCCGCGGGTCCAGTCATCGCCGATGCGCACCGGGTGGCGGTTTTCAGGGAACGCGATCGCATGCAGGCCGGCATCGGAAGCGGCGACCAGCAGCGGGCCGACCGGGCTGTCGACATGGGTGTAGTGGACGCTCATGCGGCACTCCTGCGGCGCACGCCGCGGGGAATCGGATGGGAGGCGGATGCAGCTGGCGCCGTGACGGCCCCTGACGGCATGGCCATCGCGTCACGCCACAGCTGGATGACCGCGTAGCCGCGCCATGGTCGCCAGGCTTCGGCGCGCATGCGCAATGCGCGCTCGGTCAGGCGGCTGCCGTCATCCGGCACCGCGCGCTGCAGCACCAGGTCCCCGGCCGGGAAGGCATCCGGGTGCCCGAGTGCGCGCAGCGCGATGTACTGCGCGGTCCACGGCCCGATGCCGGGCAGCGCGGTCCAGCCGGCGACGAAGTCCTCGAGCGTGCCGTCGACGCGGAAGCCGACGCGCCCATCCGCCACTGCGCCGGCGATCGCGCGTACCGCGGCGGCGCGCGTGGCCGGCAGGCCCAAGCGATCGAGGTCGGCATCGGCCAGCGTCGCGGGATCCGGAAACAGATGCGCGTAACCCGCGGCGGCAAGCGCGTCCGGCACGCGTCTGCCGTGGCGGGCGGCCAGGCGCGTGGTGACCGTGCGCGCCGCGGCCACGCTGACCTGCTGCCCGACCACCGCGCGCACCGCGATCTCGAACCCGTCCCAGCCACTGGGGATGCGCAGTCCGGGGCGTGCGGCGAGCAATGGCGCCAGCCGTGCATCGCGCGCCAGCACCGCGGCAATCGCCTGCGGGTCCGCGTCCAGATCGAACATGCGCCGCACGCGCTGCACGATCGCGAGCAGGCTGCCGGCCGGCGCGCCCTGCAGTTCCAGCCGCAGCGCATGCACCGGTGCCTGTGCCGGCGACCGCCAGTGGCTCACGCGCAGCCAGCCGATCGTGTCGCCGGCGTCGAACACGCGGGCATAGCCCTGCGCGCCGACCTGTTCGATGCCGGGCAGTGCACGGCCGCGGAAGAAGTCCAGCATCGCATCGAAGTCGTAGGGCGGCCGGTAGCCCAGCCGCAGCACCAGCGGGCCGTCGCCGACCTCGGCGACCTGGCGGCGCAGATCGCGCGGCGCCATCGCGTAGGCCTCGCGGAACGCCGCGTTGAAGCGGCGCAGGCTGGCGAAGCCCGACTCCATCGCGACGGTGGTGACCGGTAGCGTGGTCTCGGTGAGCAGCTGTTTGGCGAACAGCAGCCGTCGGGTGGTGTGGACCGCGATCGGCGCCGCGCCGATACGCTCCACGAACAATCGCCGCAGCTGGCGCTCGCCCAGCTGCACGCGTGCGGCAAGCGTCGCCAGCGGTGCCTCGGCCAGCGCGCCGTCGTCGATCAGCTGCAGCGCACGCGCAAGGGTGTCGTCGCCGCGACGCCAGGAGCCTTCGCCGGGCGCGAGTTCCGGCCGGCAGCGCAGGCAGGGCCGGAAGCCCGCGGCTTCGGCGGCGGCCGCGCTCGGGTAGTAGTCGACGTTCTCGCGTTTGGGGGCCGGCGCCGGGCAGACCGGACGGCAGTAGATGCCGGTGCTGCGCACCGCGGTGAAGAACAGCCCGTCGAAGCGCGCATCGCGGCTGAGCCGCGCGCGCTCGCAGAGATCCGGGGCCAGGGCGGGCGTGTTCGTCATGGATGCAGGCTAGCACCGCCCCCGGGGTGCGACTGGCCGTTTCCGGACATGGATGCCGACGCTGTGGCGGTGTCGCGTCGCGCCGTCTGCCGGGGGGAACGCGGACCGGTGACTGTCGGCACATCGCTGTCGCGGGAGGTGGCTCGGCCGCGCGCCGCGGGTGTCATGCCTACCTGTCGTCGCGCAGCGCCGGCAGCAGGGTGCGCGCATCGCCATCGTGCTCCGCAGGCTCGACGTCCAGCAGCCGCGCAAGCAACGGATAGACGTCGACATTGTCGAAGCCGGGCAACTCGGTACCGCTGCGGAACGCCGGCCCGTGCGCGATGAAGATCGCGCGCATTTCCGGCGCTGCCGGGTCGTACCCGTGCGAGCCGCGGGTGCGGTCGGGGCGCCGGGCGAGATTTGCACGTGGCACCGCGTCCCAGCCGACGTGCATCTGGCAGACGATCGGCGGCACCCGCGGGTGTTGGCCGTACTGCCAGCGGGCGGGAAGGGCCTCGCGCCGCCAGCAGTCGTAGCGTGCGTGCGCACCCAGCAGTGCGGCGGCAGCGGCGGCCTCGCGCCCGGGGCGCGGCCGGAAGCCCACCACCTGGCCGGTGCTGACCACCTGCGCATCGGCCGGGTCCACCATGTCCTCCACTGCCACCACCTGGCCGGCTGGAACCGGCGCCATGCCGTGGTCGGAGACGATGACCAGGTTCACGCGGTCGCGGAGTCCGCGCGCCGCGATCGCCGAGAGCAGGTCGCCGATCGCCGCATCCACGTCGCGCAACGCGGCATGCAGCTGCGGCGAATCCGGCCCGTAGCCGTGGCCGGCGTGGTCGGGATGCTCGAAGTACAGCGTCGCCAGCCGTGGCCGCGTCGCTGCGGGCTCCGACAGCCAGCCGAGCACGCGGTCGATGCGGACCTCGAGTGCAAGCCCGTCCTCGTAGGGATACCAGCGGGTGGGGCGCACGCCCTGCACCGGCGCCTCGCTGCCCGGCCAGAACATCGTCGCGGTCGGCAGGCCGGCGCGTTCGGCGGTCACCCACAGCGGCTCGCCGCCCCACCAGCGGCCATCGCCCACGGCGTCGCGGTCCTTGAGCGCGAACGCGCCGAGGTCATCGTCGTACATCGCGTTGTGGACCATGCCGTGGCGGTCCGGGCGCAGGCCGGTGACCAGCGTGTAGTGGTTCGGGAAGGTCAGCGCCGGATAGGACGGCTGCATCCAGGCGGCGCGCACGCCCTCGCGGGCGAGGCGGTCGAGGTGCGGGGTATCGCCACGGCCGAGCATGTCGGGATGCACGCCATCCAGCGACACCAGCAGCAGGGTCGGCGCATCGCCGCCAGGGGTGGCGGAGGACAGGGTCGCGGAACAGGCGCACAGCAGGCAGGCCGCGATGGCGGCCAGCAGGAAACGGCAGGACATCATCGCGCCATGTTAGCCGGGTCGCATGACACTTCGTCGCAACGCGCGCGCATACCGAGCGCGTAGTGCAGGCCGCCGCGCAGCAGCGCGCGGAACACCGGATCGGCGTAGATCCGCGGGTCATGGCCGAGCCCGGTGTACCAGGCGCGGCCGCCGAGGCGCTGGTGGCACCAGGCGATCGGATGGTCATCGCCCATGCCGCCGGTGTCCTCGCGATCGTGCAGGGCCGCGATCACGCTGACCTGCGGCCGGGGGTTGTCGCGGAAGTCGTACAGCTCGTCGGTGACGCGCCACGGGCCCAGCATGGCCTCGGTGTCCGGCGCCTCGAAGCGCACCCGCGCGCGCTGCAGTCCGGGTGGATGGCTCTCGAACCACGCGCCCACCAGTTCGCCGTAGAACGGCCAGTCGTAGGCGGTGTCGGCGGCGGAATGCAGGCCGATGAAGCCGCCGCCGTTGCGCACCCACTGCTCGAATGCGGCGCGCTGCTCACCGTCGAGCAGTGGCCCGGTGGTGCTGGCGAATACCACCACGCGGTACTTCGCCAGCGTGGTCGTGCTGAAGCTGGCCGGATCCTCGCTGTGGTCGATGGTGATCCCGTCGGCCGCGGCGAAGGCGCGCAGTGTCTCGACCGCGGCGGGAATGGAGGCGTGGCGATAACCCTCGGTGCGGGTGAACACCAGCATCGACGCCGGCGCCGATACCCCCTCCTGCGGCGGACCTGCGGCTGCGCCTGCAGCGGCCCCGGCATGGGCGGCAAGCGCGACCAGCGCGGCCGCCAGGCGCTGCGCGAACGGATGACGCGCGAACCGGGTCGCAACACGGGTGCACACAGCCAACGCCTCCTGAATCCCGCGCTGCGGTTTCATGCGCGTGCATGCGCGCGCGCGTATCGTCGAGGCTGCACATATCCTCCGAGGTGATCCATGAAGCGACTGATGCTTGCCACCGCCCTCCTGGGCCTGGCGTTCGGCGTCTCCGCGCAGCAGGCGGAGCCCGAGGAAGACGTCCGCCTGACCCGTGCCGAGCGCGCGGCCGCCAACGAACGCTACTGCATCCGCGAGACCGGCTCGCGCATCACCGCCTCGCGCGAGGCCCGCAGCCGCAGCGAGCGCGACGCCTGCATCAACGCGGGTGGCCGCGTGTACACGCGCGAGGACATCGAGCGTTCGGGCGGTGTGGACGTCAAGGACGCCCTGCGCCGGCTGGATCCTTCGATCCGCTGATCCGGTCCATGTGGTATCCGACGCCCGGCCTGTGCCGGGCGTCGTCGTTCCGGCCGGCGCACGGGCATGGTGGATAATCGCCGGCCACCGTGACACCGCAGGGCCACCATGACCGCAGCCGCTTCCCGACACGACCCCTCCCGCCAGATCCGCGCGCCACGCGGCACCGGCCTGAGCTGCCGCTCGTGGCTGACCGAGGCGGCATTCCGGATGCTGCAGAACAACCTCGACCCCGAGGTCGCCGAGCGCCCGGAGGACCTGGTGGTCTATGGCGGCATCGGCCGTGCGGCCCGTGACTGGGCCTGCTTCGACGCCATCCTCGATACGCTGAAAACCCTCGGTGACGACGAGACCCTGCTGGTGCAGTCCGGCAAGCCGGTGGGCGTGTTCCGCACGCATGCCGATGCGCCGCGGGTGCTGATCGCCAACTCCAACCTGGTGCCGGCATGGGCCAACTGGGAGCACTTCAACGAGCTCGATCGCAAGGGCCTGATGATGTACGGGCAGATGACCGCCGGCTCGTGGATCTATATCGGCTCGCAGGGCATCGTGCAGGGCACCTACGAGACCTTCGTGGAGATGGGCCGCCAGCATTACGGCGGCGACCTCGCCGGCCGCTGGATCCTCACCGCGGGCCTGGGCGGCATGGGCGGCGCGCAGCCGCTGGCGGCGTCGCTGGCCGGTGCGTCGAGCCTGACCATCGAATGCCAGCAGTCGCGCATCGATTTCCGTCTCAAGACCCGCTATGTCGACGAACAGGCCGATGATCTCGACGACGCGCTGGCCCGCATCGCGAAATACACCGCCGCCGGCGAGGCGAAATCGATCGCGCTCCTCGGCAATGCCGCCGAGGTGCTGCCGGAACTGGTGAAGCGCGGCGTGCGCCCGGATGCGGTCACCGACCAGACCAGCGCGCACGACCCCGTGCACGGCTACCTGCCGGTCGGCTGGACGGTCGACGAGTGGCTGGCCGAACAGACCGCCAACCCGGAGCGCGTGCGCGACGCGGCGAAGAAGTCGATGCGCGTGCATGTCGAGGCGATGCTGGCCTTCCACGCCCGGGGCATCCCGACCGTCGACTACGGCAACAACATCCGCCAGATGGCGCGCGACGAAGGCTGCGCCAACGCATTCGACTTCCCGGGCTTCGTGCCCGCCTATGTGCGGCCGCTGTTCTGCCGCGGTATCGGCCCGTTCCGCTGGGTCGCGCTCTCCGGCGATCCCGAGGACATCGCGAAGACCGATGCGAAGGTCAAGGAACTGATCCCCGACGACCCGCACCTGCACCGCTGGCTGGACATGGCCGCCGAGCGCATCGCCTTCCAGGGCCTGCCGGCGCGGATCTGCTGGGTGGGCCTGGGGCTGCGCCACCGGCTGGGCCTGGCGTTCAACGAGATGGTGCGCAATGGCGAGCTCAAGGCGCCGATCGTCATCGGCCGCGACCATCTCGATTCCGGCTCGGTCGCCTCGCCCAATCGCGAGACCGAGGCGATGGCCGACGGCAGCGACGCCGTCAGTGACTGGCCGTTGCTCAACGCGATGCTCAATGTCGCCGGCGGCGCCACCTGGGTGAGCCTGCATCACGGCGGTGGCGTCGGCATGGGCTATTCGCAGCACTCGGGCGTGGTGATCGTCTGTGACGGCAGCGAGGCCGCCGACCGCCGCATCGAACGCGTGCTGTGGAACGACCCCGGCACCGGGGTGATGCGCCACGCCGATGCCGGCTACGACATCGCGCAACAGTGCGCGCGCGAGCAGGGGCTCGACCTGCCGATGCTGGACCGCTGATCCACGGCGCCTGCGGCGCGCCGTCGTCGCATCAGGCGATTCGCTGCGCGGTGCGCGCCAAGGTTGCGGATCCTCGGCGGCGCCGCCATGTAGTCAGCAGCCACTTTCCCTGCCGGATGCCGCCATGAGCCAGTTCGACCTGACCCCGCCCACCGCCGCACAGCGCGACACCCTGGTTGCCGGGTTGTCGCCCGACGAGCGCCGCGTACTGCTGCAGCACGGCACCGAAGCGCCGTTCTGCGGGGTGTTCCTCGACAACAAGCGCGACGGCGTCTACTGCTGCCGGCTGTGTGGGCTGCCGCTGTTCCGCTCCGGCACCAAGTTCGATTCGGGCACCGGCTGGCCGAGCTTCTTCGCGCCGTACGACGAGGCGCATATCCGCCGCGTCCGTGACACCAGCCACGGGATGATCCGCGTCGAGGTGGTGTGCGCGCGCTGCGAGAGCCACCTCGGCCATGTGTTTCCCGACGGCCCGCCGCCGACCCATGAGCGCCACTGCCTCAATTCGGTGTCGCTGTCGTTTGCGGGCAACCACGAGGCGCTGCCCGATCCGCTCGGCCGTGGCGAGACCGCCGCGTAGCACGGGACGCATTCAGCGACGGCGACTGAACGCGGTGCAAGCCGCGGCGCCCGTGCACACGATGGTTTCACCGCGGCGCGCGCAGGGTGGACGCACATTCCCCCTGCAGGAGCACGCCATGAATTCGAAGCACGACGACAGCCTCGAGCACGCCGGCCGCGACGCCAATCGCGATCCGATCACCGGTGCCCCCGGTTCGCACCCGGTCGGTGTGGGCGTCGGCGGTGCCGCCGGTGGCATGGCCGCGGGCGCGGCCGCAGGAACGGTGCTCGGGCCGATCGGCACCCTGATCGGTGCCGCGGTGGGCGTGGTGGCCGGCGCCGCAGTGGGCAAGCGTGTGGCCGAGCGCATCGACCCGACCGGCGAGGAGGCCTACTGGCGCGAAGCGCACAAGGACCGCCCCTACGTGAAGTCGGACTACGACTACGACCGCGACTACTCCACCGCCTACGGCTTCGGCCTGCAGGCGCGCGAGGCGGACCTCGACCGCGGCTGGGACGAATCCGAAGCCAGCCTGCGCTCGGAGTGGGATAAGGCACGTGGCGAGTCGCGCCTGCCATGGGAAGACGCCCAGCCGGCAGTGCGTGATGCCTGGGACCGTGCCGATCGCACCCACCAGACCTATCGCAGCAGTGATTCCTACTTCTCCGAGAGCTTCGACAAGGCCGATTACCGCGACCAGGACAGCGGTTTCGAGGACTACCAGCCCGCATACCGCTACGGCGTGCAGGCCCGCACCATGTACGCCGATCGCGACTGGGACGAGAGCCTGGAGTCGGAGCTGTCGCGCGACTGGGGCAGCCGCCGCGGCAATTCCAAGCTGGACTGGGACCGCGCGAAGGCCGCCGTGCGCGATGCGTTCACCTCGCACGACCGCTACAGCAGCGGCAGCTACTCCGGCAGCGGTGGGGCGTATTCGGGCAGCACCGGCTCGGGCCACGTCGATCCGAATGCGGGGGTCGGCACCGGCACCGGTGGCAGCGACAAGGGTCGGTTCACGGTCGGCTGACCGACACCGGCGAGTTGGCTGGACGATGCCCGCCGCGAGGCGGGCGTCTTTCTTTCCGCCCACAGCGCGGGGCCTATTCATCACCCGCCGGCCACCGTGCCGGCGCTAGCGTGCGGGCATCGGAGGATTGTCCCCATGCCACGACCCGTGACGGCACCCGTCCGCACCGCTGAATTCCGTACGCCGACCCTGCCGGAACCTGCGCGATGAGCGTGCTCGGCGAGATCGGCCATGCCCTGGCCGACGAGTTCGCGGTGCCCGATGCCGGCGACATGACGGTGATGATCGCGCGGGTACTGACGGCCGCGATCCTCGGCGGCATCATCGGCTGGGAGCGCGAGCAGAAGGGCCGCGCGGCCGGCCTCAAGACCCACATCCTGGTCTCGATCGGCTCGGCGCTGTTCGTGCTGGCGCCGCTCATGCACGGCGTATCCGCCGACGAGGTCACCCGCGTAATGCAGTGAATCGTGTCCGGCATCGGCTTCCTCGGCGCGGGTGCGATCCTCAAGCTCGACCGCGGCGAACGCATCGAGGGGCTGACCACCGCCGCCGGCATCTGGATGACCGCCGCGATCGGCATGGCGGCGGGCATGGGCCAGGAGTGGGTCGCCATCATCACCACGATCGTGGCCTTCATCGTGGTCGGGCTGTTGCCGAGGCTGTCCGGTCAGGACCGTGGCGAGCCGCACTCCTCGATCAGCGGGCACGACCAGTAATGCACCTGCCCCGCGGTTCACGCAGGCAATGCACCACGGACCACAGACTGCGCGCATTCACATCCGCAAGGGGGCATCGATGAGCGCAGGACAGGGTTCAACCGGCAACGTCATTGCCGCGATCTGCAGTTTCTTCATTCCCGGGCTCGGGCAGCTGGTACAGGGTCGCATCATGTCGGCGATCCTGTGGTTCGTCGCCGCGTGCATCGCGTTCGTGATCACCTGGGTGCTGACGCTGTCGTTCCTGCCATTCGGCTGGTTCGTGGTCGCCGTGTTCTCCTGCATCAACGCGGCGATGTACCGGCGCCCGCTCGCCTGACCGCAACCGCGCGAGGGGCCTCGAATGGAATCCGCCACGCTACCGCTGGAAATCCGCATGCTGGCCTGGGCGGTGCTGCTCGGCCTGGGCCAGCTGTTCCTCGCCGCGGCGGTGATGACACGTCAGCGCGGGATGCGCTGGAATGCCGGCCCGCGTGACGGTGAACCGCCACCGTTGAGCGGCGTCGGCGCACGGCTGGACCGCGCCTGGCGCAACTACCTCGAGACCTTCGGATTCTTCGCCGCGGCGGTGCTGGCGGTGGTGGCCACCGGCCGCGGTGATGCCGGCACCGCGCTCGGCGCCCAGCTCTATTTCTGGGCGCGCGTCGCCTACGTGCCGTTGTACGCGGCGGGTATTCCATACCTGCGCTCGCTGGTGTGGGCGGTGTCGGTGGCAGGCATCCTGATGGTGTTGCGCGGGCTGGTCTGAGCGGCGCGGCGGATGCCGGTCGCGCCCAGCTGCGCACCGGTCGCCGTGCGGATGGCGTCATCACCGGCCGGCACGGTTCACCCGCGGTTCCATCGTGCAACGCCGGCGGCCCTAGACTGGTGCGCATTGCCGCCATCCGTGCGTGCCCCCACCCGATCGGAGCCCTGCCCAGCATGCGTGTCGTCCCCCGATGGGTCGGTGCCGGCCTTGCCACCGTCGCCCTCGCCCTGGTCCTCGCGGCCTGCCTGCGTTCCGAACCGGACGCCCCGGCGCCCCTGCTGGAAACCGTGCCGGTGGCCAGCCCCGAAGACGGCGGTGCGTTCAGCGTGGCGCCGGTCGAGGAGGACGGTGCGCCGCAGGCGGAGACGTCCCCCGCACCGGAGACTGCACCCGCCGTCGACTGGGGCGAGGTGCCGCTCGAGGCGGGCACCGCTTCGATCAGCTGCGAACTCGACTATCTGGCCCGCGGCGACGGCGAGCCGCTTGCCGACCTGTCGCGCGAGAGCATCGGGCAGGCACTGGAGGCCTGCGAGGAACGTGGCGTCATGCGCGTGCGCTACGACGGCCGCATCGCCCCCGACTTCACCGCGCTGGTCGAGCGCGTGGCCGCAGTGGCCGACGAGCGCGGGGTCGGCAAGCGCGTGCTCGACATCAATTCGATCGGCGGCCAGGTCGAGGAGGCGATCCGCGCAGGCGACCTCATCGCCGAATCGCGCTGGACCATCTGGGTGCGCGAAGGCTCGTCCTGCCACAGCGCCTGCGTGTTCGTGCTGGCCGGGGGCGATACCCGGCTGATCACCGGCCGTGTGGGCATCCATCGCATCATCCGCATGAGCTCGACCGCGACCACGCGGGTCGAGCTCAATGCCGAGCTGCGCGCGGTGTACGACCGCGTGCGCAGCTATCTGGAACGCAATGGCGCCGCGGTCGCGGTCGCCGACGCGATGATGGCGGTGCCCAACCGCAGCCTGCGCCTGCTCACCGGCGAGGAACTGCGGCTGTTCGGGCTGGACGGGGTGAACCCCGCGCAGGACGACCTCGACCGCCTGCGACTGATGCGCAAGTGCGGCGAGGACTTCGTGACCCGCCGCGATTCCTTTACCCGCGCCTTCGACCTGCAATGCAAGTCGCCGATCACCGACCTCGATGCGCTCAACGCCTGCGGCCTCGACCTGCGCCAGCGCTTCGGCTTCCCCGACGAGACCTGCCCCGCGGAAAGCCCGTTGTCGGAGTTCGACGTCGGCACCGGGCTGGTGCTGGCGCCGCCGACGCGCAGTGACACGGTCGGGCAGGGCAGCGAAGGCTGAAGATGCGCGACCGGTCGCCATCGCCGCCTGCTGGCCGGTGCTACTCGCCCGGGTCGATGAATCCACCCGACTGGCGCGCCCACAGCTGCGCATAGATCCCGCCGGCGGCAATCAGCTCGGCGTGGGTGCCCTGTTCCACGATCGCGCCGCGGTCCATCACGATCAGCCGGTCCATCGCCGCGATCGTCGACAGCCGGTGGGCGATGGCGATGACGGTCTTGCCTTCCATCAGCCGGTAGAGGTTGCCCTGGATCGCGGCTTCCACCTCCGAGTCCAGTGCCGAGGTGGCCTCGTCCAGCACCAGGATCGGCGCGTCCTTGAGCAGCACGCGGGCGATGGCGATGCGCTGGCGCTGGCCACCCGACAGCTTGACCCCGCGCTCTCCGACGTGGGCGTCGTAGCCCTGGCGGCCGGCGGAATCCGAGAGCCCGAGGATGAAGTCGTGGGCCTCGGCCTGGCGTGCGGCCTCGACCATTTCCGCCTCGCCGGCATCGGGGCGGCCGTAGAGGATGTTCTCGCGCACCGAGCGGTGCAGCAGCGAGGTGTCCTGGGTGACCACGCCGATGCGCGCGCGCAGGGAATCCTGCTGCACGCTGGCGATGTCGACGCCGTCGACCAGGATCCGCCCGGATTCGACGTCGTGGAAACGCAGCAGCAGGTTGACCAGCGTCGACTTGCCGGCACCCGAGCGGCCGATCACGCCGATGCGCTCGCCGGCGCGGATGTGCAGGTCGAGGTGCTCGATCACCCCCGAACCCTTGCCGTAGTGGAAGCCGACGCCCTCGAAGCGGATGTCGCCGCGCACCGCCGGCAGTTCCGGCGCGCCCGGCGCGTCGTCCACGGTCGGCGGCAGCGAGATCGAGTTGATGCCGTCGCGCACGGTGCCGATGTTCTCGAACAGCGCCGACAGCTCCCACATGATCCACTGGCTCATGCCCACCAGCCGCAGTGCCAGCGCGATGCCCACCGCCACGGCGCCGGCACCGATCACCCCGCCCAGCCACAGCCACAGGCCGATGCCGGCCACC
Source organism: Alterluteimonas muca (assembly GCF_021191595.1). Taxonomy (NCBI): domain Bacteria; kingdom Pseudomonadati; phylum Pseudomonadota; class Gammaproteobacteria; order Lysobacterales; family Lysobacteraceae; genus Alterluteimonas; species Alterluteimonas muca. The sequence continues at coordinate 92,607 of NZ_JAIWPS010000002.1, forward strand.
GCGAACACCAGCGCCATGTTGAGCGCGTAGTTGCCGGCGCCCACGCCGGTGGCCAGGCGCATCTGCCGGTACACGGTGCCGAGGAAGCCATCCATCGCCTCGCGCGCGTAGGCCTGTTCGCGCCGCGAGTGCGAGAACAGCTTCACGGTGGCGATGTTGGTGTAGCTGTCGACGATGCGCCCGGTCATGTCCGACCGCGCATCGGCCTGCTCGCGCGAGACCCGTTCCATGCGCGGCACGAAATACACCATCAGCAGTGCGTAACCGACCACCCAGCCGGCGAACGGCAGCATCAGCCGCCAGTCCGCCGCGGCTGCGGCCAGCATCGCGCCGACCACGTACACGCTCACGTACACGCCGACGTCGAGCAGCTTGATCACCGTCTCGCGCACCGCCAGCGAGGTCTGCATCAGCTTGGTGGCGATGCGCCCGGCGAACTCGTCCTGGAAGTAGCCCATCGACTGCCGCAGCAGGTAACGGTGCACGTTCCAGCGGATGCGCATCGGGAAGTTGCCCAGCAGCACCTGCATCTGCACCGCGTTGTCGAGCAGCACCAGCAGGGGCAGGGCGACGACCACCAGCAGCGCCATCCACATCAGGCGCGAGCCCTCGGCGGCGAGGAAGGTCTCCGGCGTGTGCTCGCCGAGGCGGTCGACCAGCGCACCCAGGTAGACGTAGAGGCCGAGCTCGGCCACCGCGATCAGTGCACCGGTCATGCCCATCAGCGCAAGCCACTTGCCGCTGCCGCGCGTGTAGTGCATGCAGAACGCGACCAGCCCGCGCGGCGGTTGCGCGGGCGGCATCCGCGGGAACGGGTCGAGGCGTTTTTCGAACCAGCGCAGCATGGGTCATCCCGGGGTGCGCGGCGCCGGTCGGGTGCCGCGGAAAGAGAGGGTGGAGGCGCACGTGCGCCGGTCTCCGGAGGGCACCGTCACCGGGGACGGTGCGATACGCGCGCCGGGCATTGTGCCGCACGGCCGCGATTCCGATCGCGTGCGCGGCGCGCTCAGGGTGCGATGCTGCGCGATCCGCGGGTGTCGGCCCGGCAGTTGTCGCGCAGCACGGCCAGCGCACGGTCGCGGCGGGCCGGGGTGATCGACGCCACGCAGTCGCGCGGCACGGCGAGGGCGTAGTCGCGCATGTGCGCATCCAGCGCGTTAGCCAGCACGCAGGCATCGGTGGCCACGCCGGTGATCACCAGCCGCTCGACATCCAGGCTTGCAAGCAGCGCATCGAGCGGACTGGCATGGAAGGCCGAATGCTTCGGCTTCAGCACGAAATAGTCGCCCGGCACCGGCGCCAGCCGGCGGGCGATCTCCGCGCCCTGCATGCCGTCCTGCGAACACACCGCACAGATCTCGCGGAAGTCCGCCTTCCAGTCCATGAAGTTGTCGTTGACCATCACCACCGGCCAGCCGGCGGCATGGAAGCGCCCTCGCAGCCACGCGATCCGCTTCGATGCCGGCTCGGCGGCGCGGGCCAGTGCCTTGCCGCCGTCGAAATCGAAGCGGTTGATCATGTCGATGACGAGCAGCGCGGCAGGGATGCGTGACATGGCGCGCAGTCTGGCGACCGCCACGGCGTGCCTGCGTGAAACGCGGTGGCCGGTGCGCGGGCGAGCCGGTAGAGTGCGCGCCGGGGCAGGGAGCCGCACGACCACACGGACCGGAATCCAGGGGGAAATCGATGAAGGCAATGAAGTGGCTGGCCGCGATCGGCCTGGCCGTGGCGTGCTGCATGCCCGCCCAGAACGCGCGGGCGCAGGTTGACCTGGCGCCGTTCGTGGCCGAGGACAAGGTCGCCGACCTCAAGGTGTCGCCCACCGGCGAGTACTACGCGGTCAAGGTGCCGATGGAAGGCCAGCACGGCCTGGTGATCCTGCGTGGGGCCGATCGCGCGGTCACCGCGACCTTCCGCTTCACCCGCGGTACCGACATCCACGACTTCTGGTGGGTCAACCCGGAGCGCGTGCTGATCGCGGTGGCGGAGACCTTCGGCAGCCGCGACGACCCGCTGCCGACCGGCGAGCTGTACGGCATGAATGCCGACGGTTCGCGACGTGACCTGCTGGTGGGCTTCCGCGTCCGCGAGTCGACCACCGGCACGCGGTTGTCGTCGGGCAAGCGCGAGGAGCGCGTGGCCGCGCGCCTGATCGACACCCTGCCCGAGGACGACCGCCATGTGCTGATCCGCGTGACGCCGCTGGTGGGTGACCCGATCAGCCGCGTCGAGCGCATGGACGTGAACTCCGGCCGCCGCACCCGGGTGACGGCGGCGCCGGTCACCATGGCGGAGTACGTCACCGACACCACCGGGACCGTCCGCTTCGCCTACGGCGCCAACACCGACAACGTCTCGCGCACCTACCTGCGCGCGGGCGACGGGGCCGAATGGGAACTCATCAACGACGAGCGCACCAGCGGCGGGATCGTCGTGCCGCTCGGCTTCTCGGCCGACAACGCTACCGCCTACCTGCGGGTGGAGCACCGCGCGGGCCCGAACTGCGCGCGCGCGATGGCCTGACCCTGCATGGCTTCCTCACCGTGCCGCGCGGGGTGCAGGCAAGCGCGTTGCCGATGGTGGTCATGCCGCACGGCGGCCCGTTCGGCGTCTTCGACATGTGGGGCTTCGACCGCGATGCGCAGGTGCTGGCCGCCGCCGGCTACGCGGTGCTGCAGGTGAACTTCCGCGGCTCCGGCAACTACGGGCGTGCATTCCGCGCCGCCGGTGCCCGCGGGTGGGGCGGGGTGATGCAGGACGACGTCACCGATGCCACCCGCTGGGCGATCGCCGAGGGCATCGCGGACCCGCAGCGCATCTGTGTCTATGGCGGTAGCTACGGCGCCTATGCCGCATTGATGGGCGCCGTGCGCGAGCCCGATCTCTACCGCTGCGCGGTCGGCTACGTCGGCGTCTACGACCTGCCGCGACTGACCACCGAGAACCGCCGCCAGGGCCGTTGGGCGCGCACCTGGACCGGCGACTGGCTGGGCACCGACACCAGCGCGCTGGCGTCGGCGTCACCCAACCGCCTGGCGGAGCGGATCAGGGTGCCGGTGCTGCTTGCCGCCGGTGGCGAGGACCTGGTGGCCCCGATCGAACACAGCCATCTGATGGAACGCGCGCTGCGCCGCGCCGGGGTACCGGTGGAAACCCTGTACTACCCCAACGAGGGCCACGGCTTCCACGACCCCGGGCACCGGCTGGAGTTCTACCGGCGCCTGCTGGGCTTCCTGCACACGCATATCGGCGGCCAGCCGGCAGCACCCTGACGAGGGTGGATCCGGAGCGCGATCGTGCACTCCGCACTGCTTGCAACAGGCCGGATGGCACCCCCGGCGGCCGCGCGGCATCGGCTAACATCGGCCGATGCCGTTCGCCGTGGAGAGTCGTCCGATGAGGTTCCGTACCGCCCTGCTGCCCCTGTGCCTTGCCGCGTTGCTGCCCGCCAGCCAGGCGTTCGCCGAACGCGGCCTGCAGCCGCAGGACCTGGTCTCGCTGACGCGGGTGTCGTCGCCGGTGCTGTCGCCGGATGGCGGCCGGCTGGTCTTCATCGAGCGCACCGTGGACCTGGAGGGTGACGGTTCGGGCACCGCGCTGTACCTGCGCGACCTGCGTACCCGCGATGCGCGTCCGCCGCAGCGGATCAGCCCCGAGGGCTGGAACGTCAGCGCGCCCACGTTCTCGCCGGATGGCGGCACGCTCTATTTCCTGAGCGGAAAGAATGGCAGCCAGCAGCTCTATGCGATGCCCGCCAGCGGTGGCGCGCCGCGCCAGCTGACCGCGTTCGCGCTCGACATCGGCAGCTACCGGCTCTCGCCCGACGGCAGCCGCATCGCCTTCAGCGCGTCGACCTTCGGTGACTGCGCGCAGGCCGCCGATGGCGACGTGTTCGCGTGCACGAAGGCGCGGCTGGACCAGCGTGCCGAGGGCAACACCACCGGCGTCATCTACGACCAGCTGTTCGTGCGTCACTGGGACACCTGGGAGGACGGGCGCCGCAACCGCCTGTACGTGGCGGCGCTGCCGGCTGCAGGGGGCGAGCCGCTGCGCGTCGCCACCGCGGTGAGCCAGGCGCTGGAAGGCGACGTGCCATCCAGGCCCTTCGGTGGCAGCGACGACTATACCTGGGCGCCGGACGGGCGCAGCGTGGTGGCCAGCGTGCGCGTGGCCGGTGCCGGCGAGCCGTGGTCGACCAATTTCGATCTCTACCGGCTGGATGCCGCCGGCCGTGCCGCGCCGGTCAACCTCACCGCATCCAACCCGGCCTGGGACGCCGGGCCGGTGTTCAGTGCCGACGGCTCGACGCTGTACTACCGCGCGATGAAGCGCCGGGGCTTCGAAGCGGACCGCTACGCGTTGATGGCAATGGATGTCGGCAGCGGCCAGGCCCGCGAGATCGCCCCGGACTGGGACCGCTCGCCCAGCAGCATCGCGGTGGCCGAAGACGGCCGCAGCCTGTACGCCGCCGCCCAGGACACCGGCCAGTACCCGCTGTTCCGCGTGGACGTGGCCACCGGCGAGGTCACCCGCCTGGTCGACGGCGGCACCGTATCCGCGTTCGACATCGCTGGCGACACGCTGGCGTTCTCGCGCAACACCATGCGCAGCGGCGACGTCATCTACACCACGGATACCGGCGCGCAGCAGCTGCGCGCGATCACGCCGGACGCGTCCGAGCGCCTGCCCGACGTGCGCTTCGGCGACTACGAGCAGTTCAGCTTCCGCGGCTGGAACGGCGACACCGTGCACGGTTATGTGGTCAAGCCGTGGAACTACGAGGAAGGTCGGGAATACCCGGTCGCGTTCCTGATCCACGGCGGTCCGCAGGGCAGCTTCGGCGATGGCTGGAGCTACCGCTGGAACCCGCAGACCTATGCCGGGCAGGGCTGGGCGGTGGTGATGATCGATTTCCACGGGTCCACTGGCTACGGCCAGGACTTCACCGATGCGATCAGCCAGCACTGGGGCGACCGTCCGCTCGAAGACCTGCAGAAGGGCTGGGCCGCGGCGCTGCGCGACTACGACTTCCTCGATGGCGACCGTGCCTGCGCACTCGGCGCCAGCTACGGCGGCTACATGGTCAACTGGATCGCCAGCCAGTGGAACGGCCCGTGGAAGTGCCTGGTCAACCACAACGGCGTGTTCGATACCCGCTCGATGGGGCTGGTGACCGAGGAACTGTGGTTCACCGAGTGGGAGCACGGCGGCACGGTGTACGACAACCCCGAGGCCTACGAGCGCTTCAACCCGGCGCGCCATATCGGCGACTGGAAGGTGCCGATGCTGGTGGTGGCCGGACAGAACGACTTCCGGGTGCCGGTCGACCAGAGCCTGTCGGCGTTCACCGCGCTGCAGCGCCAGGGCATCGAGTCGAAGCTGCTGTACTACCCCGACGAGAACCACTGGGTGCTCAAGCCGCACAACTCGGTGCAGTGGCACGAGACCGTCAACGACTGGCTGCGCCGGCATTTCGACCGCTGATCGCGCTGCCCGCCGCGCGTTCGCCCACAGACCGCAATCCCTACCCCCGCCGCTGGCGCATGCCGGCGGCACGGGGCTGACGGCGCAGTCCATTCCCACGAGACCCCGCACGCATGAATCCGACCGCAAGCGACGCCCTCATCACCAACGACATCGTCGTCTTCGGCCTGATCGCGGCCACCCTCGGCGCCATCTTCTGGCTGGCCAGCGGGCCGACCCCGTTCTGGAAGAAGTTCTTCGCCTGGGTGCCGGCGCTGCTGCTGTGCTATTTCGTGCCGGCGATCTACAACACCGTGGGGCTCATCGATGGCGAGAACAGCACGCTCTACAACCCGCTCGGCAGTCGCATCCTGCTGCCCGCCGCGCTGGTGCTGCTGACGCTGTCGATCGACCTCAAGGGCATCCTCAGGCTCGGGCCCAAGCTGCTGTTCGTGTTCTGCGCGGGCACGCTCGGCATCGTCCTCGGCGCGGTGGTGTCGTTCCAGCTGATGGAATGGATCTACCCGCCAGCCGTCGCCGGTGACACCTGGAAGGGCATGGCCGCGCTTGCGGGGAGCTGGATCGGCGGCGGTGCCAACATGGTGGCGATGCGCGAGGTCTACGGCGTCGACGCGACGCTGTTCGGCCAGTTCGCGGTGGTCGACGTGGCGATCGCCAGCGCGCTGATGGCCACCTGGCTGTTCATCGCCAACCGCGCCGCGCACATCGATGCCCGCAGCGGTGCCGATACCCGGGCGCTGGACGACATGAAGGCGCGGATGGCGGCGTTCGAGAAGGCCAACGCGCGCATCCCCACGCTGACCGACCTGATGGTCATCGTCGGCATCGCCTTCGGCCTGGTCGGGCTGGCCCATGCCGTCGCCGGCCCGCTTGCGACGTGGTTCGCGGCCAACGTGGAGGCCGCGGCGCAGTTCAGCCTGGACTCGGCCTTCGTGTGGGTGGTGCTGCTGTCGACGCTGGGCGGGCTCATCCTCAGCTTCACCCGGGTACGCAACCTCGAGAGCGCCGGTGCGTCCAAGGTCGGCACGGTGTTCCTGTACTTCCTGATCGCCTGCATCGGCATGCAGATGGACTTCACCCGCCTGTTCGAACGGCTGGAGCTCATCGCCATCGGCGCGATCTGGATGAGCGTGCACATCCTGATGATCCTGGGTGCGGCGCGGCTGGTCCGCGCGCCGATCTTCTACGCCGGCGTGGGTTCGATGGGCAACGTCGGCGCGGCGGCGTCGGCACCGGTGATCGCGGCGGCCTTCCATCCCAACCTCGCGCCGGTGGGCGTGCTGCTGGGCACGGTGGGCTATGCGACCGGCACGGTGCTTGCGTACTTCACCGGACAGATCCTGCGGCTGATGGCGGGGCAGTAGCCCGGCATCGTTTATCGCTCCGCAGCGCCGCCCGGCCGGCGGCGCCGCCCTGCTCAGGCCGGGGTCGCTAGCAGCACCTGAAACCACCGCGACCGCCGTACCGTGCTTCCTGGCGCTCGCGGAAGAAGGTGGGGTAGTCCATCGGTTCGCGGTCCGGGTGCTTCTCCAGCACATGGCGCACGTAGTTGTCGTAGTCGGGTATTCCGCAGCACAGCCGTGCGGTCTGCACCAGTCGCCGCCACACCAGTTTCTGGGTGGCGAGCAACGAGACCGGGACCAGTTGCGTACCCATTACAGCCACGCCTTCTGCTGTTCTTCGGTCAGCGCCACGTATGCGGTCTCGCGGTCGGTGCGGGTGGCGATGCGGCGTGCGGCCATGATCGAGCGCACCGAATAGAACAGCACGCTGAAGACCACGAACAGGAACAGCGCGGTCAACCCTGCGTTGACGTAGCCGTTGACCACCACCTGCTGCATCTGCCCTGCGGTCTTTGCCGCGCCCAGCAGCTCGCCATTGGCGATCGCGTTGCGGTAGTGCTGCGCCTGGGCCACGAAGCCCATTGCCGGGTTGCTGTCGAAGATCTTGATCAGCCCCGCATAGGTGGTGCAGATCAGCAGCCATACCGCGGGCACGATGGTCACCCACGCGTAGCGCTCACGCTTCATCTTGAACAGCACCACCGTGCACAGCATCAGCGCGATGCCGGCCAGCATCTGGTTGGCGATGCCGAACAGTGGCCACAGCGTATTGATGCCGCCCAGCGGGTCGACCACGCCCTGGTAGAGGAAGTACCCCCACAGCGCCACGCAGCCGGCGGTGCCGATCACGTTGGCGCCCCACGAATCGGTGCGACGCAGTGAAGGCACGAAGTTGCCCAGCAGGTCCTGCAGCATGAAGCGGCCGGCGCGGGTGCCCGCATCCACCGCCGTCAGGATGAACAGCGCCTCGAACAGGATCGCGAAGTGGTACCAGAACGCCATCATGTTCTCGCCGCCGGGCAGCGCGTCGTGCAGGATCACCGCGATGCCGACCGCGAGCGTGGGCGCGCCACCGGCACGCGAGATGATCGATGCCTCGCCGATGTCCTCGGCGGTCCTGGCCAGCATCTCCGGGGTGACGTGGAAGCCCCAGCTGCTGACGGTGGCTGCAACCTGCGCCGGGTCGGTGCCGATCGCCGCGGCCGGGCTGTTCATCGCGAAGTAGATGCCCGGCTCGATGATCGCCGCCGCCACCAGCGCCATGATCGCGACGAAGGACTCCATCAGCATGCCGCCGTAGCCGATGTAGCGGGCATGGCCCTCGTTGGCCAGCAGCTTGGGCGTGGTGCCGGATGCGATCAGCGCATGGAACCCGGACACCGCGCCGCAGGCGATGGTGATGAACAGGAACGGGAAGATGTGCCCACGCCACACCGGGCCCTCGCCGCTGGCGGCGAACTGGGTCAGCGCCGGCATCTTCAGCGAGGTGACCTCGGGGCTGGCGATGACGATGCCGATCGCCAGTGCCACCACCACGCCGATCTTGAGGAAGGTGGAGAGGTAATCGCGCGGGGCCAGCAGCAGCCACACCGGCAACACCGCCGCGACGAAGCCATAGCCGATCAGCATCCAGGTGATCTGGGTGCCGGTGAATGTGAAGAACGGTCCCCAGTAGGGATGCGCGCCGACTTCGCCGCCGAACCAGATGGTGAACAGCAGCAGCGCAATGCCGATGACCGAGATCTCGCCGATCTTTCCCGGCCGCAGGAAGCGCATGTAGAGGCCCATGAAGATCGCGATCGGTACGGTGGCGATCACCGTGAACATGCCCCACGGGCTTTCGGCGAGTGCCTTGACCACGATCATCGCCAGCACCGCGAGGATGATGATCATGATCATGAAGGCGCCGAACAGCGAGATCGTGCCGGCGACCGGGCCCATCTCCTCGCGGATCAGGTCGCCCAGGGAGCGGCCGTCGCGGCGCGAGGACACGAACAGCACCATGAAGTCCTGCACCGCGCCCGCGAGTACCACGCCGGCGACCAGCCACAGCATGCCGGGCAGGTAACCCATCTGCATCGCCAGCACCGGGCCGACCAGCGGACCGGCGCCGGCAATCGCCGCGAAGTGGTGGCCGAACAGCACGTGCTTGTTGGTGGGCACGTAGTCGAGGCCGTCGTTGTGGACGTGGGCCGGCGTCGCCCGGGTCGGGTCGAGCTGCATCACATGCCTGGCGATGTACAGGCTGTAGTAGCGGTAGGCGACCAGATAGATCGAGACCGCGGCGACCACGATCCACAATGCGTTGATGGATTCCCCGCGCCGCAGTGCGACGGTGCCGAGACAGAACGCACCGAGCAGGGCGAGGGCAGCCCAAGCCAGCTTCGAAAAAGCCTTCATGTGGGGCGGTCTCCAGGATGGACCCGGACAGCCTCTGCCTCCCGCAGCGGGGGGTCAATACGCCGCTGCGGACCGCTTCGTAGACTTTGGTCGTAGTCGCGCAGTGGCCGGCGCCCACGCGGCACCGCGTGGATACGCCAAGGCGCCTGACGGATGTCAGGCGGTCGGCGGCACCGGCCGGGACGGCAGAGCCCACCACCACGCGACATGCAATGGCAGCAGCAGGGCGATCCAGTGCACGTTGCGCTGCGGCTGCACCGGCAGCCAGTGCAGGAACAGCGCGATCACCGCAAGCACCGCCATCACGGCCACCAGCGGACGCATGAAGCGTGACGGCGCGCGGCCGCGCAGCAACCGCCAGGCATCGGGCAGCAGCAGCATGCACAGCGGGTTGAACAGCAGCAGGTTCTGGTTCTGCCAGCCGAAGCGGTGCGCGGTGCCGAACCAGATGAAGGCCATCACCAGCCCGAGTACGGCGCACACGCCCCAGAACCCCAGCCCGACCGCTGCGGTCGTGCGCGGGCGCCGGCGTGCAAGCGCGGCGATCGCGATCGCGCCGGCGAGGCCGGCCAGCGCCCATGGCCACCACTCGCGCCGCGCTTCCAGCGGCTCGGGGGCGAGGCGGTGTGGCAGCAGGACGGTTTCCTGCGCCACCAGCGGTCGGCCGTCGTCGCGGCGCAGGCCGCGCAGCGCGTCCGCCAGGCGCATCGGCACGAAGGCGTCCTCCCACAGCGCGTTCGGGCGGTCGGCCAGCGGGCCCAGGCCGATGTCGAACCCCAACCACATCCACGTGGCCGGCGACGCCAGCCGCACCGCGTCGCCGCGGTAGGTGTTGCCGCGCGAGCGCCCCTGCAACTGACGCTGCAGCAGGCCGTCGAGCGCGCCATCGAGTGCATCGCGCACGCGCGTCGAACAGTTGTCGGTGAAGTAGTCGTAGCGGTAGCGCGCGTTCTCCGGCAACGCGTTCTCCGCGAGCCGCGCCGCGAGCGCCGAGGCCTCGGCGGGGTCGAGATCCAGCCACTGGATCGACACCCCGCGGCCGACGTCGCGGTAGTAGGCGAGGTCCTCCTCCAGCGGCAGCGCGACCAGCATGTACTCCATGTCGCCGCGCACGAAATTGCCGACGAAGCCGGGTTCGGTGAGGTCGAAGTAGCCGAAGTTGTACGACACCGGTGCAGGTTGCGCGGGGTCGTCGACGACGATGGCGTTATGGCCGAAGCGTTCGAAGAAGATCTCGCCGGGCTGCATCGTGACCACGCCGATGCGCGGCACCGCGTGCGCGGTGAACGCGCACGCGGCGAGGAGCATCATCATCGCGAGTCGCAGCAGTGACGGCAGGCGTCGCGGCGACGCCGGACCCGGTGCGACGTACACCGGCTCAGGCGTCCTGCAGCGGATCGGCGTGCACGCTCACGTGCAGCGCATGCAGGCGGCGCGAGTCTGCGCGCGCCACGCGGAAGCCGAAGCGGCCGAGGGTGAGTTCCTCGCCGGCTTCGGGCAGGTGGCCGATCGCGGCGGTAACCAGCCCGCCGATGGTGTCGTACTCGTCGTCGTCGAAGTCGGCGCCGAAGCGCTCGTTGAAGTCGTCGATCGGGGTCAGCGCGTTGACCAGGTACTGGCCGTCGGCCTGGGCTGCGATCAGCGCGCTGGCATCCTCGGCTTCGTCGTACTCGTCGTCGATCTCGCCGACGATCTCCTCGAGCACGTCCTCGATGGTGATCAGGCCGGCCACGCCGCCGTACTCGTCGATGACGATCGCCATGTGGTTGCGCGACTGCCGGAACTCGCGCAGCAGCACGTCCAGGCGCTTGGACTCGGGGATCAGCACCGCCGGGCGCAGCAGCTCGCGGATATTGACTTCAGGGCTGCCCGGGACCACGCCGCGCAGCAGGTCCTTGGCCAGCAGGATGCCGAGGATCTCGTCGCGGTCCTCGCCGTGCACCGGGAAACGCGAATGCCCGGAGTCGACGACCTCGCGCATGATGTCGGTGAAGTCGGTATCCAGCGCCAGCGCCACCATCTGCGAGCGCGGCACCATCACGTCGGCCACGCTCATGCCGGAGACGTTGATCGCGCCTTCCATCATGCGCAGCGTGTCGGATTCGATCAGGCCGTCGGCCTGGGCGTCGCGCAGGATCTCGACCAGGTCCTCGCGGGTGGTCGGCTCGCCGGAGATCGCGGAACTGATGCGGTCGAGCCAGCTGCGGCGTTTCTCGGGGAGCTCGCCGGCGGAGTTGCTACTGTCGTCTTCGGACATCTCGTGGGTGACATGGGCGCCCGGGGGGAGGGCGTCGAAGCGAAGTCTAGCGCGTCCGTCCGGCGCGGTGTCCAGCGGTGCGGGACGGCTGACCCGGGCGCTCTCCAGCGGGCGCCCGAAGCGGAACCGGACCGCACGACAGCCTGCCGCTTGCCGGCGGCGAATCCCGACGCGTCATCGGGGGTTTTTCCGATGGGCCGTCCCGGGCGGTCCGGGGAGACTTGCATCCAACCCCGCTCAAGGAGGAGCACGCCATGCCGCATCCCATGTCCGCATCTTTCCGTCACGCCGCCGCCGCGGCCGCCATCGTGGTGTCCGCGCTGCTGGCCTTCCCGGGCAGCGCCCACGCCCGCGCCGACGGCCCGTATGTCGATGTCTCCGCGTACATCCACAGTGACGCGCAGATCGAAGCCTGGTATGCGATGACCCGGCAGCTGCGCCGCGACTTCGACGACATCTGCGGCGATACCTTCTGCGAGGGCGAGTACACAAATATCGAGCCGCTGCGCTTCCAGTGCTCGGTGCACCGGGTCAGCGGCCGCATCGGCATGTGCGTGTGGAGCTTTGCCGCCAGCGAGGAAGTCGTGGATCCGCTGTCGGGCAAGGTCGCAGTGCTGCCGCGGACCTGGCAGTGCCGGACGCCAATCGAGGCGGGGACGACGCTGGACGGCCTGCTCGCCGCGTTGGAGGGGCAGTCGCCACTGTATGCATCGCTGCCCGGCGGGCGCTCGTTGTTCGATGGCCTGGTGGACTGCCTCTGAGGCGCCGCTCAGGACTCCATGCGGTAGGGGTCGTCCACGCCCAGCCCGGCGAGGATCTCGCGCTCGAGCTGTTCCATCGCCTCGGCCTCGACGTCATTGTCGTGGTCCCAGCCCAGCAGGTGCAGTACGCCGTGCACGGTGAGGTGTGCGTAGTGGGCGTTGAGCGGCTTGCCCTGTTCGCGGGCCTCGCCCTCGACTACCGGCGCACAGATGACCAGGTCGCCCAGCAGCGGCAGGCGCACCCCGGGGGGCAGCCCCTCGGGCAGGTCGGCCGGGAAGCTCAGCACGTTGGTGGCGTAGTCCTTGCCGCGGTAGTGGCGGTTCAGCGCCTGCCCCTCGGCCGTGTCGACCACACGGATCGCGAGGTCCGCCTGGCGGATGCGTCCTTCCAGCGCGGCCCGCGCCCAGCGGCGGAAGCTCGCCGCAGCCGGCACGCCCTTGCGCGGCACCGCGTAGCCGACGGCGATATCGAGGCGGGCAGGACCTTTTGTCATCACCGGGAATTGTAGGCGCAAGCGCGCGCCGGCGTGGCGCGCCTGTCTCAGCCCGGTCCCGTCTCCGTGTCGCGCGCATCGCGGCGGTCGTAGGCGGTGACGATGCGTGCCACCAGCGGATGGCGGACAACGTCGCGCGATTCGAAGAAGGTGAAGCTGACCCCTTCCACGTCATTGAGCACGTCGATGGCGTCGCGCAGGCCGGACTTCATGTGCTTGGGCAGGTCGATCTGGGTGAGGTCGCCGGTGACCACCGCGGTGGAGCCGAAACCCAGGCGGGTCAGGAACATCTTCATCTGTTCGATCGTGGTGTTCTGCGCCTCGTCGAGGATCACGAACGCGTCGTTGAGGGTGCGTCCGCGCATATACGCCAACGGCGCGATCTCGATGACGTTCTTCTCCAGCAGCTTGAGCACCTTTTCCACGCCCAGCATTTCGTACAGCGCGTCGTACAGCGGGCGCAGGTAGGGGTCGACCTTCTGGCTGAGGTCGCCGGGGAGGAAACCCAGCTTCTCGCCGGCCTCGACCGCGGGCCGCACCAGCACCAGCCGCTGCACGCGCGCTTCGTTGAGCGCCTCGACCGCCATGGCCACGGCCAGGAAGGTCTTGCCGGTGCCGGCCGGGCCGACGCCGAAGTTGATGTCGTGGGTGGTGATGGCGTGCAGGTACTTCGCCTGGTTGGCGCCGCGCCCGCGGATGGTGCCGCGCTTGACCCGCACGGCGACCTCCTGCGGTGAGTAGTCCTCGGCCGCGCGGGTGACGTTGGCCTCCGACAGCCGCAGGTTGATCGCCTGGTTGTCGAGCGTCTCGGTTTCGGTTTCCGCATACAGCGCATGCAGCAGGCGCTGTACCTGTTCGACGGTCCGCTTGTCGCGGCCAGTCACCCGGAAGATGTTGCCGCGGTTGGCGATCTCCACGCCAAGGCGCAGTTCGATCAGGCGCAGATGGGCATCGAACGGGCCGGCGAGGTTGGCGAGGCGCTCGCTGTCGTCGGGTTCGAGGACGAAATCGGTATGGGCTGGACTGGGCATGGCGGGAAGATAGCAGCCGGCGATGTCGTCGCCGTGCAATGGTCGGCGGGCCCGGTCGATGGTCGTCCGGCGACCGTGGTCAGGGGGTCGCCGCGTCCACCGGCATCGCCACCCGGCCGCGCAACGAGTTGCTCATCGCCTCGGTGACCACCACATCCACGAACTGCCCGATCAGCCGCTTCGGCGCCGGGAAATTCACGAAGCGCATGTTCTCGGTGCGGCCGGTCAGCTCGCTGTCGCTCCTGCGCGACACGCCCTCCACCAGCACCCGCTGCACGCTACCCACCATCGCCTCGTTGATGCGTCGCGCGTTCGCGTTGATCGCCGTCTGCAGGCGTTCCAGGCGCGCGTGCTTGACCGCGTCGGGAGTGTCGTCGTCGAGGTCCGCGGCCGGCGTGCCGGGGCGGCGCGAGTAGATGAAGGAGAAGCTCTGGTCGAAGCCGACCTCCTCGATCAGCTTCATGGTCTTCTCGAAATCGGCATCGGTCTCGCCGGGAAAACCGACGATGAAGTCCGACGACAGGCAGATGTCCGGGCGCACCGCGCGCAGCCTGCGTACCTTCTGCTTGAACTCCAGCGCGGTGTAGCCGCGCTTCATCGCGGCGAGGATGCGGTCGCTGCCCGACTGCACCGGCAGGTGCAGGAAATTGGCCAGCTGCGGCACGTCGCGGTAGGCCTCGATCAGCGAATCGGAGAACTCCAGCGGGTGCGAGGTGGTGAAACGGATCCGCTCGATGCCGTCGATCTCGGCGATGGTGCGGATCAGCAGGCCGAGGTCGGCCACTTCGTCGGTGTCGGCGCCCATCGGCCCGCGATAGGCATTGACGTTCTGGCCGAGCAGGGTGACTTCGCGCACGCCCTGCGCGGCCAGCTGCACCACTTCCACCAGCACGTCCTCGAACGGCCGGCTGACCTCCTCGCCGCGGGTGTAGGGCACCACGCAGAACGAGCAGTATTTCGAGCAGCCTTCCATGATCGACACGAACGCGGTCGGGCCTTCCGCGCGCGGCTCCGGCATCGCGTCGAACTTCTCGATCTCCGGGAAGCTGATGTCGACCTGCGGGCGGTCCTGTTCGCGGCGGGCACGGATGAGTTCCGGCAGGCGATGCAGCGTCTGCGGGCCGAACACCAGGTCCACGAACGGCGCGCGCCTGATGATCGCCTCGCCTTCCTGCGAGGCCACGCAACCGCCGACGCCGATGATGACGTCGCGGCCATTGGCCTTCAGCGCCTTCCAGCGGCCGAGCTGGCTGAACACCTTCTCCTGCGCCTTCTCGCGGATCGAGCAGGTGTTGACCAGGATGACGTCGGCGTCCTCGGCACGGTCGGTCAGTTCCATGCCGTCGGCGGCGGCCAGCACGTCGGCCATGCGGTCCGAGTCGTACACGTTCATCTGGCAACCGTGGGTCTGGATGTAGAGCTTGCCGGCGGGCCTGGCCCCGGACGGGGCCGGGCGACGCGGGGTGGCGAGCGGCAGGACATCGCCGATGGCGGCCTGGGGACGGGCTTCGATCGTGGTCATGGCGGTTCCGGGGGCGCGGCGATGAGTCCGGGCCGGAGTGGCGGGTAACGGGCCGGCGGTCGCCGGGCGCGCAGTGTACCCGGCAACATCCGGGGGGCGCCGCCTTTCACGGGGTCTTGGCAAGCCACGTGTTTGCGGCGAGACTTCGCGCGATGGGGATCAAGGGGTTCATCGCGTTCATCTGCCTGCTGGCAACGGCTCCCGCTGCTGCGGGCACGCTGTACCGTTGTGATGCGGGCGACGGCGTGCCGCAGTACGTGAGCAAGCGCGTCTCCGGCGCGCGCTGCAGCGTGGTGACCCGCTATTCCCCCGAGCGCAGCCGTCCGGCACCGGCTCCGGCCGCGGCCGGCAAGGTGATCGAGGCAGGACGGGTGGAGGGTTCACCCGCAACGGTCAATGCCGGCGCGCCCTCGACGTTCATGGCCCGGCCGGCCGCCGCGGCCACGGTGGCCACCGCCGCACCGGCGCCGGCCACCCCGCGTGGCACGCCGCGCCTCGTGCAGGGGCAGGTGTATTCCTACATCAAGGACGGCGTTCGCCATTACACCAGCCGCCCGCCGGGCCGTGGCTCGGGCGCCACGGCGATGCGCACCATCCAGTACAGCTTCATGGAAACCTGCCACGCCTGCGCCGCGCGGCCGGGCGTGAACTTCGGCACCGTGCGCCTCAATACCGACGCCTATGCCAGCGAAGTCCGCGCCGCCGCGCAGGAATTCGGGGTGGAGGAGGCCATCGTGCGCGCGGTCATGCACGCCGAATCCGCCTTCAACCCGAACGCGCTGTCGCGCGCGGGGGCGCAGGGGCTGATGCAGCTGATGCCCGCCACCGCGCAGCGGTTCGGCGTGTCGAACGCCTTCGATCCGGCGCAGAACATCCGCGGCGGGGTGAAGTACCTGGCGTGGCTGCTGAAGCGCTTCAATGGCGACCTGACCCTGGCGGCGGCAGGCTACAACGCTGGCGAGGGCGCGGTGGATCGCCACGGTGGCGTACCGCCCTACAGCGAAACCCAGCGCTATGTGCAGCGCGTGGCGGTGCTTTCGGACCGCTATCGCGGCCATCTCGCTACCGCGGCTGCGCCCTGAAGATGCGCGGATGCGGTTGGGGCCGTTGTGGGCGGATTCAGCGTTCCGTTACACTCCAGCGGCTTTATGCAACCGGTTCCGTTGCGGCACACGCGCGCGGCAGCCAATGACCCAACAGCTACCGATCCAGGTTTGCGGAGTACCGGATGGCGAATGAAACAGTGATCCAGCCCCTCCCGGGCGAGGATTCAGTCAATACGGGCCGGCGCCGGTTCCTGACCGCGACCACCGCGGTGGTCGGGGCGGTCGGCGTGGCGGGCCTTGCGGTGCCCTTCATCAAGTCGTGGAACCCGAGTGCGCGCGCGCTGCTCGCCGGTGCACCGGTCACGGTGGACATCAGCGCGCTGCAGGAAGGCCAGCGGCTGATCGCCGAATGGCGCGGCCAGCCGATCTGGATCGTCAAGCGCTCGCAGGCGATCCTGGAAGCGCTGCCGACCCTCGAGGGCGAACTGCGCGATCCGAACTCCGAGAACGCCGACCAGCAGCCGGAGTACGTGCGCGAGGCCAACCCGGCGCTGCGCTCGATCCGCCCGGAGATCTCGGTGCTGGTCGGGCTGTGCACCCATCTGGGCTGCTCGCCGGAGATGGCCGCCGAGATCCGCCCCGAACCGTTCGATGCCAACTGGAAGGGCGGCTACTTCTGTCCTTGCCACAAGTCGAAGTTCGACATGGCCGGCCGCGTCTACCAGGGCGTGCCGGCGCCGACCAACCTGGTGGTGCCGCCCCACTACTACGCCGACGAGAACACCATCGTCGTCGGCGTCGATCCGCAGGGAGCCGCATAAATGGCCAACGTCGACGACAAGGTCTCCGCGCCGAACGATCCCGCCACCGGGATCATCGCGATGTTCCGGGCGTGGTTCGACGACCGCACCCCGGGCCTGATGCCGGCCTACCGCAAGCACATGACGGAGTACTTCGCACCGAAGAACTTCAACGTCATGTACTACTTCGGCTCGCTGGCGATGCTGGTGCTGGTCAACCAGATCGTGACCGGCATCTTCCTGACGATGCACTACAAGCCGTCCGCGGCCGAGGCGTTCTCCTCGGTCGAGTACATCATGCGCGACGTGGAGTGGGGCTGGCTGATCCGCTACATGCACTCCACCGGTGCATCGCTGTTCTTCATCGTCGTCTACCTGCACATGTTCCGCGGGCTGATGTACGGCAGCTACCAGCGCCCGCGCGAACTGGTGTGGATCCTCGGCATGCTGATCTACCTCGTGCTGATGGCCGAGGCGTTCCTGGGCTACGTGCTGCCGTGGGGCCAGATGTCGTTCTGGGGCGCGAAGGTGATCATCTCGCTGTTCGGCGCGTTCCCGGTGATCGGCAACGGCCTGACCGAGTGGATCATGGGCGACTACCTGCCCTCGGATGCCACCCTCAACCGTTTCTTCGCGCTGCACGTGATCGCGCTGCCGCTGGTGCTGTTGCTGCTGGTGGTACTGCACCTGGGGGCGCTGCACGAGGTCGGTTCGAACAACCCTGACGGCGTCGACATCAAGTACGGCCCCAAGGGCAACCGCTGGTCGAAGACCGCGCCCACCGACGGCATCCCGTTCCACCCGTACTACACGGTCAAGGATCTGGTCGGTGTCGGGTTCCTGCTGCTGATCGCCGCCTTCATCATCTTCTTCGCGCCGGAATTCGGCGGCTGGTTCCTCGAGCACGACAACTTCGTCGAGGCCAACCCGCTGGTGACGCCGGAGCACATCAAGCCGGTCTGGTACTACACCCCGTACTACGCGATGTTGCGCGTCGTGCCGGACAAGCTCGCCGGTGTGCTGGTGATGTTCGGCGCGATCGCGATCCTGTTCTTCGTGCCCTGGCTCGACCGCGCGCGGGTGAAGTCGTACCGCTACCGCGGCCTGATGTCGAAGGTGCTGCTCGGCCTGTTCGCGATCAGCTTCGTGTGGCTGGGCAAGATCGGCGCCGGCCCGGGTACCGACCCGGTCGAGACCATCGTCGGCCGCTTCCTGACCTTCTATTACTTCGCCTTCTTCCTCACCATGCCGCTGTGGACCAGGTGGGACAAGACCAAGCCTGTTCCGGAGCGGGTGACGACGCATGACTAAGCAGCCTCTCGCCATCCTCCGTCGCGCCGCACTCGTTGCAGGCGGCCTGCTGCTGTCGTTCGGTGCGCTCGCCGCCGACCCCGGCACGGCGCTGCAGCACTCGGGCACCGACATCGCCGACCGGGCCTCGCTGCAACGCGGCGCGCAGTTGTTTATGAACTACTGCTCCGGCTGCCACTCGCTGAAGTACCTGCGCTACTCGCGCATGGCCGATGACCTCGGCCTGAGCGAGGAAGAGGTGATGGAGAACCTCAACTTCACCGGCGCGGCCTTCGGCGAACACATCGTCTCGTCAATGCCGGCCAGCCACGCCGACGGCTGGTTCGGCACGGCGCCGCCCGACCTGTCGCTGGTGGTGCGCACCAAGATCGGCGGACCGGACTGGGTCTATACCTTCCTCAAGAGCTTCTACCAGGACGAGGAAGCGGTCGTGGGCTGGAACAACACCCTGTTCCCGAACACCGCCATGCCCAACGCACTGTGGGAGCTGCAGGGCCTGCAGCGCCCGGTCTACGGTGCGCCCGACGAGATCGGCCAGCCGGTGGTGGAGTCGCTGCAGCAGGCGCAGCCGGGCCGGCTCTCGGAAGCCGACTTCGACCGCGCGGTGCGCGACATCACCGCGTTCCTGGAGTACGCCGCCGAACCCGCCGCGCTCAAGCGCCAGGGCATCGGCGTCTGGGTGATCTTCTTCCTGGCGTTCTTCACCTTCCTCACCTGGCTGCTGAAGAAGGAATACTGGCGCGACGTCCACTGACGCGCGGTGGCGAGCGCCCGCTACCGCGGGCGGTCGCGGTCGGGCCGCACGGGGAAGCGGCCGGCGCGGGAACCGGGACGACCCTCCGCACGGGGCGGATGGCGTCGATGCGATCGGCGGATACCGGTCGCGGGGAGACACGATGATGGCGTCGAGCCTGCGTATGCGTCATGCACTGACCCTGTTTTCCGCGGTCGATGATGTGCTGTGCCACCGGGTGCGCCTGGTGCTGGCGGCCAAGGGCGTCACCTACGACCTGATCGCGGTGGATCCGCAGGATCCGCCGGAAGACCTGATCGACCTCAACCCGTACCACTCGGTGCCGACCCTGGTCGAGCGCGACCTGGTGCTCTACGCCGCCTCGGTGGTGAGCGAGTACATCGACGAGCGCTATCCGCATCCGCCGCTGATGCCGATCGATCCGCTGTCGCGCGCGCGCCTGCGCCTGGCGATGCTGCGCCTCGAGCACGACTGGGTGCCGCAGATCCAGGCCATCCAGTTCGGCAACAGGCAGCAGGCCGAAGCGGGTCGCAAGCGCCTGCGCGAACTGCTGACCGCATCGGTGCCGTTGTTCAAGGCCAGCAAGTTCTTCCTCAGCGCGGAAATGAGCCTGGCCGACTGTGCGATCGCGCCGATCATCTGGCGCCTGCAGGCGCTCGACGTGCCGCTGCCCAAGGACGGCAAGGTGATCGAGGACTACGGCAACCGGATTTTCCGCAACCCGGGTTTCGTGCGCAGCCTGACGCCCCAGGAGCGCAACCTGCGCGAGCTGCCGGCGTAGCCGCGTCGCACGAGGGCATCCGCGCCCTCGCGTCACCGCCGCCGCGGCGGCGGTTGCGCCCACATCCGGGTCGTCGCGCCGCTACACTTGCGCCATGAGCGAACCGCAATTGCCTGTCATGACCAGCCACCGCCCGTATCTGCTGCGGGCGCTGTACGAGTGGATCGTCGACAACGGCATGACCCCGCACATTCTCGTCGACGCCACGCGTCCGGGCGTGCGCGTGCCGTCGCATACCGTCAACGAGGGCCGCGTGGTGCTCAACATCGCCGAGCGTGCGGTGGCGCGGCTTGAGATGGACAACGACAGCGTACGCTTCACCGCGCGTTTCGGTGGCGTCAGCCAGTCGGTGTCGGTGCCGGTGTCGGCGGTGCTGGCGGTGTACGCGCGCGAGACCGGACAGGGCATGGTGCTACCCGACGACATCCCCGGCCACGGGCCGGCCGCCGGGGACGACGCGTCCGGCGATCAGCAGGACGGCCCGGACGACGATGACACTCCGCCTCCGGGCGACGACGGTCCGCCGCGGCGCGGTGCGCACCTGCGCGTCGTCAAGTAACGGACGCCTGCCGGGCGAAGCCGGCGACGCAATTGGTCGCGCTCAGCGCAACGCCTGCACCACCTGCTCGCCGCCGACCGGCCCGACGAAGGCGACCAGCTCATCGCCGCGCAGCACCAGGCGACCCACGGAGCGCTCGACGCCGTCATCCGAATACTCGAAGCGGAAACTGCGTTCGAAGCCCAGGCGGCCGTCGTCGCGACGGCGCAGCCGCAGCCCGCTGGCATGCACGGTCTGGTCGAGCCACTGCACCCCGGCCAACCGGCAGGCCTCGCGCCCGATGCTCTCCGCACGTTCGGCCGCCGCACGCGCGGCACTCCACCACGCGAACGCGGCGGCACCCAGAATCATCACGAAGATTGCATCGGACATGCCGCTAATGTGGCGACCGCCGCGCACGCCGGCAAGAGACCCACGCATCGCATGAGCAGCCAGGCCCTGAAACTCGTCTTTCCCGGTGGCGAACACCCGCAGGTGTTGCTGTCGCCGGGCCGCAACGCCATCGGCTCCGGCGCCGGCAACAGCATCGTCATCGATCGCCCCGGGATACGCCCCGAGCATTGCGAGCTGCAGGTCAACCTGCACGGGGTGATGCTGCGGGTGCCGGACGGCGTGGTGGTGGAGGTCAACGGGCGGCCCGTCGAGGGGCTGATCGCGCTGCGCCCCGGCGACGTGGTCGGCTTCGACGAGGTGCAGGCGCGACTGGTGTCGCTGGAAGTCGCGGGCAGCGCGGCGCCGGCGGTCACCGGCGCGGTGCCGGCGAACGACGATGGCCCCGCGGCCACGGCGATCCGCCCCGCGGTGCCGCGCTACGTCCTGCGCGGCGTCTCCGGCCGCAACTTCGGCCGCAGTTTCCCGCTCGTTGGCGACACCGTGGTCGGCCGCGCCCCGGAATGCACCCTGCGTTTCGACGAGGACGGTGTGTCGCGGCTGCACGTGCGCCTGGAACCGCTGCTCGACGGCATCCGCGTGCAGGACCTCGGCTCGACCAACGGCACCTTCATCAACGGACGCCGGGTGCGGATGGCACTTGCCCGGCACGGCGACGAGATCGGCTTCGACCGCCTGCGTTTCCGCGTGCTGGCGCCGGGCCGCAGCGAGGCTGCCGAAGAGGCGCCCATGGCGGCCCGCGGTGGGCGCGTGCGCTGGATGCTCGCGGCAGCGGCGCTGGTGGCGGCGACCGCCGTGGCGGTGGTGGCGGTCGCCTGAGCGGCGCGCGCCGGCGGCCGCGCGATGCGCGTCAGCCCGGCGGCGGTCCCAGCTTCATCGACAGGTCGATCGCACGCACGTGCTTGGTCAGCGCGCCGATCGAGATGACGTCCACGCCGTCCTCGGCGATGGCGCGCAGGCCGGCGAGGTCGACGCCGCCGGAAACTTCCAGCGGAATCCGGCCGTGGTACGGACTTCCGCGTGCGATCCGCACCGCCTCGCGGCGAAGGTCGGCACTGAAGTCATCGATCAGCACGCGTTCGCAGCCGGCGTCGAGCGCCTCGCAGAGTTGCCCGAGGGTCTCCACCTCCACCACCAGCGGCAGCTCCGGCCACTGCGCGCGCGCCGCGGCAATGGCGGCACCGACCGAACCGGCAACGCGGACGTGGTTCTCCTTCAGCATCACCGTGTCGTACAGGCCATGGCGATGGTTGTCGCCACCGCCGGCACGCACCGCGTACTTCTGCGCCTGGCGTAGCCCGGGCAGGGTCTTGCGGGTATCGAGGATGCGCGTACCGGTGCCGGCCACCGCTTCCACATGGGCTGCCGTGGTGGTGGCCGTGCCGCTGAGGGTCTGCAGGAAATTGAGTCCGGTGCGCTCGCCGGTCACCAGTGCGCGGCTGCGGCCGGCCAGCGTGGCCACCACGGTGCCTGCGCGGACGTGGTCGCCTTCGGCGACATGCCAGTCGATGCGCACCTCCGGGTCGAGCGCGCGGTGGCAGGCGTCGAACCACGGACGACCGCAGACCACCGCGTCCTCCTTGCACAGCACGTAGGCGATCTCGGCGACATCGGGCAGCAGCGCCGCGGTGACATCCCCACTGCCGATGTCTTCGGCCAGCGCACGCGCGACGTCGGCCTGGACATCCTGCGCTGGCGGCGCCTGCAGCGTCGGGTTCATCGCGCCGGCGCGGCCGGGAAGCCCTCGACCTGGCCCGTGGCGATCGCCTCGTCGACCAGCAGCACCGGGATGCCGTCGTCGATCCGGTACACGCGCTTGTGGTCGCGGGTGACCAGCGCCGCGCGCAACGGCGTGGCCTGGGCGGCGCCGTCGTCGCGCTGCACCGTGCCTGCACCGATCGCGCGGTTGATCGCGTCCAGCCCGGCAGCGTCGAGCAGCGACAGTGGCTGGCGGGTCGCGGGGCAGACGAGGATGTCGAGCAGCTTGCGGTCCATGGGGCGGTGGTTCCGGTGGGTGATCGATGGCGGAAAAGCGTATCACTCCGCCGTGGCGCGCCGGCCGGGGGAGGGGTCGGGCCTTCCGCGAACGCATCCACTTCCGCGCACCAAGTAAGCACGTTGGCGGGGCCACGGGTCTCCTTCGCGGCGCGAACCGCCTAGAATGCGCGTTTCGGTCCGGAATCCACCATGTCCGCCAATTCTCCCGGCCCGCTCGTGGGCATCGTGATGGGCTCGAGGTCCGACTGGGACACCATGCAGCCCGCCGCCGAGCGCCTCGCCGCACTGGGCGTGCCCCATGAGGTGCGGGTGGTTTCCGCGCATCGCACGCCCGATGCGATGTTCGCCTACGCCGAAGAGGCGCAGGCCCGCGGGCTGCGCGCGATCATCGCCGGCGCCGGTGGCGCGGCGCACCTGCCAGGCATGCTGGCCGCCAAGACCGCCGTGCCGGTGCTGGGTGTGCCGGTGCAGTCGAAGGCGCTGAGCGGCCTCGACTCGCTGCTGTCGATCGTGCAGATGCCTGCCGGCGTCCCGGTGGCCACCTTCGCCATCGGCCGTGCCGGCGCCGCCAATGCCGCGCTGTTCGCGGCGGCGATGCTCGGCGACCAGCCGGAGGTCGCGCGGGCGTTGGCGGACTTCCGTGCGCGCCAGACCGAAGAGGTCGCACGCAACGACGACCCCCGCGTCGACATCTCCTCCACCGGGTTCGCATGACCACCGTCGGCATTCTTGGCGGCGGCCAGCTCGCGCGCATGCTCGTCCTGGCCGGCGTACCGCTCGGCCTGCGCTTCGTGGTGCTCGACCCCACCGCGGATGCCTGCGCGGGCCAGTGCGCACCGCTGCTGGTGGGTGGCTACGACGACCAGGCCGCGCTGGCGGAGTTCGCCAGCCGCATCGATGTGGCGACCTTCGATTTCGAGAACGTTCCCGCAGACAGTGCGCGCCACCTGGCCGCGCAGGTGCCGGTGTATCCCGCGCCGGACGCGCTGGCCATGGCCCAGGACCGGCTTGTCGAGAAGTCGCTGTTCCGCGAGCTCGGTATCCCGGTGCCGGCGTTTGCCGACGTCGACTCGCGCGAAGGGCTGGAAGCGGCGGTCGCCGAAGTCGGCCTGCCGTGCATCCTCAAGACCCGCCGGCTGGGCTATGACGGCAAGGGCCAGTTCCGCATCCGCGATGCCGCCGACCTCGACCGCGCCTGGGAAGCGCTGGGTGACCAGGCGCAGCGGGTCGGGCTGATCGCCGAAGCATTCGTCCCGTTCGACCAGGAGTACTCGGTGATCGCCGTGCGGGGTCGCGACGGCGAATTCCGCGCGTGGCCGCTGACCGCCAACTGGCATGTCGATGGCGTGCTGTCGGCCAGCCTGGCGCCGGCGCAGGTGCCGGAAGCGCTGACGGCGGAGGCCCAGGCGCATGCACGGGCGCTGGCGGAGCGGCTCGACTATGTCGGCGTGTTCGCGCTCGAGCTGTTCTGCCGCGACGGCCGGCTGCTGGCCAACGAGATGGCGCCCCGCGTGCACAACTCCGGACACTGGACGATCGAAGGTGTGGAGACTTCTCAGTTCGAGAACCACCTGCGCGCCGTGCTCGGCCTGCCTCTGGGGTCCACGGCCGCGCGCGGCCACGCCTGCATGCTGAACTGGATCGGCGCGATGCCGGATGCCGGGCCGGTGCTGGCCGAGGCGGGCGGCCACTGGCACGACTACGGCAAGCAGGCGCGCGATGGCCGCAAGGTGGGCCACGCCACGCTGCGTGCCGATGATGCCGGGGCATTGGCCGTGGCGCTGGCGCGTGTGGGCGCGGCACTCGGGCGGAGCGCGCAGGTGGAACCGGTGATAGGGGCGCTGCGCGCGATCTGAAGTGCCCCCGTCCTCGGGCCCGATCTGCGTGCCGCCGGCCGGGAGCCGGGTCTCTAGCTTCCCGTCAGCCGTGATCCCACCGCACTCCAGTTGACCAGCTGCCACCACGCGGCGAGGTAGCGTTCGCGCTGGTCGCGGTAGTCGAGGTAATAGGCGTGCTGCCACAGGCAGCAGGCCAGCAGCGGGCGGTCCGGGCCGGTGAGCGGCGTCGCCGCGTTGGGCGTGGCGGCAATCCCGAGGCGCCCGTCGCGCCGCTGCACCAGCCACGCCCAGCCGGCACCGAAGCCACGCAGGGCCGCAGCGTCGAACTGTTGCCGCAATGCGTCGACGCTGCCGAAGGACGCATCGATCGCAGCGGCCAGCGGCCCGCGCGGCTGGCTGGCACCCGCAGCCGCAGGCGCCATGCCGCGCCAGTAGAAGTCGGTATTCCAGGCCTGCGCCGCATGTTCGAACAGCCGCCCCTGCGCGCGCCGCACGATGTCCTCCAGCGTGGCGTCCTCCAGCGCGGTGCCAGCGACCAGCGCGCTGACGCGCTCGATGTCGGCGCGCTGGTGATGGCCGTGGTGCTGCTCGACGGTCTCCCCGGACAGGTGCGGCTCAAGCGCGGTATGGGCGTAGGGCAGGGCGGGGAGTTCGATGGGCATCCGGGGTGGCCGTGGCTGCTCGGTGGGCGTGAGCGCTTACAATGGGCGGATTCTAATCCACGCTCTCTAATCCACGCCCCGCCACCGGCCGCCGCGATCGCGCCGCGGCACAGGCGACGCAGGAGCCTGTCCATGTCGGTGATGCAGCGCATCCAGTCCGCAATCGAGGCGCATCCCATCGTGCTCTTCATGAAGGGCACCCCGGAATACCCGATGTGCGGCTTCTCCAGCCAGGCCATCGACAGCCTGCGCGCCGCCGGCCTGGAGGACGGGCAACTGCATGTGGTCAATGTGCTCGAGGATCCGGAAGTGCGCGCCAACCTGCCGCGCTACTCCAACTGGCCGACGTTTCCGCAGCTCTTCATCCACGGCGAGCTGATCGGCGGCTGCGACATCACCGTCGAACTGCACGAGTCGGGCGAGCTGGCGCGCATGGTGGCCGAGGTACGCAACGCGTGAGCGGCCCCATTGCGTTGCCCCTGCCGCAGGCGTTGCCGCTGCGCGATCGCGTGATCCTGGTGACCGGCGCGTCCGGCGGGCTCGGCGCGGCCGCGGCGCGTGCATGCGCCACGGCCGGCGCCCGCGTGTTGCTGCTGGGCCGCAAGGTGCCGCGCCTCAACCGCGTCCACGATGCGATTGCCGCCGCTGGCGGCGACGCTGCGCTGTATCCGTTGGACATGGAGGGCGCCGGCCCCGATGACTATGCCGAGCTCGCCTCGCGTGTCGCCGACGCCTGGGGGCGCCTGGATGGCGTACTGCACTGCGCCGCCGAGTTCCGCGGCCTGACCCCGCTCGACCATGCCGACCCGGCGGCGTTCGCGCGCGCGGTGCACGTCAACCTCACTGCGCGCTGGTGGCTCACCCAGGCCTGCGTGCCGCTGTTGCGGCAGGCCGAAGACAGCGCCGTGGTGTTGGTGATGGACGACGTCGAGAGCAGCAGCCAGGCGTTCTGGGGCGGCTACGGCATCGCCCAGCGTGGCCAGGAGGCGATGGTGGAGATGCTCCACCGCGAGCTCGCCAACGGGCCCGTGCGCGTCAGCGGCCTGCGCCCCGGCCCGATGCGCACGCCGCTGCGCGCACGCGCCTATGTCGACGGAGAG
Organism: Alterluteimonas muca; assembly: GCF_021191595.1. Lineage (NCBI taxonomy): Bacteria > Pseudomonadati > Pseudomonadota > Gammaproteobacteria > Lysobacterales > Lysobacteraceae > Alterluteimonas > Alterluteimonas muca. Next base: position 119,138 of record NZ_JAIWPS010000002.1, read on the forward strand.
CACCTCGCCCGTGATCCGGCCGACTGCGCGCCGTACTGCGTCGAGCTGCTGTCCGCGGCGGGCGCGGCGCATCGCGGCGCCGTGTGGAGCCCGCCGCGATGACGGTGGCGTCGGCGGCGCTGCTGCTGTTCCTGATCCTCGATCCACTGGGCAATATCCCGGTGTTTCTCAGCATGCTGCGGCGCCTGCCGCCGCATCGGCAGCGGATCGTGCTGGCCCGCGAGATGCTCATCGCCCTGGCGGTGCTCATGCTGTTCCTGTGGGGTGGCAAGTACGCGCTGGAACTGATGCGCCTGCGGCAGGAATCGGTGTCGATCGCCGGCGGCATCATCCTGTTCCTGATCGGCATCCGCATGATCTTCCCCAGCCCGCAGGGGCTGATGGGCGAGATCCCGGATGGCGAACCCTTCATCGTGCCGATGGCGATCCCGCTGGTGGCCGGGCCTTCGGGCATGGCCGCAGTGATGCTGATGGGCAGCACCGAGCCCGACCGCCTCGGCGAATGGAGCCTGGCGCTGCTGATCGCCTGGGGCGCGACGGCGACCATCCTGTTTTCGTCGACCTGGCTCTACAAGCTGCTCGGCATCCGCGCGCTGACCGCGCTGGAGCGGCTGATGGGCATGCTGCTGGTGGCGATCTCGGTGCAGATGCTGCTGGACGGCATTGCCGGCTACTTCACCAGCGTGGCCGGCCCTGCCGGGTGAACGAACAGTGACGGCCGCACGCTTCTTGGACAGCTGCGCAGAAACAAAAGCGTGCGCGCTCAGCCACTTGCTCCGGCCGCGCCGGTAACGGCACTGTCATACGCCGCAACTAGCATGTTAATCTGTTGTTAACTGCCTACGGCCTGTCGGCCCGCGGCACTGCAGGGGACATCCCGCCAGCTGTACCGGTCCTGCCGATCCGCCCCTGTCGGCTGCACGCAGCCACACCTTCGCTCCGTTCCCAACGCACCCTCGAGGCCCACACCATGAGTTCCAAGCACCGCGTCCGCCTGTCCCGGTTGTCGCTCGGTCTGATCGTTGCGCTTGCCGCAGCGCCCGCTTTTGCACAGAGCACGTCCGCCGGTGTCGGCGGTCAGGTGCTCGGCCCGAACGGGCAGCCGGTCATCGGCGCGGAAGTGACCATCGTCCACACCGAGTCGGGCACCGTCAGCCGTGCCACGACCGACGCCAGCGGTCGTTACAACGCACGCGGCCTGCGTGTGGGTGGCCCGTACACGATCACGATCAACAAGGCGGGCGAGGGCACCAAGACGGAAGACAACGTCTACCTCAACCTCAACCAGGTCAACCAGGTCAACGCGCAGCTCAGTGGTGACGTCGCCACGCTCGAGCGCGTCGTGGTTGTTGGCGTTGCCGGTGGCTCGGAAGTCTTCAGCGCCACGAAGATGGGCACTGGCAGCAACGTGACCCGCGAGATGATCGAAGCGCTGCCGTCCGCCAACCGCAATATCCAGGACTACATCCGCCTGGATCCGCGCATCACGCAGACCGACAAGGTCGACGGCGCGATCTCGGCCGGCGGCCAGAACTCGCGTTACAACGTGATCCGCATCGATGGCATCAGCTCGAACGACCCGTTCGGTCTCGAGTCGAACAACCTTCCCACGGCGCGTCAGCCCGTCTCGATGGATGCCATCGAGGAAATCAGCGTCGACCTCGCCAATTACGACGTGACGGTCGCGGGCGGCACCGGCGCGGTCGTGAATGCTGTGACGAAGTCCGGCACCAACGATTTCTCCGGCAGCGTCTACTACACCATCCGCGACGCCGACTGGGTGGCCGATAATCTGGATGAGAACGGCGGCGGTGGCTTCACCGGCTTCGAGAAGGAAGAGACCCTGGGCGCCACCCTCGGCGGCCCGTTGATCCGCGATCGCCTGTTCTTCTTCGCCAACTACGAGAAGTTCACCCGCAGCGCCCCCGGCACGAGCTTCGCGGGCACGCCGTACGGCCGCGGCGACATCACCGACGCCGACATCGCCCGCGTCCAGGCGGCCGCCCAGCGCTTCGGCTTCGATGCCGGCGGCCTGACCGGCCCGGCCAACAAGACCGACGTCGAGGAGTACGCGGTCAAGTTCGACTGGAACATCAACGACAACCACCGTGCCACCTTCCGCTACAGCAAGATGGAAGAGGTGGTGCCGAAGTTCCCGGCCATCCAGAACAGCAACATCTCGCTGAGCAGCCACTGGTACGACCAGGTGAAGTCGTTCGAAAGCCAGGTCGGTGAGCTCTTCAGCGACTGGTCCGAGAATTTCTCGACCGAACTCAAGGTGTCGCGTCGCCAGTACGACTCGGTCGCCAACCCCTATGCGAACCTGCCGTACTTCCGCATCAACGGTTTCGGCAACAACTCGAACTTGCGCTTCGGCACCGAGCAGAACCGCCACGTCAACGTCATCGAGACCGACCAGCTGACCGCATTCGGTGCCGCCAACTGGTACATCGGCGACCACGCCCTCAAGTTCGGTTTCGATTACGAGAACAACGACGTCCTGAACTTCTACGGCCGCAACCTCAACGGCGTGTGGACGTTCGCAAACCTGGAAGACTTCGAGGCGGGCCGCCCGTCCCAGTACGAGCTGCGCGCGCCGCGTCCGGGTCGCGACCGGGGCGATATCCCGGCCGACTACGAGATCAAGAACACCGCGTTCTTCATCCAGGACACGTGGTTCGTCAACTACAACCTGAGCCTGAAGTTCGGCCTGCGCTACGACAAGCCGTCGTTCGGCGGCCGTCCGATCTACAACCCGCGCATCGAGGAGCTGTACGGCCTCGACAACTCCAACACCGTCGATGACGGCCTGCTGCAGCCGCGTTTCGGCTTCAACTACACCTTCGACAGCGACCGTCCGACCCAGCTGCGTGGCGGCGTGGGCCTGTTCCAGGGCGCGAGCCCCAATGTGTGGCTGGCGGGTGCGTTCCAGAACACCGGCCTGAACTTCGTCGAGTACAACCTGCGCGGTGCGGCAACTCCGGCCTTCGATCCGACCCTTCCGCCGGCAACTCCGCCGGGCGGCAGCGCCCTGCTGGTGGCCGACATCATGGAGCCGGGCCTCAAGCTCCCGTCGGTGTGGAAGGCCAACATCGCGCTCGACCACGAACTGCCGTGGTACGGCATCGTGGCCTCGGCCGAGGCGCTGTTCACCAAGAACAACGACGCGCTCTGGTTCGACCGCGTGGACGTTGGAGCCCCGACGGCCGTGGGCCAGGACGGCCGCCTGATCTACTGGAACGCCGCAGGCCGCAACCCGGCGAACGCCGGCCGCTTCGGCATCGAGCATGGCACCAACGGTGCAGGCAACCGCGCCAACAAGCCGAGGGATGTCAACCAGGCAATCGTGGTGCGCAACAACTCCGAGGGCAGCGCCCAGCAGTTCACGCTGAGCCTGAGCAAGCCGATGCTGGAGAACTGGTCGTGGACTGTGGGCTACACCTACACGCATGCGACCGACTTCAGCCCGGCAACCAGCTCGCAGAACTCGTCGAACTGGAACAACACGCTGGTCTTCCAGACCAACCAGCCGGAGGCCTACAACTCGCGTTACGCGATCAAGGACCGCTTCACGGGCGTGCTGACCTGGCAGAAGGCGTTCTTCGGCGACAACAAGACCTCGGTTTCGATGTTCTATGAGGGTCGCTCGGGCCGTCCGTTCAGCTACATCTTCTACAACGACGTCAACGGCGACAGCGCCACGACCAACGACCTGTTCTACGTGCCCAACGGCTACGGCGACGTGCTGTTCACCGGCGGCGCGGCGATGGAACAGTCGTTCTTCGACTGGTTGAATCAGAACCCCGAGCTCAAGAGCTACCAGGGTGGCGTGGCTCCGGCCAACGCGTTCCGCGCCAGCTGGGTCAACAGCTTCGATGTCCGCATCAGCCAGGAGTTCCCCGGTTTCATGGATGGTCACAAGGCCGAGGTGTCGCTGGACATCATGAATTTCGGCAACCTGCTCAACAAGGATTGGGGCCACATCAACGACTATGGCTTCTTCGCCACCCGTCGCGTGGCCAACTATGCAGGTATCGATCCGGCCACCGGCAAGTACATCTACAACTTCACCGGTCGGACGGACAACGAGTCGCTGCAGGAAGTGAACAACGACGGCGTCAACACCGCCGTGTCGCGCTGGTCGGTGATGCTGGGCCTGCGCTACCGCTTCTGATCCACCGCAACGTGCAATACGGAACGGCCGGGCTTGCCCGGCCGTTTCCTTTTGGCCGGACGGCTGCGCTACAGTTCGCCGGCTCGGACGACAGATAAAAGAAGAGACAGATGGAACAGCGGATCGAGGCATCGACGATGCCGGTGGTGAGTGCGCGGATCTACCCCAGCGGCAGCCTCGACGTGCTGTCGCGCGAGGAGGTCGCGCGGTTGAAGGACGCCTCCAGCGGCGGCCTGCATGACCTGCTGCGCCGTTGCGCGCTGGCCGTGCTGACCAGCGGCAGTGCCAGCGACGACCCGCGCGCCGCGCAGGAGCTGTACCCGGGTTTCGATATCCAGGTGCTGCAGCAGGACCGCGGCATCCGCATCGAGCTGGTCAATGCGCCCGGCATGGCCTTCGTCGACGGCCAGATCATCCGCGGCGTCGCCGAACTGCTGTTCGCCGTCGTGCGCGACCTCGCCTACACCGCGATCGAGCTCGGCCCGGAGTACGCCACCGACCTCGAATCCTCGGCCGGCATCACCAACGCGGTGTTCGGCCTGCTGCGCAACGCACGGCTGCTGCAACCGGCAGACCCCAACCTGGTGGTGTGCTGGGGCGGCCATTCGATCAACCGCGACGAATACGAGTACGCCAAGCTGGTCGGCTACGAGCTGGGCCTGCGCGGCATGGACATCTGCACCGGCTGCGGCCCCGGCGCGATGAAGGCGCCGATGAAGGGCGCCAACGTGGCGCACGCCAAGCAGCGCCGCACCGAATCACGCTATATCGGCATCACCGAGCCCGGCATCATCGCCGCGGAGTCGCCGAATCCGATCGTCAACCACCTGGTGATCATGCCGGACATCGAGAAGCGCCTCGAGTCGTTCGTCCGGCTTGGCCACGGCATCATCGTGTTCCCGGGTGGCGTGGGCACCGCGGAGGAAATCCTGTACCTCCTCGGGCTGCTGATGCGCGAGGAGAACGCGGCCGTACCGTTCCCGCTGATCCTCACCGGTCCCACCGCGTCGGCGCCGTACTTCGAGCAGATCGACCAGTTTCTGCGCCTCACGCTCGGCGAAGCGGCTACCTCGCGCTACGAGATCATCGTCGCCGACCCCGCTCGGGTCGCGCGACGCATGGCCGCGGGGATCAAACGCGTCCGTTCGCATCGCATCGAGCAGAAGGACTCCTTCTACTTCAACTGGTCGATGACGATTCCGCTGGAATTCCAGCAGCCGTTCGTGCCCACGCACGAGGCGATGGCGTCCTTGAACCTGCACCGCGGCCGCAAGCCGTATGAGCTTGCCGCCGACCTGCGCCGTGCCTTCTCCGGCATCGTCGCCGGCAACGTCAAGGAAGACGGCATGCGCCGGGTGGAGGAGCACGGCCCGTTCCAGATCCACGGCGATCCGGACTTCATGCTCGCGCTGGATGCATTGCTGCAGGCGTTCGTCGCGCAGCGCCGGATGAAGATCTCCGGGCAGTACCGGCCGTGTTACGAGGTGGTGGTCTGACAGGCATTCCCTGCCACCAGCCGGGCTCTAGAGCCCGGCTGCCGGTGAAAGACGACGTCGTTCTTGTTGAACCCCTCTCCCGCCAGCGGGAGAGGGTGCCCCGAAGGGGCGGGTGAGGGCAAACCCCGGGAGGGGCGACTGGTCCAAGCCCATAGGCGGCATACGCCGTGAACCCGCGACCGCACCTGTTCCGGACGCCCATCCCCCCATTCCGACCGCTCATCCCCACCCCGCTTGCGACCGCCGACCGCGCCGCTAGGCTACCCGGGGGCCCATGCGGGCAAGGGGAGCGCGCAATGCGCAACAGGGGTTTCACGCTGGTGGAGCTGATGGTCACCGTGGCCATCGTGGCGATCCTCGCCGCCATCGCGTTTCCGAATTTCCGCGCGTCATTCCGCAGCAACCGTCTCGCGACCACCAACAACGAACTTGTGGCCGCACTGGCGCTTGCGCGAAGCGAAGCCAGCCGGAGTGCCTTGGGTGCCGGCCTGTGTGCGAGTGCGGATGGACTGACCTGCAGCGACGACTGGAACGAGGGTTGGCTGGTCTGGGTGGATCGCCCGGGCGGCGCGAGCGGGCAGTTCAACGCGGGCGTCGACGAGGTGGTGCGCTACATCGACGGGCACCGGCAGATGCAGGTTGGGGTGACCTCGGCCGGCAGCCCGGTCGGAGCGATCGGGTTCGACCAGCGCGGCCGTCCCCTGGCCACGGCGCTGCCACTTTCGATCAGCGTGCAGCCCGACGACTGTCCGGCGGGCCGTGAAGACGTACGACAGGTCGGCATGACGCTGGCGGGCCAGATCAAGACTATGCGGGATACATGCGAATGAACCGGTTCGGTCGACTGCATCGTGGGCACGCCCGGGCGGCGCGCGGCTTCTCACTCATCGAGGTTCTGATCGCGCTGGTGGTGCTGGCGGTCGGCCTCCTCGGTCTGGCACTGCTGCAGACGATGAACCTGCGATACACCAAGAGCGCCGACCAGCGCACCAAGGCGGTGAATCTTGCCAGCTCGATGCTGGACATGATGCGCAGCAACCGGAGCCAGGCGGGGGCATACACCATCACGGTTCCGGACTTCACGGCGGTGGACGCCAGCGCCGGTTGCGGATCGCCCGAAGCGGTGGGGGTCACCCAGAACCGCGCGCGCTGGATGTGCGAAGTCGTGGAGAACCTAGGGCCCGGGGCGGCCGGGGAGGTGACGCTGGACGCCGGCACCGCGACCGTGGTCGTGACCTGGGAAGAGGACGGCATGCCGTCCCTGGCGCAGGCCGGCCGGGTGGAATTGGAGAGCGTGCTGTGATGGCCCGAACGCACCAGCGCGGTGTGTCGCTCATCGAGCTCATGGTGGCGATGCTGATCGGCGTCCTGCTGATCCTGGGGCTGGTCCAGGTCTTCTCCGCCTCGCGCACCGCCTACCAGCTGTCGTCGGGCCTGGCCCGGGCCCAGGAGAACGGCCGGTTCGCGATGGAGATGCTGCAACGCGACCTGCGGGTCGCAGGGCATATGGGATGCGTCAACGACCAGGCGAGGTTCCTGCCCGAGAACATCACTCCATCGCGCCCCGCGCTGGTCACGACCTTCCTTACCGCCGCCCAGCAGTTCAACGGAGACTTCGCCGCGGTGGGTGCCTCCGCGCTGCGCTTCGACCAGATGATCCAGGGCTATGACGCCAGGGGCACGTCCTCCGGGCAGACCATCAACCTCAGAACTACCCCGGACATCGCGCCGGATGGCAGCAGCTGGTCGCCGGCACTTCCGGCCGATATCCGCAGCGCGATGATCAACCCGGTTGCCGGCAGCGACGTCCTGGTCCTGCGCCACTTCGCTCCCGCCGGTGCGCAGGTGACCTCGTTCACTGCCGGCTCGCCGGCGGTGATCGAGTTCAATACAGCCCATCTGTCGCGGCTGACCGAAGGGGTGTCCAATCCGCGCCTGCTCGGCATCGCCGATTGCATGACCGCGGCCGTGTTCGAATCAGCCGACGACGTAAGCGGCGGTACGGTCCGCGTCGCGGCTGGCGGAGTCAGCCGGCGCGACCTTCTGGACCAGCCCTTCGTAACGGGCCAGGCCATGCTCTACCGGGCGGAGAGCATGGTCTACTACGTCGGGGTGAATGCGCAGGGCGTGCCGTCGCTGTACCGGGTACGGTTCGGCCTGGACGGCAGTGGGGCGGTGACGGCGCTCAACGAGGAACTCGTCGAAGGGATCGAGTCCCTGCAACTGCAATACGGCGTGGACAGCGAGGTCGGCCTCGCCACGCGGCCCACCGGCAATGTCGGACGCAGCCATGTGGCGTCCGCGGCCATCTTCACCGGAGGCTCGGCAGCTGCCAACGCCAATGCCTGGCTTCGCGTGGGGCTGGTGCAGGTCGGCATCCTCGCACGCAGCTCGGAGCCCGCGGCTGCCCCGCAGCGCAATACGGCGGGCGACGTCGATGTGGCGCCGTTGTCGCTGGTGGGCGTGCGGGTGACGCCGCCTGCCGATTCCTTCTATCGAACCGTCTACGAAGACTCGGTTGCCCTCCGCAACCGGCTCTTCGGCAATTGAGCCTGGCCATGCGAACCCGATCCTTCCGACACCAACGTGGCGCTGCCCTGTATGTCGCGCTGATCATGTTGATCCTCCTGGCGCTGATCGGGGTGGTCGCGCTCCAGGTGGCAGGCCTCCAGGAGCGCATGTCCGCCAATTACCAGGCCAGCAACATGGCGTTCCAGAATGCGGAAGGCGTGGCACGAAACACCGAAGCCACCTTGAAGGCCCAGGTGGCGGCCGGCATCGTTCCGGCCACGCAGATCGCGGCGACCAACTGCACCGCGGCGCACGACGCCGCTGGCTGGGATGACCCCAGTTCGCATGTGCGGCGGCTGGACCTGTGTTTCTCCTGGGGCGGGCTCGACTACCCCAGTGACGAGTCGGAGCGGACCGACCAGATCTACCAGGTCACGTCGTTCGCCAAGGACCGTGAAGGTCTGTTTGCCAGTTCCGAAGCGGTGGTCGACACCGTCTTCATTCCGTGACCGGACCCAAGGACATCCAGACAATGACGTCCACATTCTTCATCCGCTCCGGGCTGATCGTCGCTGCGGTGCTGGTTCTCACGTTGCGCAGTGCCGGAGTGCAGTCCGATCCGGTGTTCTTCGCCGGCTCGCCTCCGGCGATCTCGCAGGTGCCCCTGTACATCCGGGATACCGTGCCGCCCCTGAACATGCTGGTCATGGGCAAGGACCACAAGATCTATTACGAGGCCTATAACGATGCATCCGACCTGGATGGGGACGGAATCGTCGACGTGGGTTACCGGGGGTGGGAGCGTAAGAGCCCGGTGCCCTCGGAAGGTTCGCCCTACAAGATCGATTACTACGGGTATTTCGATTCGTTCACCTGTTACAGCTGGGACGACAACGGCGACAAGTTCGTGGCCGGGCCCCGCAGCGACACCGCGAACGGCGTGTGGAACAAGACCTGTGGCGGGACACACCGCTGGAGCGGTGATTTCCTGAACTACGCCACGATGTCGCGCATGGACGTACTGCGGCGCGTTCTGTACGGCGGCTGGCGCCAGACCGACACGGACCAGCAGACCATCCTGCAGGGCGCGTTCTTCCCGCAGGATGCGCACAGTTGGGGCAAGGAATACCAGAGCGAGGCCCGCGACGGATACCGGATCAGCGATTACACACCGCTGTCGGCACCTGACGCCGGCCGCTACCACCTGTTTGCCGTCACCACCTTCTCGGGCAATTTCCAATCGTTCCCCAACTATCACGCGCCGCGTTTCCGTGTGCTGCGCAATACGCCCCACCGCGTGTGGAACTGGGTTGCAATGGAAGGGCCGGTCGCGGGGTTCCGTTGTGTGAACCAGAGCACCCTTTGCGAGGGAGGCACGACCACGGCGCATCCCGGGCATCCCACCAACCGAGCACAGTTCGATGCGCTCGAGTCGGCATGGGCCCTGCCGGGGAACCTGTTGTTTACGGACACGCCATCCACTATCGAGTGCGAAAGCAATTGCGGGCGGGCCAGTCCGGCGCAGCACGACAACTACATGACCATCATTACCGGCGAGTTTCGCGTCGGTAATGTCGACGGTCGTGTTTTCCAGTTCTCCATCGACGGAGACGATGCCGTTGACTTCCGCATCACACGCTCAAACGGGGGGGCTATCCAAGGAGGCGAGGTCGGGTTTTACGGCGGACACGGCCGATGCGGATGTGATGATCACAGGACGGGTGAGCTCCCCCTTGAGAAAAACACGCAATACAGCATAACTTTCCGTCACGAAGAAGCTAGCGGCGGAGACAATTATCGTCTGCGGTTCCGATGGAGGGATGGCTCGGACCCATGGCAGAACTGGGTAGTAGTCCCGGCAAGGCATGGAAACGACTCCGGTGTGCAGAAGTTGGAGCGCCGCGTTTATTCCCTAATCACACCGAACGGCGGTTCGTTCGATACCGACAAGTACGTGCGAGTGGAAGTCTGTCCGGCCGACGCTTCAAAGCTGGACCCGTCCTGCAAGGCGTACCCCTCCGGCTCGCACAAACCCACCGGTATTCTTCATGAGTACGGTGAGAACCAGCGGATGTATTTCGGGCTGATCACCGGCACCCAGCGCAACAATCTCCAGGGCGGCGTGCTCCGCTCCAACATCGAGAACTTCGCCAACGAGATCAATGCATCCAATGGCGTGTTCCGTTCGGACGTCGACGGCATCGTCCGCAGCATCGACCGGCTGCGGATGATCGGCGGTGGCTATGCGGGAGGCGGCGACAATGTTCCCAGCGGCAACAAGAACTGGAACTGGGCCAACCAGGAGAACAACCTGGGCGGCAACTGCGTGTCGCAGGGCGACCGTGCGCTTGCGAACGGCGAGTGCCGCATGTGGGGCAATCCCATCGCGGAAATGATGTTCGAAGCGGTGCGCTACTTCGCCGGCGCCGCATCGCCCACGGCCGCGTTCACCAGTACCGCGAACGCCCATGGTAAGCGCGAAGACGATCATCTCGGCCTCCCCGAGCCCGTCTGGAAGGATCCATACAAATCGACTCAAAACGGTGGCGGTGGCTACGCGAGCTGCTCCCGCCCGGTCATGACGGTCATCAGCGACATCAACCCGAGTTATGACAGCAACCTGCCGGGCAGCGCCTTTGGCAGCGTAGCTGCGGATTCGCTGTTGACCGACTTCAATGCAGCAAGCCTCGGACAGGCCATCTGGAACGACGAGTTCGGCGCTGGTACGCGCAACGTGTTCATCGGGCAGGTCGGTACGGTCACAGACGGCGCGCCCACCGCGAAGGCGGCGTCGAGCTTCGGCAACATCCGTGGGCTTGCTCCGGAGGAGCCGACCAAGGAGGGCACGTACTACTCCGCCTCGGTCGCGCGTTATGGGGCATCACGCCGGTTGAACGAGGCATCCACGTCGCCCAATCTGACGACCTATTCGGTCGCGCTGGCTTCGCCGCTGCCGCGCATGCTGATCCCGGTCAATGGCCGTACCGTCGAGCTCCTGCCGTTTGCCAAGACCGTCAGCGGCACCTTCGGCGGAGGCGTCCGCAAGCCCACCAATACCATCGTCGATTTCTTCGTCGAGCGGATCGCCAACTTCGACGGGCAGCCGATCCAGACGACCGTCAACCAGGGGCGCCCGTATGCGGTTTTCCGCATCAATTACGAGGACGTGGAGCAAGGCAACGATCACGACATGGACGCGATCGTGCGTTACGAGATCTCCGTCGGTCAGAACAACAACGTAACGGTAAAGCTGACCTCCGAGTACGCCGCCGGTTCCGCGAACCAGAACATCGGTTATGTGATTTCGGGTACGACCAGGGACGGCGTCTATCTCGAGGTCCGCGACGTCGATTCGGCCAAGGGCAACTCGGTCTATGAGCTGAACACGCCGCCGGGACGTTGGGCCGGCGAGTGCGTGGGCCAGACCGGGCAGTCCCCGTGCAACGAGGGGCTCGACTTCGAGGCGTCGCGGACCTTCACGGTGGGCTCCGCCGGCATCGGCCAGCAGCTCCGTGACCCGCTCTGGTATGCGGCGAAATACGGTACGCCAGGCAGGATCGCGATCGGATCCGACGGCGAGCCCGAGAACTATTTCCTGGTCTCGAACCCGCTGAACCTGCGTGCGCAGCTGGCGAAGGCATTCGACAACGCGCGCCAGGCGAGCCCCGAGCCGAGCAGTGCCACGATCAGCGGCGCCAGGATCGGCGCGTCGTCCTTCACCCTGGTGCCGTCCTTCAATCGCGACCGCGAAGCCAAGGACTGGACCGGCAACATCAACGCGGTCTCGTTCAAGCCTGACGGCACGCTGGGGGCCAGTCTCTGGAACGCGCAGGCGGGGATCCCGGGTCATTCAACCCGCGGGAACCACATCTTCACCACGCACACGCTCACCAGCAGCAGCAGGACGGTCAGTCGCCTGCGCGAATTGCCAGGCAGCAATGACGAGAAGCTCGTGCGCCTCGGGATCAACCCGGTGCAGGTTGCCAGCCGGTACGGTGCCAGCTACAGCGCGGACCAGTTCATCTCCTATCTCGAAGGTGACCAGTCCAACGAGGCGGGTCGTGGTGGCACACTGCGTCAACGCAGCCATGTGCTGGGGAGCATCATCAACTCCGAGCCAGTGGCGGTCTCGCCACGGTCGAACTTCGGATACTCGCTCTACACCGATGCGATGTTCTCCGGGTACGACGAATACCTCGCTGCAAAGCGCACTGCCGACCGCTCGACGGTATTCGTGGGCGCCAACGACGGCATGCTCCACGCCTTCAATGCCAACACGCAGCCATGCCCGACGGAGCCTGCACAGGCCTGCGCCGGAACCGGTGCCGGGAGCGAGCTGTTCGCCTACATCCCCAACGGCGTCCTGGGCAACCTCGGTGAACTCGCGCTTCCCGACGACCTCTACAGCCACCGCTACTACGTGGATGGCCAGATCGCGGTGAGCGATGCCAGGCAGGGCAGCAACTGGAAGACCCTGCTGGCGGGTACGACAGGGGCAGGCGGGAAGTCATTGTTCGTCCTGGACGTGACTAACCCGCAATCTTTCGGTGCGGGCGACGTGCTGTGGGAACGCAACAGCTCCATCGACTACGACATCGGGCATATTTTCGGCAAGCCGCTGATCGTCCCGCTGGAAAATGGCAAGTGGGGCGTGGTGGTGGGCAACGGCTATGGTGGGATCAACAGCGACCCGTCGCTCTATATCCTCGATGCGTTTACCGGCCAGCTGATCAGGAAGATCACCGGAAACGACGGCAACCCCGCCTCCGCGGTCGGTACGCCGGTCGACAACTGGATCTGTCGCTTCTTCGGCGCCATCGCCCCGTCGCTGTGCGCGCGTAGCGAGGCTCCGTACAACGGGCTGGCCCAGGTCACGGCCATCGACAAGAATGGCAATGGCCGTGTGGACACCGTTTACGGGGGGGACCTGCAGGGCAACCTGTGGAAGTTCGACCTGGGCGGCGGTGATGAATCCGCCTGGACGGTCGCCAATAGCGGCGTGCCGCTGTTCGTCGCCGAGAAGGACGGAGAGCGTCAGCCGATCACCGGTGGGATCCGTGTCGCCGCCGGCCCGGGCACCGGGGTGATGGTGTACTTCGGCACCGGCCGGTACGTGTTCACCGTGGACAACACGGTGCCCTCCTCGCCGGACGTGCAGTCCCTGTACGGAATCTTCGACAATGGCACGGCGGTGCCGGACGGGCGCGCTGCATTGACGGCCCAATCCATCAGCGGTCAGGCGACCGGATCCGACGGGCAACTGGTGCGTACCCTGACCCGACAGATGGTGACCTACTTCGGCGCCGGTGCGCGGCGCGGATGGTATCTGGACCTGGCGGTGAACACGGGCACCGCCGGCGCGCCCAACTACGTGGGTGCAGGCGAGCGGTTCATCGGGGCGCCATTGATCCAGAGCGGCCGGGTGTTCTTCACCACCTACACACCCGTGGAAGACAGCTGCAACCCCGGAGGGTTGAACTTTGTCTACGGCCTTGACCTGCTTTCCGGCGCGGGCGCGCTGTCCAACCTCGGCGCGCTGCCGGGCGGCGACGCGGTGTGTACCGGCGCGGGCTGTGGCGCGGTGTCGATCGATGGTGGTGGGAACGAGTCCGGCGGCGCCCGTGCACCGATCACCTCGATGGGACTGGGCAGCATCGACACGATCAAGGAGATCAGCAGTCCGCACTGCACGCCTGGTGTGGATTGCCCGACCTTCGAGGAGTGCTCGGTGGTGATCTATCCGGGTGGTTTCGTGCTGCCAAGACCATGCGGACGGCAATCCTGGAGACAGCTGAAATGAGCGAGCAGGTCCGCACTTCATGCCATTCGCGCGCGGCTGGGTTCACCCTGATCGAACTGATGGTTGTGGTTGCCGTGGTCGCGATCCTCGCTGCGATCGCGCTACCGTCCTACCAGGACTCCGTGCGCAAGGGACGGCGGGGTCAGGCAAAGGCCGATCTCGTGGAAGTGGGGCAGTTGGCCGAGCGATACCGCACGATCAACAGCACCTACAGTGGATTTTCCCTCCCCGCGGGGTTCGACAAGTCGCCCCGCACGGGAACCGCGTTCTATGGCGTTGCCGTGCAGGTCGCGGCGGACGGACGGACGTATACGGCGACGGCGACCCCGGTAGCCGGATCCGCGCAGGCGGCGGATCGATGCGGCGCACTCGCGTTGCTGTCCACGGGCGCGCGTTTCCACGAGCGGGGGGAGCCGGCCGAATGCTCATTCGGCACAGCGGGGCTTCCCGCTTCGGATTGATCGCTGCTTGACCCTATCCCACCAAGCCCTACAATACGCGTCCCCGCCCGAATAGCTCAGCCGGTTAGAGCACTTGACTGTTAATCAGGGGGTCGTTGGTTCGAGTCCAACTTCGGGCGCCAGATGATGATGCGAAAGGCCGCGGATCTCCGCGGCCTTTCGCGTTTCCGGGCCATCGGAGCATGGGACGGGCCGGGGGTTTCTGCATTCGTGGGCTCGTCCGTCGCGCCGGGCTACCTACGCGCGCTTCGTCTGCTCGGTCGGCCCTGCGAGTCGGCATGCTGGAGATGCCTAGGTTCCGGCCAGAGGCGCTTGCGTTCCGGCTTCCACATGGTCAGTGCGGACATGCCGTGGCTTTGGGAGGGCGCGCGCTGCGCACGCGTCCAAGGTTGTTGACGACGACGGTGCCGGCCAGCTCGCTGCCTGCGCAGAGCCGCACGGTCTGGTTGCTGTGGGCACTGCGGCCGTCGTGCTGGTAGCGCAGGTAGCGGCGGGTGGCGGTCACGGTCAGGCCCCGGGGCATGGCTTCGCGGCTGCCAAGGATCTCCGCTGTGTCATCCGGTTGGCGGTTGCCGTCGGGGTCGAGGAAGAACATCCAGCCCTGGGTCCAGTCCGAGTCGTCGCGGCAGCGATGGTCGGCGCTGCGTGGGCAGACCACCAGTTGGCTGCGGCGAGCGATGGCCGTGCTGCGGGCCGCGGCGAGGTCCGCGCTGATGCGGTGCATGGCGGTCTGCACGCGCAAGCGGGTCAGGGTATCGGCGAAGGCCGGCAGGCCGATCGTCAGAGTGACGGCCATGACCGTCAGCACGGTCATCAATTCGATCAGGGTCACGCCCGCATTGCTGCGCTTCATCGCACCGGCCTCCGTGCCGCGTTGTCGATGGCGCAAGGATGGAGCGACGCCGGCCCCCGCCACCATCGGCATCAGGCGGCGTGCGATGTAGGAATTGCCCTCATCCGGCCCTTCGGGCCACCTTCTCCCGCTTGCGGGAGAAGGGTGGGCCCGGCGTTCCGGCCACGGTCACGTCCACTTCGGAGCAGGGAACTAAACTGGCCGTTTCCGCTGATCGTCGTCTCCGATGAGCTCAAGCCGCGAACCCTTCAAGCTGGTTTCCCCGTATTCGCCGGCTGGTGATCAGCCGCAGGCGATTGCGCGTCTGATCGATGGCTTCCAGTCCGGGCTGGCGCGGCAGACGCTGCTGGGCGTGACCGGCTCGGGCAAGACCTACACGATCGCCAACGTGATCCAGGCGGTGCAGAAGCCGACCCTGGTGATGGCGCCGAACAAGACACTTGCCGCGCAGCTGTACGGCGAGTTCAAGTCGTTCTTCCCGCACAACGCGGTCGAGTACTTCGTCAGCTATTACGATTACTACCAGCCCGAGGCCTACGTGCCGTCGTCGGACACCTTCATCGAGAAGGACAGTTCGATCAACGAGCACATCGAGCAGATGCGGCTCTCGGCGACCAAGGCGCTGCTCTCGCGCCCGGACGCGTTGATCGTGGCCACGGTGTCGGCCATCTACGGCCTCGGCGATCCGGAGGACTACCTCAAGCTGCGGCTGATCCTGGCGCGCGGCGAGCGCATCGAGCAGCGCGCGCTGATCCGGCACCTCACCGAGCTGCAGTACACGCGCAACGACACCGAGCTGCGCCGCGGCAGCTATCGGGTGCGCGGCGAGGTGATCGACGTGCACCCGGCGGAATCGGAGATGGAGGCGCTGCGCATCGAGCTGTTCGACGGCGAGATCGAAAATCTCAGCCTGTTCGATCCGCTGACCGGCGAGGTGCAGCGGAAAATCCCACGCTTCACCGTGTACCCGAAGACCCATTACGCCAGCACGCGCGAGAGCGTGCTCACCGCGGTCGAGTCGATCAAGGTCGAACTCAAGGAGCGCCTGGAAGAGCTGTACGCGCAGAACAAGCTGGTGGAGGCGCAACGGCTGGCGCAGCGCACCCAGTTCGACCTCGAGATGATGGCCGAGGTGGGCTACTGCAACGGCATCGAGAACTACTCGCGGCACATGACCCGCCGCGGTCCGGGCGAACCGCCGCCGACGCTGTTCGATTACCTGCCGCCCGATGCGCTGCTGGTGCTCGACGAGTCGCACGTGACCGTTCCGCAGATCGGCGGCATGTACCGCGGCGACCGTGCGCGCAAGGAGACGCTGGTCGACTTCGGCTTCCGCCTGCCGTCGGCGCTCGACAACCGGCCGCTGCGCTTCGAGGAATGGGAGGAGCGCGCGCCGCGGATGATCTTCGTGTCCGCCACGCCCGGCAAGTACGAACTGGAGAAGTCCGAAGGCGAGGTGGTCGAACTGGTGGTGCGCCCGACCGGGCTGATCGATCCGGAGGTCGAGATCCGCCCGGTCGCGACCCAGGTCGACGACGTACTGGGCGAGATCCACCTGCGCGTGGCGATGGGCGACCGCGTGCTGATCACCACGCTCACCAAGCGCATGGCCGAGAACCTTACCGAGTACCTCGCCGAGCACGGCGTGCGGGTGCGCTACCTGCACTCCGACATCGACACCGTCGAGCGCGTGGAGATCATCCGCGACCTGCGGCTGGGCCAGTTCGACGTGCTGGTGGGCATCAACCTGCTGCGCGAAGGCCTGGACATGCCGGAGGTCTCGCTGGTGGCGATCCTCGATGCCGACAAGGAAGGCTTCCTGCGTTCGGCCGGTTCGCTGATCCAGACCATCGGCCGTGCCGCGCGCAACCTGCGTGGCAAGGCCATCCTCTATGCCGATTCGGTGACCCGTTCGATGCAGGCGGCGCTGGACGAGACCGACCGCCGTCGCCAGAAGCAGGTCGAGTACAACGAGGCGCACGGCATCACCCCGAAGTCGGTGCAGCGCGCGATCATGGACGTCATGGAAGGCGCACGTGCCGATTCCGCGCTGGAGAAGAAGGGGCGCGGCCGTGGTCGCAAGGTGGCCGAGCAGGGCGAGGACTACGCGCGCCTGGATGCCTCGCAGGCGGCGGCGAAGCTGCGGGAGCTCGAGCAGAAGATGTACCAGCACGCACGCGACCTGGAGTTCGAGGACGCGGCACAGGTGCGCGACCAGATCCGGCGCCTGAAGGAGGCGACGCTGGGCGGAGCCGCGGCGGCGCGATGACGATTCCGCTTGCCGGCTGCGCTGGCGCGGGCTAGAATTCGCGGCCTTGCCGGATGGCGAGGCATCGGGCGGTTAGCTCAGCGGTAGAGCACTACCTTGACATGGTAGGGGTCACAGGTTCGAACCCTGTACCGCCCACCAAAAACAACAGCTTGAGTGGTGTTTTTGGAACGGAACCCTGGCGAAAGCCGGGGTTTTTCGCGTCCGGGGCCGGACTCCAGTGCGCAGCCGGTCAGGCGCCAGTCCGCCGACGGTCGAGCGCTGCCGATACGATGCAGCCATGCAACGTCCCGCACTCCCGTTCGCCACGCCGGCAGCCGCCGCCATCCGCCGATGGGTGCTGGGCGTGTTCCCGCGCGGGGAAAGCGGCATCGACTACGACCATCCACCGGGCGATCCCGGGCTGTTCGGCCCGCAATCGGTGACCTGGCGGGTGCATGCGGATTTCGCCGGCATGCTGGCCGGCGGGCTCTGCGCGCTGATGCTGCAGGCCCTGCACCCGCGGGCGTTGGCAGGCGTCTGGGACCATTCGGATTTCCGCGGTGACCTGGTCGGGCGGCTGCGGCGCACGACCGCGTTCGTCGCCGGCACCACCTTCGCCGGCACGGAGCAGGCGCAACGCCTGATTCGCCGCGTCACCGCCATCCACACCCGCGTGCGCGGCGAGACCGCCGATGGCGTGGCCTACGCGGCCGACGATCCGGAACTGCTGACCTGGGTGCATGTCACCGAGGCGTACGCTTTCCTGCAGGGCTTCAATGCGTACGCCGGCCTGCCGGGTCCTGCCGGCTTCGGGGATCATTACTACGACGAGACGCGCCGCGTGGCCGAGGCGTTGGGTGCGTGCGATGTGCCGGCGGATGCTGCCCGCGTCGCCGCCTACTTCGCGCGCGTGCGGCCAGAGTTGCGCTACGACGCACGCTCGCGCGAAGTACTGGCGGTGCTGCGCGACGTTCGCCTGCCGGTGCCGGGGGCGACGCTCTCGCGCGAACTGTTCCTCGGTGCGGGTGCCGCGTTGCTGCCGCCGTGGGCGGAAGCGCTGCTGGAGATCGGGCCGTTGCAACGCGCACGCCACCGCGCCTGCGCCAGTGCACTGCGGGCCGCGGCACCGCTGTTCCGCATGGCCCTGCCCGATGGCGTGGCACCACGCGCGTGCAGGCGGGTGGGTGTGCCGGTGGAGGTTCTGCGTGATTTCAGCGGTGTAACCTGACGCGACGGATGCCCTCATCCGGCCCTTCGGGCCACCTTCACCCGCACGCGGGAGAAGGGCCCAGATGTCGAAGCATCCTGGATGCGCGCCCACCCCTGGCTGTCACCCATCGGCGGCCTGGCCCGCCAGACCGGCAATCCTGCGAAGCTGCGCCCCGCACGCGGGAGAGGGTCAGCGTCCCGACCTGCCACCACTCTCACTTCACCCGCTGCTTCTCCAGCTTGCGCGCCAGCGTGCGGCGGTGCAGCCCCAATCGGCGCGCGGCCTCGGAGATGTTGAAGTTGGTTTCGGCCAGGGTCTGGTGGATGTGTTCCCACTCCAGCGTCTTGATCGACGACGTGCGCGCGGTCAGTTCCACGTCCACGGTGCCCTGCGCCCGATCGAAGGCCGCTTCGATGTCGTCGGTGTTCGACGGCTTGGCCAGGTAGTGGCAGGCGCCGAGCTTGATCGCCTCCACCGCGGTGGCGATGCTGGCATAGCCGGTCAGCACCACGATCAGCATGTCCGGGTCATGCGCGTGCAGCGCCTGCACGCAGGCGAGCCCGGAACTGCCGTTGGCCAGCTTGAGGTCGACCACCGCATGCGTGGGGGCGAACTGCTGCAGCGCTGCAGGCAGCTCGTCGAGACTGGCCGCGGCGTGCACGGCATACCCGCGGCGCTGGAAGGATCGCGCAAGCGTGCGTGCGAAGGCGGCGTCGTCCTCGACGATCAGCAGCCTGCGGGGCGATTCATTCGTCATCGGTGTCCTGCTCCTCGAGCGCCAGCGACGACAGCGGCAGCACCATCGTCACCACGGCGCCACCCATCGGACGATTGCGGGCGGACAGCCGCCCGCCGAGTGTACGGGCCACGTTGACCGACAGGAACAGACCCAGCCCCCGGCCCGGCTCACCCTTGCTGGAGTTGTAGGGGGTGCCGAGACGCTCGAGGATCGCGGCGTCGAATCCGATGCCGGCATCGGCCACTTCGATCACCAGTTCGTTGCCGACGCAGGCCACGTCGAGCGCGACGTGGTCCGGCGACGCTTCCAGCGCGTTGTCGAGCACGTTGAAGACCATCTGCCGCAGGCCGGGCTCGGAGACCAGCGGCGGATCCTGCTCGCAGCGGTTGTGGTATTCGAAGCTGCGCACCGGCCGCGAGCGCTGCCATTCCCCGGCCATGCCGTCGAGGAACGCGTGCAGGGTGGTCTCGCGTGGCGCCTCGCCGCGCATCTCTCCGGCCGCCAGCAGGATATTGGTGACGATCGCCTTGCAGCGCAGCACCTGCGCTTCCATCTCCGCGACGTCCTCGCGCAGTTCCGGCTCGGAGGCGAACAGCGGCAGGTGCTGCCAGTCGCGCAGGATCACCGCAAGGGTCGACAGCGGCGTGCCGAGCTCGTGCGCGGCACCGCTTGCCAGCAGCCCCATGCGCACGATGTGTTCTTCCTCCGCGGCGCGCTGGCGCAGGGCGGCCAGGCGTGCCGCGCGCTCGCGCAGGATGCGCTCGATACGCGCGACGAACACCACCAGCAGCGCCGCCATCAACCCGAAGCACACCAGCAGGCCCTGTACATAGGGATCGGCGAGGCCGTCGGCGGGATCGACCGGCACCTGCGTGGGCCCCGGAAACGTCACCAGCAGCACGACGCCGAGCGCGGTCGCCGCGGCCACCAGCCAGGTGTACGGCGAGCGCAGCAGCACCGCGCCCAGGGCCACCTGAAGCAGGTACAGGAACAGGAACGGATTGCTGAGGCCGCCGCTGAGATGCAGCTGCGCGGTCAGCGAGGCCACGTCCACCAGCAGCGCCACCAGCAGCGCCAAGCCGGTGATCCGGCTGCGGCCATGCCACCACGCAAGACTCAACAGGTTGAATACCACCAGCACGCCGAGCACGGCGAACATCGCCTGCAGCGGCAGCGTGATGCCGTATCCGAAATGCACGACGAGGATCGCCGCCACCTGGCCGACGGTGGCGATCCATCGCAGCTGGATCAGCTGCTGCATGCTGCGCAGCCCGGCGTGGTCGGGGTTGCCGGTCAGGCCCGTGGGGCCGGGCAGGAGGTCCGCGATCGCGTCACCGCCCCGTGCGCGGTCGGACATCGGAAGGCTCCGTGGAAGATTGCCCGCGATGGTGCCGGAAACGGCGCTCGATCACGAACAGGCAGGCGCCGGCCACCAGCGTCAGCAGTGCCATCGCGAACCAGGTGAGCGCGTACTGCAGGTGGTGGTCGCGGAACTTCACCACGGTGAGGCCGCCGCGCGGCCAGCCGGCGCGGGCAGGGTCATGTCCGGCGTCGATGAAGTAGGGCGCGACGCGCTCGGCAGGCAGTCCCCGCGAGGCGGCAATGGCGGCCACGTCGCGCGAATGCCAGCGGTCCGCGGCGGGGTCGTTGTCGCGGAGGAAACCCCCGCCCACCTCGGGCAGGCGGAGCAGTCCCACAACCTCCGCAGGCCCTGGCGCCGGCGCGGCCACATCCGTGCCCGCCGGCACGAAGCCGCGGTTGACCAGCACGATGTCGCCGGATGCGGTCTGCAGTGGCGACAGCAGCCACCAGCCGGCACCGGCCCCGGTCACTGCCTGCGTGCGTGCGGGTACCACATCGAGCCACTCGCCATGCACGCGCACGCGGCGGTACTCGTCGTTCTCGGCGGTGATCGACTCCCAGCGTGCACGCGCGGGCGGGTCGACCGGTTCCGCGTGCACCCGGGCATCGACACGGGCGATCAGCGCGTCCTTCCAGGCCATGCGCTGCAACTGCCAGGTGCCCAGCGCGACAAAGCAGAAAAAAGCCGCCACAAGTGCGGCGGCGAAGACGATGCGAAGCACCGGCCGCCGCGACCGCGGAGTTGCGGCGGTGGCGGCCGGGGTCGGGCTCATTGCAGGTTCCGCAGCATCTCTTCCATGTCGTGCGGGCCCGGCATCATGTTGGTGTTGAGGTGGTGCATGACCCACAACGAGCCGGCGAGCACGATCACCACCAGCACCAGGGTGAAGATCAGCGCCAGCATGTTCCAGCCGCCTTCCGACTTCGGGTTCATGTGCAGGAAATAGATCATGTGCACGACCACCTGCACGGCGGCGAAGGCCAGCAGCACCACCGAGGTGATGGTGGGGTCGGGGAGCACGTCGCCCATCACCAGCCAGAACGGGATCACGGTGAGGATCACCGCCAGCACGAAGCCGGTGAGGTACTCCCTGGCGGTGACGTGCGGGATGCCGACCTCGAGATGGTTTTCGGGCGGATCCAGGGTGCCGTGGTCGCTTCCGGCGTGACCGCTCTTGCCACTCATGGCAGCACTCCCATCAGGTAGACGAAGGTGAAGACGCCGATCCACACGACGTCGAGGAAATGCCAGAACAACGACAGGCAGGCGATGCGGCGGGTATTGGCGCGGGTCAGCCCGTGCCTGTTGACCTGCACGCACAGCACCACAAGCCAGATCACGCCGAACAGCACGTGCAGGCCGTGGGTGCCGACCAGTGCAAAGAACGCCGACAGGAATGCGCTGCGCTGCGGGCCCGCGCCCAGCGAGATCAGGTGCCAGAACTCGTAGATCTCGATGGCGAGGAATGCCGTGCCGAGCACGCCGGTCGCGGCCAGCCAGCCGATCACGGCCTTCGACTGCCGGCGCTGCATCGCGATCATCGCGAAGCCATAGGTGATCGACGACACCAGCAGGATCGCGGTGTTGGCGGCGATCAGCCGGAGGTCGAACAGGTCGGCCCCCGACGGGCCCGCCGCGTACGAGCGCCCCAGCACGCCGTAGGTGGCGAACAGGCTGGCGAAGATCATCAGGTCGCTGAGCAGGTAGATCCAGAAGCCCAGCAGCGTGCCGTTCTCGGGGTGGTGCTTGTTGCCCGTGTCGAGGAAGACCGGCGAGCCGTCCTCACGGGTCATGGCGATGGATTCAGACATGGACGTTCTTCAGTTGCTCGGTACGTGCGTGCTCGGTCGCCGCGACCTCTTCGGCGGGGATATGGAAATCGCGGTCGTAGTTGAAGCTGTGCCAGATCGCGTAGACCACCAGCGCGACGAAGCTCACCGACGCCAGCCACCAGATGTGCCAGATCAGACCGAAGCCGCACACCGTGGCCAGTACCGACAGCACGAGGCCTGCCGGGGTGTTCTTCGGCATGTGGATCGCAGTGAAGCCACTGGTCGGGCGCTTGAAGCCGCGCTCCTTCATGTCGGTCCATGCGTCGTTGTCGTGCACGACCGGGGTGAACGCGAAGTTGTAGTCCGGCGGCGGCGACGAGGTCGACCATTCCAGCGTGCGCCCGTCCCACGGGTCGCCGGTGACATCACGCAGCTGCTCGCGCTTGCGGAAGCTGACGTAGATGCAGATCAGGAACGCCGCGATGCCCAGCGCGATCAGCACCGCGCCGACCAGCGCGATCTGGAACCAGATCTGGTACGACGGATCCTCGAAGTGGCTCAGGCGGCGGGTCACGCCCATCAGGCCGAGGATGTAGATCGGGGTGAACGCGACCCAGTAGCCCGACAGCCAGAACCAGAACGACAGCTTGCCCCAGAAGTCGTCGAGCTTGAAACCGAAGGCCTTCGGGAACCAGTGGGTCATGGCCGCGAACAGGCCGAACACCACGCCACCGATGATCACGTTGTGGAAGTGCGCCACCAGGAACAGCGAGTTGTGCAGCACGAAGTCCGCCGGCGGCACCGCCAGCAGCACGCCGGTCATGCCGCCGATCACGAACGTCACCATGAAGCCGATCGTCCACAGCATCGGCACCTCGAAGCGGATGCGCCCGCGGTACATGGTGAACAGCCAGTTGAAGATCTTCGCGCCGGTGGGGATCGAGATGATCATCGTGGTGATGCCGAAGAACGAGTTGACGCTCGCGCCCGACCCCATGGTGAAGAAGTGGTGCAGCCACACCAGGTACGACAGCACCGTGATGCAGACCGTGGCGTACACCATCGACGAGTAGCCGAACAGGCGCTTGCCGGAGTAGGTCGATACCACCTCGGAGAACACGCCGAACAGCGGCAGGATCAGGATGTAGACCTCCGGGTGGCCCCAGATCCAGATCAGGTTGACGTACATCATGGCGTTGCCGCCAAGGTCGGACGTAAAGAAGTTGGTGCCGAGATAGCGGTCCAGCGTGAGCATGCCCAGCACCGCGGTGAGCACCGGGAACGACGCCACGATCAGCACGTTGGCGCACAGCGAGGTCCAGGTGAACACCGGCATCTTCATCATGTCCATGCCCGGCGCACGCATCTTGATGATGGTCACCAGCAGGTTCACGCCGGACAGCAATGTGCCTACGCCTGCGATCTGCAACGCCCACAGGTAGTAGTCCATGCCCACGCCCGGGCTGAAGCCGATGCCCGACAGCGGGGGGTAGGCCAGCCAGCCGGTGGCGGCGAATTCGCCCAGGAACAGCGACAGCATCACCAGCATCGCGCCGGCGGTGGTCATCCAGAACGAGAAGTTGTTGAGGAACGGGAAGGCCACGTCGCGCGCGCCGATCTGCAGCGGCACCAGGTAGTTCATCAACCCGGTCACCAGCGGCATCGCCACGAAGAAGATCATGATCACGCCGTGGGCGGTAAAGATCTGGTCGTAGTGGTGCGGTGGCAGATAGCCGAGGTTGTCACCGAAGGCCATGGCCTGCTGCAGGCGCATCATCAGCGCGTCGGCGAAACCGCGCAGCAGCATCACCAGGCCCAGCACCATGTACATGATGCCGATCTTCTTGTGGTCGATGCTGGTGAACCAGTCCTTCCACAACGTACCCCACAGGCGGTACCTGGTGATCACCGCGAACAGCGCGATGCCGGCGACGGCGGTGCCGACGAACGCCGCCATGACGATGGGGTCGTGCAGCATGGGAACCGAATCCCACGACAGGCGACCGAAAAGGGGGGAATAGGGCAAGCCGTGTTCAGGGGACATCTGGAGTTTCCGGAGTAGCGATCGGGCGACGGGCAGGCGTCAGGGCGCCTGCAGACCGCCGACGACGGACGACAGCAGCGGGGCGACGGTCTCGACGGTGCATACGCCGGCCGAGATGTAGGGGCCGTTCCTTACATCGCCCTGGCGCGGGATGGCCAGCGCGTCGAGGCCGCGCAGGCCCATTCCGCCGGCGGAATCAAGCGCCATCATCTGGTCCATGCACAGGCGGTCGATGTCGACGCAGCGGTTGACGATCATGTCGAACATGCCGTCGTCGACGTTGGCGTAGTAGCGCACCGGCTCCCGCTGGCTGGGTTCCTCAAGCGCGAGGTATTCGGCGCGCGTAAGCGCCTTGCCGCTTTCGCGTGCACCGGCGATCCAGCCGTCGAAGTCCGCGTCGGACATGCCGTGGAAGCGGAAGCGCATGTGCGAGAAACCGGCGCCGCTGTAATTGGACGAGAAGCCGGCGTAGTCGCCCGGCTCGTTCATCACCGCATGCAGGGTGCTCTGCATGCCCGGCATGCCGTAGATCATTCCGGCCAGCGCAGGGACGTAGAACGCGTTCATGACCGACGACGAGGTGATGCTGAAGCGGATCGGGCGGTCCACCGGCGCCGCGGCCTCGTTGACCACGGCCACGCCGTACTCGGGGTAGATGAACAACCACTTCCAGTCCATCGCCACCACCTGCACCTCGAGCGGCTCGACGTCCTCCGGCACCGCACGGTTGGCATCCAGGCGTTCGAGCGGACGGTACGGGTCCAGCAGGTGCGTGCTGATCCAGGTGATCGCGCCGAGCGCGATGATGATCAGCAGCGGCACGCCCCAGATCACCAGCTCGAGCTGGGTGGAATGGTCCCAGTCCGGGGTGTACTTGGCCTTGCGGTTGGAGGCGCGGTAACGCCACGCGAACACGAAGGTCAGGATGATCACCGGCACGATCACGATGAGCATCAACACCGTCGCCACCACGATCAGGTTGCCCTGTTGGGCAGCCACGTCGCCGGGCGGGGAAAGCAGCAGCAGGGAATTGCAGCCTGAAAGCAGTGCGGCCAGCCCGAGGGCAGCGGCAATGCGCAGGATGGATCGGGAACGGGTCATGAGGGTTCTACGGCCGGGTGACACGAGCCGGCCACTCTAGTCCGGCGCCCGTGCGCCGACGATTGGACGTTTTGTCCCATCGCGCCGCACGGGCAAGGCTGCGAAACTTGCCGATG
Source organism: Alterluteimonas muca (assembly GCF_021191595.1). NCBI lineage: Bacteria > Pseudomonadati > Pseudomonadota > Gammaproteobacteria > Lysobacterales > Lysobacteraceae > Alterluteimonas > Alterluteimonas muca. Next base: position 145,029 of record NZ_JAIWPS010000002.1, read on the forward strand.
CTGGCGGGACTGCATCCGAGCTGTCCCGCGCTTTCCGTTCCATACCTGCGAGCCGAACGTCGATGTCCATGCATCCCGATGCCACCCTGTCCGATCACGACCACGGCACCAAGGCCAGCCACGATATCGCACCGGGCGAAATCGCCGTCGGCGTGGTGATCGGACGCGCGTCGGAGTACTTTGACTTCTTCGTCTACGGCATCGCCTCGGCGCTGATCTTCCCGTCGATCTTCTTCCCGTTCCTCGATCGTCTGGAAGGCACGCTGGCAGCGTTCGCTGTGTTCGCGCTTGCGTTCATCGCGCGCCCGTTCGGCACCGTGCTCTTCATGAAGATCCAGTCGCGCTGGGGCCTGGGCGTGAAGCTCACCAGCGCGTTGTTCCTGCTCGGCACCGCGACCGCGGGCATCGCCTTCCTGCCCACGTACGGCAGCCTCGGCATGCTGGCCATCGTGCTGCTTGCGGCGTTCCGCACCCTGCAGGGCGTGGCCCTGGGTGGCTCCTGGGATGGCTTGCCGTCGCTGCTCGCGCTCAACGCACCGAAGGAGCGCCGCGGCTGGTACGCGATGCTCGGGCAGCTGGGCGCGCCGCTGGGCTTCATCGTCGCGGCGGGTGTGTTCGCGTTCCTCTATGCCAGCCTGAGCATGGACGACCTGCTGGCCTGGGGATGGCGCTATCCGTTCTTCGTGGCCCTGGCGATCAACGTCGTGGCGCTGTTCGCGCGCCTGCGCCTTGCGGTGGCGGACGAGTACCGCAACAAGATGGACGAGCTCGAACTCGAGCCGACCCCCGTGCGCGAACTGTTCCAGGCCAAGGGCCGGCACGTGTTCATCGGCGCGTTCGCCGCGCTGTGCAGCTACGCGCTGTTCCACATCGTCACCATCTTCCCGCTGTCGTGGATCCTGCTGTATTCCGAGCAGTCGATCCCGGCGTTCCTGGTGATCCAGATCGTCGGCGCCTTCCTGTGCGCTGGTGCCATCGTCGCCTCCGGCTTCATCGCCGACCGCGTCGGCCGCGCACGCACGCTCGGCGGCCTGGCGCTTGCGATCGCGATGTTCAGCGGTTTCGCACCGACCATCCTCGCCAGTGGTGAAGTCGGCCAGGCCGCGTTCGTGCTGATCGGCTTCGTCCTGCTCGGCCTGTCGTACGGCCAGGCCGCCGGCGCGGTGACCGCGAACTTCGGCCGCCGCTACCGCTACACCGGCGCGGCGCTGACCTCCGACGTCGCCTGGCTGATCGGTGCGGCGTTCGCACCGCTGGTGGCGTTGTGGCTGTGCGCGAACTTCGGGTTGGCGTGGCTGGGCGCCTACCTGCTGTCGGGCGCGGTGGCCACCGCCGCGGCATTGGCGATCAACCGCAAGCTCAGCTACAAGAGCTGACCACGTGCCACTGCCGACGCCCGCCCCGCGCGGGCGTCGTGCTGTCCGGCGCTTGCAACGCTGCTAGAATCGCGCTCCAGTCACCACACCGACCAGGGTGGCCCGCGGAAACGCCGGCCGAGCGTGCGACATGGGCACTACCAGCTGCCGACGCTAGAGCACCCGGGGTTCCGTCCGTCGGCGCCCTCGTGGCGCTTTTTTTATGCCCAGGCCCTGGCTCGACGTGCAGGCACCGCAGTTCCACTCCGATCCCCCAGACGAATCCCGGCTTCCCATGATCACCATCACCCTTCCCGACGGCAGCCGCCGCGAGTTCGATGCCCCCGTCACCGTCATGCAGGTCGCGCAGTCGATCGGGCCGGGCCTGGCCAAGGCCACCGTGGCCGGCAAGGTCGATGGCCGCCAGGTGGATGCGTGCGACCTCATCGAGCACGATGCCACCCTGCAGATCCTGACGCCGAAGGATCCGGAAGGCGTCGAGATCATCCGCCACTCCTGCGCGCATCTGGTCGGCCATGCGGTCAAGCAGCTGTATCCCGACGCCAAGATGGTGATCGGCCCGGTCATCGACGACGGCTTCTATTACGACATCTGGCGCGAGCGCCCGTTCACGCCCGAGGACATGGAAGCGATCGAACAGCGCATGCGCGAGCTCATCGCGCTCGACTACGACGTGGTCAAGAAGATGACCCCGCGCGACGAGGTGGTCGAGGAGTTCCGCGCGCGCGGCGAGGACTACAAGCTGCGCCTGATCGACGACATGCCCGCCGACATCACCGCGATGGGCCTGTACCACCACCAGGAGTACGTCGACATGTGCCGCGGCCCGCACGTGCCGAACACGCGCTTCCTCAAGGCGTTCAAGCTGTTGCGCATCTCGGGCGCCTACTGGCGCGGCGATGCCGCCAACGAGCAGCTGCAGCGCATCTACGGCACCGCGTGGGCCGACGAGAAGCAACTCAAGGCCTACGTGCAGCGCATCGAGGAGGCCGAGAAGCGCGACCACCGCCGCATCGGCAAGGCGCAGCAGCTGTTCCACCTGCAGGAAGAAGCCCCGGGCCTGGTGTTCTGGCATCCGAAGGGCTGGGCGCTATGGCAGGTGGTCGAGCAGTACATGCGTCGCGTCTACCGCGACAGCGGCTATGGCGAAGTGCGCTGCCCGCAGATTCTCGACGTCAGCCTGTGGCAGAAGTCCGGCCACTGGGACAACTACAAGGAGAACATGTTCTTCACCGAGTCCGAGAAGCGGACCTACGCACTGAAACCCATGAACTGTCCGGGGCATGTGCAGGTGTTCAACCAGGGCCTGCACAGCTACCGCGACCTGCCGATCCGCTATGGCGAATTCGGCAGCTGCCACCGCAACGAGCCCTCGGGCGCCCTGCACGGCATCCTGCGCGTGCGCGGCTTCACCCAGGACGACGGCCACGTGTTCTGCACCGAAGCGCAGGTGGAAGGCGAGGTGCGCGACTTCCACGCCCAGGCGCTGAAGGTCTACGCGGACTTCGGCTTCGAAGACATCCAGATCAAGATCGCGCTGCGTCCGGAATCGCGGCTGGGCGATGACGCCACCTGGGACAAGGCCGAGGAGGCACTGCGCTCGGCACTGCGCGCCTCGGGCGTGGAATGGCGGGAACTGCCGGGCGAAGGCGCGTTCTACGGGCCGAAGATCGAATACCACCTGCGCGATGCCATCGGCCGCACCTGGCAGCTGGGCACGATGCAGGTTGACTTCATGATGCCGCAGCGGCTCGACGCCGAGTACGTCGACGAGAACAGCCAGCGCCGTCATCCGGTCATGCTGCATCGCGCGATCGTCGGCTCGATGGAGCGCTTCATCGGCATCCTGATCGAACACCATGCCGGCCAGTTCCCGGCCTGGCTGGCACCGGTGCAGGCGGTGGTGATGAACATCACCGATGCCCAGGCCGACCACGTCGCCGAGGTGCGGAAAACCCTTGCCAATCAAGGCTTCCGGGTCGAGGCGGATTTGCGGAACGAGAAAATCGGCCGTAAGATTCGCGAGCACACGCTGCAGCGCGTGCCGTACCTGCTCGTGGTGGGGGACCGCGAGAAGGAGAACGGAGCGGTCGCGGTCCGGACGCTCGCGGGGGAGGACCTGGGCAGCATGCCGGTCGCCGACTTCGCTTCACGTCTGGCTGTGGGCAACGCGCAGTAGCATGATGGCTGAACGCAGGGTGCGCCGGACGGTCCGGCATGCCCGCGGGCCCGGTGGCTGACGAGCCGCCGGGGCGTGCGGATCCTTCCCGCAACGCCCCGCCGTCGAGGGCCGGACTTTCAAATCCTTTGGAGATTGCAATATCAGCACCCCGGAAAAGCAGAATCGCAGGAACCAGGAGATCCGTGTCCCGCGCGTGCGCGTGATCGGCTCCGACGGCGAGATGATCGGCGTCCTCTCGCGGGACGAAGCCCTGCAGATGGCCGAAGAAGAAGGTCTCGACCTCGTCGAGATCCAGCCGAATGCCGACCCGCCGGTCTGCAAGATCATGGATTTCGGCAAGTTCAAGTTCGACCTCCAGAAGCGCGCGAACGAAGCCAAGAAGAAGTCGAAGCAGGTCGAGATCAAGGAAGTGAAGTTCCGTCCGGTCACGGACGAGGGCGACTACCAGATCAAGCTGCGGAAGATGCGCGGCTTCATCGAGGAAGGCGACAAGATCAAGGTCAACATCCGCTTCCGTGGTCGCGAGATGAGTCACCAGGAGCTGGGCCGGCAGATGGCCGCCCGCATCGAGGCCGATCTCGGCGAGGACATCGTCATCGAGTCGCGTCCCCGCCTGGAAGGGCGGCAGATGGTGATGATGATTGCTCCGAAGAAGAAGTAACCGCGCTCGGGACGGGTGTTGCCGTCCCGGATGTGGTGGTCGAAAAGGCGCCGCAAGGCGCCTTTTTCGTTTGTTGTTCGGTCCTTGGGGCGGAGTCCGCGGCCCAGGCAAACGCCGTGGGGGTTGCAGCGGAGCGGGCGGGAGTCCTCGGGGCGTGGGGGCATACGTGAGGAAGGTAGGCGGGTGGGCGACCCGGGTGGTCCGGCGCGGCATCCGTCATCGGGACACGCCGTGAATCCGTCCCTGGAAGCTTGTCGGCGCCATCCATGGCGCCGACAGTCCCGCTGACGGACGCCACGCCGACCCCGGAGAGTCCCCGGGGTGCGGAACGAGGGGCACGGGCGGTCGGCGCTGGTCTCAGGCTCCTGTGGCGGTCCGGTCGGAAGAACAGCCAGTGCCGGGTTGGAGTGCCCGGGTTTGCACGGCCACCCTGCGCCCTGCATAATGGCCGGCCGGCTCGCCCGGGTGCTTTACCGTTTTTCAGGACCGGCCACGATCCCCAGGGGACAATGGCTCAACCACCGGCATCGGCAGGAAGGAAAGCGCGGGCCTCGACGGCCGCCGCCCGTGTCAGTCGCAAACAGATCCTACAAGGGACTTCGCAATGTCCAAGATCAAGATCAAGACCCATCGGGGGGCGGCCAAGCGCTTCCGGAAGACCGCTTCCGGAAAGTACAAGGCGGGTCATGCCAACCGCAGCCACATCCTCACCAAGAAAGCGACCAAGCGGAAGCGCAACCTGCGGCAGACGAATCACGTCCGCGCAGAGGATGCAGGCCGTCTGGACCGCATGCTGCCGTATCTCTGAGGAGGGCTGAACAATGGCACGAGTCAAACGTGGCGTGCAGGCGCGCCGCCGTCACAAGAAGGTTCTCAAGCTCGCCAAGGGCTACTACAACGCACGCCACAAGGTGTTCCGCGTTGCCAAGCAGGCGGTCATCAAGGCGCAGCAGTACGCCTACATCCACCGCAAGCAGAAGAAGCGCAATTTCCGTTCGCTGTGGATCACCCGCATCAACGCGGCGGCCCGCATCAACGGCATGAGCTACAGCCGCTTCATGAACGGCCTGATGAAGGCCGGCATCACCCTCGACCGCAAGGTGCTGGCCGATATCGCCGTGCACGACGCGGCGGGCTTCGCGGCCCTGGCCGAGAAGGCGAAGGGCGCTCTGGCGGCGTAACACAACCGTCCCACCGGCCCGCGCAGTGCGCGGTGCCGGCCGGGTACCGGCGGTTCACGCATGGGGAAGGGCGCAAGTCCTTCCCCATGTCTTTTTGCGGTCCCGGAATATCCTTGAGGCATCGCGATGAGTGACATCGACACCCTGTCCGCGCAGGCGCTGGCCGACATCGAGTCGGCGACGACCCCCGACGCGCTGGAAGCCCTGCGCGTGGCGCTGCTCGGCAAGAGCGGGCGCCTGACCGCGCAGCTGAAATCGCTGGGCGCGCTGCCCGCCGAGGAACGCAAGGCCGCCGGCGCAGGCATCAATCGCGCGCGCGATGCCATCACCGCCGCGCTGGCCTCGCGCAAGGCCGCGTTGGACGCCGCCGTGCTGGACGCGCGGCTGGCAACCGAGACCATCGACATCACCCTGCCCGGGCGCGATGCCGGGCTCGGTGGGGTGCATCCGGTCAGCCGCACGATGGAACGCATCGCCGACATCTTCGGCCGCCTCGGCTACGAGCTCGCCGACGGCCCGGAGATCGAGGACGACTGGCACAACTTCGAGGCGCTGAACTTTCCGCCGCACCATCCGGCGCGCGCCATGCACGACACCTTCTACATGGCCGATTCCGGCGAAGGCGACCGGCGACTGCTGCGCACGCATACCTCCGGGGTGCAGGTCCGCTACATGCAGGATCTGCTGGCCGCCGGCGGCCAACCGCCGCTGCGGATGATCGCGCTGGGCAAGGTGTACCGCTCCGATTCCGATCAGACCCACACGCCGATGTTCCACCAGTGCGAGGGCCTGCTGGTGGACGAGCACGCGAGCTTTGCCGACCTCAAGGGCACGCTGGCCGAGTTCGTGCGTGCGTTCTTCGAGCGCGACTTCGAGATGCGTTTCCGTCCCAGCTATTTCCCGTTCACCGAGCCGTCCGCGGAGGTCGACATCGCCTGGCAGCAGGCCGACGGCTCGACCCGCTGGCTGGAAGTGCTGGGCTGCGGCATGGTGCATCCGAGCGTGCTGCGCAACGTCGGCATCGACCCGGAGCGCTACACCGGCTTCGCCTTCGGCATGGGCGTGGAGCGCTTCGCGATGCTGCGCTACGGCGTCGACGACCTGCGCGCGTTCTTCGACAACGACATCCGGTTCCTCAGGCAGTTCGCCTGATGACGATCCACGGAATTTCAGCATGAAATTTTCCGAGAACTGGCTCCGCCAGCATGTGCACACCGACGCCAGCCGCGAGGAACTCGCTGCCACCCTGACTGCCATCGGGCTCGAGGTCGAGGACACCGCGGTGCTGGGCGAAGGCCTCGACGGCATCGTCGTCGCACGCATCATCGCCTGCGAAAAACACCCCGAGGCCGACCGCCTGCAGGTGTGCAGCGTCGATGCCGGCACCGGTGCGCCGTTGCAGATCGTCTGTGGCGCGCCCAACGCGCGTGCCGGACTGGTTGCACCGCTGGCGATGGTCGGTGCCCGCGTGGGCGAACTCACCCTCAGGGCGGCGAAGCTGCGCGGCGTCGAGTCCAACGGCATGCTGTGCTCGGCAAAGGAACTCGGGCTCGACAGCGATGCCTCGGGCCTGCTGGAACTGCCCGGCGATGCGCCGGTCGGCACGCCGCTTGCGGACTACCTTGACCTGCCGGATGCGACGTTCGAACTCAAGCTCACCCCCAACCGCGCCGACTGCTTCAGCGTGCGCGGCATCGCCTTCGATGTCGCCGCCGCGTTCGGCAGCAGCGTCACCCCGTACACGATCGCGCCGGTGCCCGCGGCGGGCGATGCGCGGCTCGATGTCGCGCTCGACGCCGGTGCCGACGCACCGCGCTATCTCGGTCGGGTGATCGAGGGCATCGAAGCCGGCGCGGCTACGCCGGTGTGGATGGCCGAGCGGCTGCGTCGCAGCGGGATCCGCCCGCTGAGCTTCCTGGTCGACGTCACCCAGTACGTGATGCTCGAACTGGGGCAGCCGATGCACGCGTTCGACCGTGACCTGCTGCAGGGCCCGGTGGGCGTGCGTCATGCCCGCGGTGGCGAGACGCTGACCCTTCTCGACGGGCGCGACGTGGCGCTGGATGCGCACTTCCTGGTGATCACCGATGCCGGGCGCCCGGTGGCGCTGGCCGGGGTGATGGGCGGCCACGACACCCGCGTGACCGATGCGACCCGCAACGTGTTCCTGGAGTCGGCACATTTCGCGCCGGCCGCGATCATCGGGCGCGCGCGCAGGCTGGGCCTGCATACCGATGCCTCGCACCGCTTCGAGCGCGGGGTCGATCCGCAGCTGCCGGCGCAGGCGATCGAGCTCGCCACCCGGCTGATCCTCGACCACGCCGGCGGCACGCCGGGGCCGGTGGTTGCCGCGGAGCTGCCCGAGCACCTGCCACAGCCACGGCCGATCCACCTGCGCCGCCAGCGCCTTGAACGCGTGCTGGGCCTGTCGATCGTCGATGCCGACGTGGTGCGCATCCTCGGTGCGCTGGGCCTGGCGGTGGTCGACACCGTGGACGGCTGGCAGGTGACGCCGCCGCCGCGGCGCTTCGACCTCGCCATCGAGGAAGACCTCATCGAGGAAGTCGCGCGCATCCACGGCTATGACCGCGTGCCGACCACGCTTCCCGGTGGCGCGACCCGCCTGTGCGCGCCGGGCGAGGGCCGGCTGGACGATGCCGGGGTGCGCCGCCAGCTGGTCGCGCGTGACTGGCTGGAAGCCATCAACTACGCGTTCGTGGATGCCGCCCTGCTGCAGGCCTGGCAGCTCGATGCCGGTGCGGTGCCGCTGGCCAATCCCCTCAGCGCCGAACTGGGCGTGATGCGCACCTCGCTGCTGCCCGGGCTGGTCGACGCACTTGCGCGCAATGCCGCGCGCCAGCAGCCGCGCGTGCGCCTGTTCGAACTCGGGCGCAGCTACCACGCCGCGGCCACCGGCGATGCGCCGCGGGAAACCCCGCGTGTGGCGGCGGTCGCCATCGGCCCGGCCGGCGTGGAGCAATGGGGCGCGCCGGCGCGCGACGTCGACTTCCACGACCTCAAGGGCGATCTCGAGAGCCTGGCGCTGCTCGCGCGCGCGGAACTGGAATTCCGCCCGTCGCAGGCGCCCTTCGGCCACCCCGGGCGCTCGGCCGACGTCTACCGCGACGGCGAACGCATCGGCTGGATCGGCGAACTGCATCCTGCACTGTTGCGCGAACTCGGTCTGGACCACCGCGCGGTGGCGTTCGAAGTCGAGCTCGAGCCCCTGCGCATGCGTGCGCTGCCGCGTGCGGCGACGCTGACGCGCTTTCCGTCCGTACGCCGCGACCTGGCATTGCTGGTGGCCGAGGACATGCCCTGGGGCACGCTGGAGGCCGCGATCCGCGAGGCTGCCGGGCCGTTGCTGGCCGACCTGCGGCTGTTCGACCGTTACCAGGGCAAGGGCGTCGAAACCGGATTCAAGAGCCTGGCTACCGGCTTGATTCTGCAGGACAACTCGCGCACCCTGACGGACCGCGACGTCGACGACGTGGTGGCCCGCGTGACCGCCGCACTTGCATCGCACGGCGCACGCATCCGCAGTTGACCGGGGCACGGCATGGCACTGACCAAGGCAGAAATGGCCGAACGCCTCTACGAGGAAGTCGGCCTGAACAAGCGCGAGGCGAAGGAATTCGTCGACGCGTTTTTCGACGCCCTGCGCGAGGCCCTGCAGGGCGGGCGCCAGGTGAAGCTGTCCGGTTTCGGCAACTTCGACCTGCGTCGCAAGAACGAGCGCCCCGGCCGCAATCCCAAGACCGGCGAGGAGATCCCGATCTCCGCGCGTACGGTGGTCACGTTCCGCCCGGGCCAGAAGCTCAAGGAACGCGTGGAAGCCTACGGGGGGCGCCATGCTTGATCCCGGCAGCAACCGCGAACTCCCGCCGATCCCCGCCAAGCGCTACTTCACGATCGGCGAGGTCAGCGAGCTGTGCGACGTCAAGCCGCATGTGCTGCGCTACTGGGAGACCGAATTCCCCGGCCTGAGCCCGGTCAAGCGCCGCGGCAACCGCCGCTACTACCAGCGCCACGACGTGCTGATGGTCCGCCAGATCCGTGGGCTGCTCTACGAGCAGGGCTACACGATCGGCGGCGCACGCCTGCGCCTGGAAGGCGATGGCGCGCGGCAGGACTCGTCGCTGACCACCCAGGTGGTGCGCCAGGTCCGCACCGAGCTCGAGGACATCCTGCAGGTCCTCAAGCGCTGAGCGGCCGGATCGCCGATCCAGTGATCGGATGCGCGACGGCCGCAGGCGAAGTGGCTATAATGCCGGGCCGCCACTGGCGGAACCCATCGGGGTATAGCGCAGCCTGGTAGCGCACTTGTCTGGGGGACAAGTGGTCGTCGGTTCGAATCCGGCTACCCCGACCAATTCAATGGACATCAACGTCCGAGCAAGTCCAAAAAACCCGCAGAAATGCGGGTTTTTTGTTGCCCGACGTCCGGTGAAGTCCAAGATGGGCTATTGAAATCCGGGGGCAGGTGGGGGCAACCTTGGGGGCAACAGGTCCGGCCCGAAAGGGTGTTGCCCCCAGAGGTGTTGCCCCCATGCTTTCCGACGCAGGAATTCGACGACTCAAGCCCACAGGCAAGGTGCAGCGCCACGCTGATGGCGGCGGCATGTACCTGGAAATCTCTCCGGCTGGGGGCAAGTGGTGGCGCTGGAAGTACCGCTTCGGGGGCAAGGAGAAGCGACTGAGTTTCGGCATCTACCCTGACGTCGGTCTGGCCGAAGCTCGCAACCGGCGGGACGCGGCTCGCCGGCTGCTGGCATCAGGCATCGACCCGGGCGAGCAGCGCAAGGCGGAAAAGGTCGCTGCAGCCGAGCACACGGGCAACACCTTCGGGGCCGTGGCCCGCGAATGGTGGGTGAAGCGGGAAAAGGAAATCGTCGTCGGCACGGCCAAGCGGGAACACCGCCTGCTGGAAACCTACCTGCTGCCCTACATCGGGCAACTGCCCATTGCCGACATCACGGCCCCGTCGCTGCTGGCGGCGCTGCGCAAACCCGAGGCGGCCGGCAAGGTCGAGACCGCGCATCGGGCCCGGTCGCTGGCTGGGCAAGTGTTCCGTTACGCCATTGCTACGGGCAAGGCCACTCGCAACCCGGCTGCCGACCTGATCGGGGCGTTGGCGACCCCGAAGGGTGAACACTTCGCCAGCGTGACCGAGCCGGCCGAAATCGGACCGCTGCTGCGTGCGCTGCACGGCTATGAAGGGTCGCCTACGGTCATGGCGGCACTGAGGCTGGCCCCGCTGGTGTTCGTGCGTCCTGGCGAGCTACGGCAGGCCCGTTGGTTGGATATCAATCTGGATACAGCCGAGTGGCGTTACACGGCCAGCAAGACCGGTACGCCGCATGTTGTCCCGCTGGCGGACCAGGCGGTTGAGATCCTGCGAGAGCTGCACTTGCTGACGGGGCGTGGCGAATACGTGTTCCCGAGCATGCGTGGCAAGGGCCGGCCAATGAGCGATGCGGCGATCAACGCCGCCATGCGGCGCATGGGCGTCGACGCAACGACGATGACCGGCCATGGATTCCGGGCCATGGCGCGCACCGTGCTGGATGAAGTGCTGGGGTTTCGCCCTGACTACATCGAGCACCAGCTTGCGCATGCGGTGCGCGACCCGAATGGCCGTGCCTATAACCGGACTGCGCACCTGCCCGAGCGCCGCAAGATGATGCAGGCTTGGGCGGACTATCTGGACTCACTGAGGCTCGGCGCCAGCGTTGTTCCAATACGTCGGGCGAGCTGAACTTTTGATCTCTTGTGGGAGGGGCGTCCCGGATAGTACTGAAGTGCTTCGGATTAGGGCGTTCAGAAACTTGTGGTTAAGAGGTCTCTGGCGTCACCATTCCAGATGGGGGTGTAGTCCGTGCTATTGGTCGAAGGCGCTGCCGCATAATCGCACTGGGATGAAAGTGGCTAAAATCAACCGACTCACGCCTGGATGGGGGAATGAGGTTCTTTGTATCTATGGGGTTCGATCCCCATGCAGCGATTGAGACGAAATAAGGGGGGTGACATGAAAAAAAATATTGCCTGTGTCGATCTATTTTGCGGCGCGGGCGGGCTGACGCACGGTTTCATTTTGGAAGGTCTCCCCGTCGTCGCGGGCATTGATCTTGATCCCGCTTGCCGCTTTCCCTACGAACAGAACAACAGTAAGGCCCGATTCCTTGAACGCGACATCGGCACGGTCACGACCGACGAACTCAAGGGGTTGTTTGGCGACGCCGATGTGACGGTATTGGCGGGTTGCGCGCCGTGCCAGCCCTTTTCTACCTACGCCCAGCGTTACGAACTCGATGGCAAGGATGGCAAGTGGGGCCTTCTCTACCAGTTTGCGCGCCTTGCCGAAGGCACAATGCCCGACGTCATCACGATGGAGAACGTGCCGACCGTCGCCAAGCACGCGGTCTTCCATGATTTCGTCGATACGCTGAAACGGCTCGGCTACGAGGTTTGGCACGACGTCGTTGATAGCTCTCTCTATGGCGTCCCGCAGATGCGACGTCGGATGGTGCTGCTGGCATCCAAGCATGGCAAGATCGAGATGATCGAGCCGACGCGCAAGAAACCCAAGACGGTGAAGCAAGCCATCGGTCGCTTGCGCCATCTCAGCGCCGGTGAGTCCGCGCCCAAGGACAAACTGCACGTCACCTCGACGCTGTCCGACACGAATCTCAAGCGGATCAAGGTCTCCAAGCCCGGTGGAACGTGGCGCGACTGGCCGAAGCACTTGGTCGCCGATTGCCACCGCGCAGACAGCGGTCGCACTTATCCGGGCGTCTATGGGCGCATGGAGTGGGACAAGCCAGCGCCGACGATGACGACCCAGTGCTATGGATTCGGCAATGGCCGCTTCGGCCACCCCGAGCAGGATCGGGCCATCTCGCTGCGTGAAGCGGCGATCTTGCAGAGCTTTCCACGCGACTACAAATTCATCCCGAAGCGTGGCGAGGTCAGCTTCACGGTGCTCGGACGGCTCATCGGCAACGCGGTGCCCGTCGATCTCGGTCGCGCCATCGCCCGCAGCATTGATCGGCACCTCGCCTCGGTTGCGCGGTGATGGGCTGACGTGGACTGCCCGATGCCCAGACTCCTACCTTCGCCATCCGATGCCAGTCACCGCATGGCGAAGGTGCGGCAGACGGGCACGGACGCCGAACTGGCGCTGCGGCAAGAGATGTACCGCATCGGGTTGCGCTACCGGGTCGGTTACGAGGTGCTGAAAAAACCGCGTCGCGTCGCGGACGTGGCGTTCCCCGGCCGCAAGATCGCCGTCTTCGTCGATGGCTGCTTCTGGCACGGCTGCCCGGAACACGCCACGTGGCCGAAGCGGAACGCGGAGTTCTGGCGGCAGAAGATAGAGGCCAACCGCCAGCGGGACGCGGATACGAACGCGAGGCTCCAAGCCGCCGGTTGGACGGCACTGCGATTCTGGTCGCACGAATCGCCAGCCCAGGCCGCAGCGACGGTCGCCCGTGCGGTGGCCAAGGCCGGCGCGAAGAACCGATAAGGAAGATGGCCACTACATGGGTACCCAGAACGAACGGCAACCTCAGACATATCGCGCTCGCCCCGAGCCGGGGCAGCTCGTCGAGGTGCGCCGTCGTCAGTGGGTAGTGGCCGACGTCGATGCTGCTGGACTGGAAACCGCCGCGCCCCAACACTGCGTGACGCTCTCGTCCATCGACGAGGACGGTCTCGGCGAAGAACTGGAAGTCGTCTGGGAAATCGAGCCGGGCGCTCAGGTCATCGAGCGCGCGGGCCTGCCCTCGGTCACGGGGCAGGACGATTCGGGCATGCTCGACGCCTTCCTTGATGCCGTGCGCTGGGGCGCGGCCACCAATGCCGACCGTGGGTTTCTGCAAGCACCGTTCCGCAGCGGTGTCAGCATCGAGGACTTCCAGCTCGACCCGCTGGTGCGCGCCATCGACATGGCGCGCGTCAACCTGCTCATCGCCGACGATGTCGGCCTCGGCAAGACCATCGAAGCCGGTCTGGTCATTCAGGAACTGCTGCTGCGGCATCGCGCGCGCACCGTCCTGATCATCTGCCCCGCGTCGCTTCAGGAGAAATGGCGCGTCGAGATGCTCGAGAAATTCGGCCTCGACTTTCGCGTGGTGGATACCGACTACATCAAGCAACTGCGACGCGAGCGCGGCATCCACGCCAATCCGTGGACATCGCATCCGCGCCTCATCACGTCGATGGATTGGGCCAAGGGCGGTGAGGGCTTGCGCGCCATGCGCGACGTGATCCCACCGCACGTCGGTCATCCGCGCAAGTTCGATCTGCTGGTCGTGGACGAAGCGCACAACGTCGCGCCAGCCGCAGGCGCGCACTACGCGCTGGAGAGCCAGCGCACGCGCTTCGTCCGAGCCATCGGCCCGCACTTCCAGCATCGCCTGTTCCTGACCGCGACGCCGCACAACGGCTACACCGAGTCGTTCACTTCACTTCTAGAACTGCTCGACGATCAGCGTTTCGCGCGCAACATCCTCCCCGACGAAAAGCGCCTCAGTCAGGTGATGATCCGCCGGCTGAAGAGCGACCTGGTCGATGCGGATGGCAATCCCCTGTATGCCCGACGCACCTTGCAGGCGCTCGAAGTCCCGTACACGGCGGAAGAACGCGAGATTCATCGCAAGCTGGACGACTACTGCGCCAGCCGAGAAAAGGATGCCGAGAAAGCAGGCAACGGCTTCGGCACGACCTTCGTCAATCGACTCCTCAAGAAGCGTCTGCTCTCGTCACCGGCGGCGTTCGCGTCCACGCTCGAAAAGCACGTCGCATCGCTGTCCGAAGCGCGGCCAACGAAACCGGATGCGATGGCCGAGCGCATCCTGCACAAGGCCATTCTGAAGGCCGACGAGGACTACGCCGACGACAGCGAAGTCGAGAACGCTCAAGCCGAAGCCATCGAGGAAGCCACGCGCCGCTCGATGCCGATGACGCCGGAACAGCGAGCGACGCTGGACGACTTGCGAGCGTGGGCGCAGCGAGCCAGGAATCAGGCCGACTCCAAGGCGCAAGCCATTCTCGATTGGCTCACTGCCAACCTCAAGCCGGACGGCGAGTGGAACGATCGCCGGGTGATCCTGTTCACCGAATACCGCACCACGCACCAGTGGATGCATCAAATCCTCGCCAGCCACGGTTTCGGCGGCGAGCGTCTCGGCCTGCTACACGGCGGCCTTTCACAAGAAGAACGCGAACCCATCAAGGCGGCGTTCCAGGCTTCACCCCAGGATTCGCCAGTGCGCATCTTGCTCGCCACCGATGCGGCATCCGAAGGCATCGACTTGCAGAACCACTGCAATCGGCTCATCCACTTGGAGATTCCCTACAACCCCAACGTGATGGAGCAGCGCAACGGGCGGATCGACCGGCACGGACAGCGCGCGAAGGAAGTGCTGATCTGGCACCCGGTCGACGGCGGCGACGCGAGCGGCGCATCGGTCGGCGGGCACGGCGGGGACATCCTGCGCGCCTTGCGGAAGTTGGATTCGATGCGCGCCGACATGGGCAGCGTCAACCCTGTCATCGCGCCGCAGATGTCCGGCCTAATCGAAGGCTCCCTGAAGGACTTGGACACCCGCATGGCCGAGGCGCGGATCGCCCGCGCCAAGAACTTCGTTCGCGCCGAGCGCGAATTGAAGGAGCGCGTCGCCAAGCTGCACGAGCGTCTGCTCAGCACCAAGCAGGACTTCCACCTCACGCCCGACCATGTCCTGATGGCTGTGAAGACTGGCCTCGCGCTGGCGGGCCGTCCGCCCCTGGAACCCGTCGAACTGGCGGGCGCGCCTTCGGGTAGTGTCTTCCGCATGCCCGCGCTGTCCGGCTCATGGGCGCGCTGTCTGGAAGGGCTGCGCCATCCGCACACCCAGAAGATTCGACCCATCACCTTCGACCATGCCGTTGCCAGTGGCCGCGACGACGTGGTGCTCGTCCACCTGAACCATCGCCTGGTGCAGATGTGCCTGCGTCTGCTGCGCGCCGAAATCTGGGCGCAGGACGACGTGAAGAAACTGCACCGCGTCACCGTCCGCACCGTGCCGGATGCGCTCGTCGATGGCCCCGCCGTGGTCGTCGTCTCGCGGCTGGTCGTCACCGGCGGCAACCACCATCGGCTGCACGAAGAGCTGACGCTGTCGGGCGGCTATCTGCGCGACCAATCCTTCCGCCGCGAGGAAGGCGTCACCCGCGTCCAGCAATGGCTGGACGAATCGAAACCGATCACGGCTGCCTCGTCCCTGTTCGACCCGCTGCGTGTCCGCTTCGACAGCCAGCAGGAAGCCATCCTGAAAGCCGTGGATGCGCGTTCCAAAGAACGGCTTCGCTACCTGACCAACACGCTCCAGACCCGCAAGCAACAGGAGGTCAGCGACATCGGCACGGTGCTCGACGAACTGGAAAAGGCGATCGAGTCGGAATTGAAGAAAGGCGAGCAGCCCGAACAGCTCGCGCTCTTCACCGAGGACGAGCGCACGCAACTGAGGCGCGACATTGCCGCGCTGGAAACGCGCCTCGCGCGTATCCCCGACGAGCGCCGGATGGAGACCCTGGCCATCGAATCCCGCTACGCGAAGCTCGACGACCGCACCTTTCCGGTGGCGGTGATTTTCGTCGTGCCCGAGTCCACGTCGGGGGCGGCGAAATGATGACCTGGCAGGAATACCAAGAGGCTGTCGCCGAGTTCTACGAGCAAATCGACGACTTCGGAAACGTCAGAAGAAACGTCATGGTTCCGGACAAGATCACCGGCCAGCCACGGCAAATCGACGTGCTCATCGAAATCGAGGCCAAGGGCCATCCGCTGAAGATGATCGTCGATGCCAAGTTCCACGCCGTTCCCATCGATGTGCGAGAGGTCGAGTCAGTCCTCGCACTTGCGGATGCCGTTGGCGCAAACAAAGCGATTGTCGTCGCGGCGAATGGGTGGACGGAGCCAGCAAAGAAGAAGGCTGATCATGCTGGATGTGGCCTTGAGCTTCTGTCGGTGGAAGATGCCCTTGATTTGATCGTTCCGGACAAATGGACGATGTGTCAATCCTGCGATGCAGATTGCATCGTGCTTGATCAAGAAGGTGCAGTCACCTTTGATGGCGGCGCATGGTTCTGGTGGCTTGCAGGTCAGTGTCGTGGATGCAAGTGCGCGCGTATCCACTGCCAAGACTGTGGGACGAAGGCATTCGTCGAACTCCATGGCTCCATCGTTTGTGGTTGCGGACATCGCTGGTCGAGCACCGATGACGGCGTCACCATCTCATTTTTTGCGGAAGAGCCTGAATGGTGACGCAGACCCAACACCACGACTGGCTCGCACTCGTCGAGATTTCCGGCCCGTTCCTCGCCGTTCCCGTCCTGAAGGAAGCCTTTCCGCAGGGGCTTGAAGAACTCGATGCAGCCAAGCGCAAGCGGCTGCGACAAGCCTACGACGAATGGCGCGATGCACTGGAAACCGACGATCTGCATTTCGGAGACCTGCATGCGGCATGGATCGACGAGGTCTTGTCGCGTGGACTGGAACTCGACGAGGACGGTCGCGGCGACGTGCTCAAACGCGGGGACTGGTGCGCCACACACCTGACCGTCACTCTGCCCGAACATGGCGTGAGCCTGTCGCCGGACTTCGCCGTCGTCGGCAACGGCGACCAGCCGTTGATGCTCATCCACGCCTACGGGCAGGACGTCGATCTCGATGCCACCCAGAAGCTCGACGGCTGGGCCAGCACGCCAGCGGAACGCATGGTCAGGATCTGCCGCGCCACAGGCTGCCGTCTCGGCTTGGTGACCAACGGCGAACGCTGGATGTTGGTGGATGCGCCGGTGGGCGCGGTCACCACTTTCGCCAGTTGGTATGCGCGCATCTGGGCGCAGGAACTCGTCACCTTGCAAGCCTTCGTCCACCTCTTGGGCATCCGGCGCTTCTTCGTGGATGAAGCGGAACGGTTGCCCGCGCTGTTCGACCGCTCGCTGAAGTTCCAGGACGAAGTGACCGACGCCTTGGGCGAGCAGGTGCGACGCGCGGTCGAATTGCTGATCCAGTCGCTCGACAAGGCCGACCAAGACCGCGACCGCGAACTGTTGCGCGGCGTGAAGGAAGCCGAACTCTACGAAGCCGCGCTGACGGTGATGATGCGGCTGGTCTTCCTGCTTTCCGCCGAGGAGCGCGGCCTGCTGCTCTTGGGCGACGAACGCTATGAGGCGAACTACGCCGTTTCCTCGCTGCGGATTCGGTTGCGCGCCGAATCCGACGAGATTCTGGAGCGCCGCTGGGATGCGTGGTCGCGCCTGCTGGCCATCTTCCGCGCCGTCTATGGCGGCATCGAGCACGAAAACCTGCGCCTGCCCGCGCTGGGCGGCTCGCTGTTCGACCCGGACCGCTTCCCCTTCCTCGAAGGCCGCGCGAAAGGTTCCGATTGGCGCACCGATGTTGCCAAGCCGCTGCCAATCGACAACCGCACCGTCTTGCTACTGCTCGAAGCCATCCAGCAATTCCAAGGGCGCACGCTGTCGTATCGGGCGCTGGACGTCGAGCAGATCGGCTACGTCTATGAGGGTTTGCTGGAACGCACCGTCAAGCGCACCGCCGAGGTCACGCTGGAACTCGATGCCACGAAGAGTGCTCAGTCGCCCTGGGTCACGCTGGCCGAACTCGAATCCGCGCGGTTGGACAGCGCCGCGCGCCTAGCCGAACTGCTCCAGCAGCGTTCGGGTAGTTCCGCCAGCCGCGTGCGCAACGATCTGGCCCGTCCCGTGGACGATGCGCTCGCCGATCGTGTGCTGACGGCCTGCCACGGTGACACGGCGCTGCGCGACCGCATCAAACCCTTCGGCCATCTGGTGCGCACCGACCCTTGGGGCTACCCGCTGGTCTATCCCGCCGGAGCCTTCATCGTCACCACCAGCTCCGACCGGCGCGAGACTGGCGCCCACTACACGCCGAAATCGCTCACCGAGTCCATCGTCGCAGAGACGCTCACGCCCATCGCCTATGTCGGCCCGTCGCAGGGCACGCCGCGCGCGGAGTGGGCGCTAAAATCGCCCGTCGAACTGCTCGACCTGAAGATCTGTGACCCGGCGATGGGTTCGGGCGCATTCCTCGTGCAAGCCTGCCGGTGGTTGGCCGACCGGCTGGTGGAGGCGTGGGCGCAGGCCGAGGAACAGGGCCACACGGTAGGCGTCGATGGACAAGTGTTAGCCGCCGACGCCAACGTCGAGGCGCTGCCGCGCGATACGGAGGCGCGCACCATCGTCGCTCGCCGCCTCATCGCCGAACGCTGTCTCTACGGCGTAGATCTGAACCCGTTGGCGGTCGAACTGGCGAAGCTCTCGATCTGGCTGGTGACGCTGGCCAAGGGCCGTCCCTTTGGCTTCCTCGACCACAACCTGCGCTGCGGTGACAGCCTCCTCGGCATCCATCGGCTGGATCAGCTCACCCAGCTTTCGATGAACCCCGCCGGTCAAGGACAACTGCGGCTGTTCGGTCAGAACGTCGAGCAGGCCGTGCGCGAGGCCGTCGAACTGCGACAACGGTTGCGCGAAATGCCCATCCGCGACATCCGTGACGTCGAAGCGATGGCGCATCTGGACTCCGACGCGCGCCGCAGGCTCGAAGTGCCGGAGGGCATCGCGGATGCGTTCATCGGGGAGGTGTTCGCACCGAGCGGCGGTGGCGCGGCGTTGGAGAACGCACTGGCATCGTTGGCCGTTCAAGCTGGACACGTCATCGACGGCGACCGCGATGTGTTTGTCTCGATGCGCCGGAGATCGGTCGCCGCGCTCTCGACAGATCTGCCCGCCGACAAGCCTGCACGTCGGCCGTTCCATTGGCCATTGGAATTTCCAGAGGTGTTCGTGCGCGAGCGCGGCGGCTTCGACGGCATGGTCGGTAATCCGCCCTTTCTCGGCGGGCAGCGCATCACCGGCGTCGCGGGCACGGCCTTTCGCGATTGGTTGGTTGCACACATCGCCGAGGGGCGTCGTGGTTCGGCTGATCTGGTCGCCTACTTCTTCCTGCGGGCTTGGGGCCTGCTGCGCGAAGGTGGCGGCTTTGGGCTGCTCGCGGTCAACACCATCGCGGAAGGTGACACGCGGCAGGTCGGGTTGGAGGCGATGGTCGGCGCAGGTGCTGTCATCCACGCGGCCTACCCGAATGAACCGTGGCCAGGAAAGGCGGCGGTCATCACCAGTCGAGTGCATGTCCACAAGGGAGAGTGGCTGAGCGAACGCTCGCTGCTTGGGCGACCGACCTCTTTCATATCGGCCTTTCTCTCCGATCGTGAGGAGTGGAGTCCAGAGCGACTGAAGGCAAACGAGGGGCTGGCGTATCAAGGTTCGATCGTGCTGGGCATGGGCTTCGTGCTTTCTCCTGACGAAGCGCGCCGCATGCTGGATGTCGACCCAAGAAACGCCGAAGTGATCTTCCCGTACATCAACGGCGATGACCTCAATTCAGACCCTGAGCAGCGCCCAAGCCGGTGGGTGATCAATTTCTGGGACTGGCCAGTGGAACGCGCACAAGAATACGAATTACCGTGGCAGCGAATCGAAGAACGGGTCAAGCCTGAGCGTCAGCGCCTCAACGAACGCGGCGAGTTCGTTCTCCGGAAGCCACTACCGGAGCGTTGGTGGCAGTTCGGTGAAAAGCGTCCAGGTCTCTACCACGCTATCGGTCGTGGTCGCCATTTCGAGCGTCACCCAGATGGCTGGTCACCCAGCCGGAGTCAACCACCGCGAGTGCTGGCAATCACGCGCGTCAGCAAGACGCTGGCGTTCTCGTTCGTCGATTCCAACATTGTGTTCTCCGATGCAACCGTCGCGTTCTCGCTCGGTCGCGGGCGGGACTTTGCGCTGCTGCAATCGAACATCCACGCCGTCTTCGCGTGGCAGTACGCATCACGCCTCAAGAGCGACTTGCGGTACAGCCAGACGGATGCACTTGAACCGTTCGCCTTCCCAGGCGGTTTCAGTGACTCAGAGAACGACCCGCTTGATGGCCTGGGGGATCGGCTTCATCAAGCGCGCATCGACGTCATGCAGGCCGATCGCATCGGCCTTACCAGGCTCTACAACCGCTTCCATACCGACACCGAACGCGACCCCAGCCCCAGCATTGAGGGGCTGCGCGCATTGCAGCGCGAAATAGATGCCGCCATCGCAAACGCCTACGGCTGGAACGACCTCGCCCTCGAACACGGCTTCCACGAAGTGCCATATCTGCCGGAGAACGACCGCGTCCGCTTCACCATCTCGGAAACTGCGCGCGTCGAAGTGCTGCGGCGGCTGTCGGAGTTGAACCGTCAGCGATATGAGGAAGAAGTTGCCCGTGGATTGCATGGCGATGCCGCGCCACGCGCTTCGACTCGTACCCCGCGTTCCGGTCGAACCGCCAGCGTCGCAACGGTTCAACCCTCGCTCGACTTCGATGCCACTCCCGCTAACGAGAGCCAATACCTCAAAGTCGCTGAGCGCCGCGCCGACTACCGCGCAGGACCTGTCCACGCCATCGTCGAGTATCTGAGCGCCCATACCGGCTGGCACGCCAAAGCCGACGTCCTTGCCGCCACCGGCATCACAGACGGCCAATGGAACACCACGATCGCCGACCTGATCGCGAGTGGCAAGATCGAGCGCCAAGGCGAGCGGCGTGGCGCTCGTTATCGACTTCTTGTAGGGGAAGAAGAATGAAACAGTACCGACTGAACGTCGATCCGCGCATTCTGGAACTGCTCGGGCCGAATCTCTACACCAACATCTATTACGTTCTGGCGGAGCTGATTGCCAATGCGTATGACGCCGACGCCAAGAACGTCTACATCATTTCCAACAAGGACGACATTCGTGTCGAAGATGATGGGCACGGTATGTCATACGAGGCGGGTGACATCGCCAAATACCTGAACGTCGCCGGGGTGTCCCGAACGACCGAGACAGAATCGCTCACGAAATCCGGGGCCCGCCGCAAGATGGGGCGCAAGGGTGTCGGCAAACTGGCAGCGCTCTCGGTTTCGGAGGATGTCGACGTCCTGACGATCGTAAATGGGGAGAAGTCGGGCTTCGTGCTGACCCGTCATCCAGAGAATGGTCATGACCTGAAGGCGATTCCGGATGATCAGATCGTTTTCGAGCGCATCGCCGATCACGGCTCCGCCATCATCATGCGCAATCCGCAGTACCGCCTCCACAAGACCCTAGATTCGGTAAAGCGAAACCTTCTCAAGATATTCCCGCTGATTGATGCCAATTTCCGGATTCACGTAATACGCGCCAACGAAGAGGTGACGATCGAAGACTTCGACCGCAACATCATGGGCGAGCTATGCGCACTGGTCACGCTCGGCGACAAGTTCAAGCCGCTGTGCGATCTCGTGTCGGACAGTCATCCGGACCGGCGAGACGATCTCGTCGCGGCGCAGGCTACGAAAGCGATACCGATCATCGTGAAAGCCAACGATGGGAAAGAACATGAGTATTCGTTGGAAGTTCTAGGCTGGATCGGCGCGTACAAGAGCACACGAGGAAGAAAGGCGGAGTTGACCGATTTCCCGGACAACTTCGTCTCGTTGTTCGCCAATGAAAAGATGGGCGAGTTCAACATTTTGCCCGTTGTAGGTCAGAACAAGTTGAACGAGGTCTATGTTGTTGGGCAGTTGCACGTCGATCTTTTCGAGTTGACGGAGTTGCCAGATATGGCACTGAGCAACCGTCAAGGCTACAAGTCCGACGACCCACGCTACGAGGCCGTTCGGGAGTATGTCCGAGGTGAATTGCTCGCCGATATTCTCAAGCGGCGCGAGACGTATACGGACATCGTCAACGCCGATAAAAAGAAGCAGAAAGAGGAAGCGCAAAGGAGCGACGAGGCAAAGCTCAGGGCGGCAGTGGATACCTTCCGCAGAAAAGCCAGTGAGGAAGCGGCTACTGCGTTGGCGAAGTTGGGGGTAAATGTTTCGCGCGAGGCAATGGAGGACGCCATCTCCAAGTCCATCAACGACAACAGCCCTGACCTCGGTCTAAAGGCGACGGTCGATTCCAAAAAAAAGAAAATCCTCATCAGCCAGACCTACCTCGACAAGGCTTTTGCCGACATCATTTACCAGATGCTGGTGTTCAATGATGTGCCGTCGGATGGCATCCTCTACACCAACTGCGACGACGAAGTGTGCCGCGTGCCGGAGGGTCGCGGAGTCTACGACTACCTCCGCGAGTTCTTCGTCGAGAGCTACTCGACCCAGAAGATTTTCGTCCTCTTCGTGACCAGTGAAAACACAAAGGTCTCATGGGGTGCGATCACAGAGGTCGGGGCTTCGTGGATCACCAAGATCGACCACAAGATTTTCAACGTCCATCCCTTCCGGCCTGAGCACCCCCTCAACGACGAAGTGCAGTGGCAGAGCACCAATAGGGATAAGCCGAGCGGCGATCTCTGGATGATTCCGCTCAACGCGGACATCTTCTGCCAGAAGATCGAGGCGGTCTGTGATGCACTGGATTACAAGAAAAAGACCCGTGCGCAGAACATGGCGCATTTGGGAACCCTCGTTTCGATCAGGAAAGCGTGAGGAACCCAGGCATGCCGTGGAGTCCTGGTCAACTCGTTCGCCATATCGATGATCCGGCCAAGATCGGCACGGTCACCGATCAGACACGCGCGCGTACATCCGGGACTCAGTATCGCGTGAACTGGAATGGGCGTCTGGATTGGCACTACGAGGAGGAGTTGGTCGCGGTCGATGCGGGTGGCGACGATCCTCTGGAACTGATCCGAGAAGGACGTTACGGGCGGGTAGATGACCTGCGCCAGTTGCTGACGCACATCCATCTGGCGGGGCGTCTGTCGAATGTCGTCTATGCGATGGGACTGACCCAGACCGACTTCTACCCTCATCAATACAAGCCCTTGCTCACCCTGCTGGACTCGCCCGTCAACGGCCTGCTGATCGCTGACGAGGTGGGTCTGGGCAAAACGATCGAAGCGGGACTGATCTGGACTGAACTGCGTGCCCGCTACGACATGCGCCGCCTCCTGGTGGTGTGCCCCGCCATGCTACGGGAGAAGTGGCGGTTCGAGCTTTCGTCACGCTTCGGTCTGGACGCGCGTGTCGTCGATGCGGAAACGTTGCGGCAAGAACTGGCTTCGGCCGAGCATCGGGAACGCGCATGGATCGTCAGCTACCAGGGCATCCGCGTACCGAGCGATTGGGATGCCAACGAGAGCGACAAGCCCAAGCGATCGGTTCGCACCCGGCTCGCCGACTTGCTCTACCAGCATGCCGATCAAGAGCCGTTGTTGGACTTGGTGATCTTCGATGAAGCGCACTACATGCGCAACGAAGAAACGGGCGCGTGGCGGACAGGTAGCTTGCTGAGGGATGTCAGCACGCACCAGTTGATGCTTTCGGCAACGCCGATCAATCTGGGTTCGGATGATTTGTTCAATGTATTGCGGCTGCTCGACCCGGATCATTTCGAGTATCCGGAAGATTTCCGAAACGTCGTCCTCGCCAACCGTCCGGTAATCGCCGCGAGTGACGTCGTGCGTGATCCGACGAGCGATGCCGACCAGATCATGACGGCGATCCGCGAAATCGAGTCGTCTCGATGGTTCGAGCGATCCGAGCGCGTCGATCGCTTGATCGAGGAAGCGGAGTCGATCAAGGACTGGACGAACGACAGTCGCATCGACATCGCCGCGAAACTCGAGCGGCTCAACTTGCTCGCGCACATCGTCAGCCGCACGCGCAAACGGGAAGTGCAGTCCGATCGCGTGTTGCGTGACGTCACGGTGTTCGAGGCGGATATGTCGCCCGTGGAGCGGGAGCTTTATCAGGCGATCACCGAAGGAACGCGGGAGTATGCGCTGGCCAATGGCATCGAGCATGGTTTCCTGCTATCCACGCCACAGCGCATGGTTGCATCCAGTCCGGCCGCCTTGCTGCGGACTTGGCGCGACGACGGCCTCGACGCCGACGCCCTCGCGGCGGCGATGGACGAGATCGACGAAGACGAGGAGAAACTGACCGAACGGACATCTGGCCTCAAACAGTGGCTGGCGAGCAGAACGCTGCCCCAGTTCGGATTCGGCGATCTGAGCAGGAACGACTCAAAATTCGCCGAGCTTTCCGAGGCGTTCAAGCGATTCGTGGCCGAGGATCGCGAGGCCAAGGCCATCGTGTTCACCACCTTTCGGGGCACGGCGCGCTATCTCGTCGAGCGGCTTTCCGCCGAGAACGTGGAGGCCGGGTTGCTGATGGGCGGGGCGGAGTTCGATAAGGAAGCCGTGGTTGCCGCCTTCCGAGAGGACAGGAACTGCCGTGTATTGGTCTGCACGGACGTTGCCGCCGAAGGCGTGGATTTGCAGTTCTGCCGTCTCGTCGTCAACTACGACCTGCCGTGGAACCCGATGCGCATCGAACAGCGGATCGGGCGCATTGATCGCATCGGTCAAATGTCCAAGCGCATCTTGGTGTGGAACTTCGTCCACAAGGACACGATTGATGCACTCATCATTTCGAGGCTGGCCAAGCGCATCGGTGTTTTCGAGAGCACCTTGGGCGAAACGGAGGAAATCCTCGGCCAAGTCCGCAAGCTCGAAGACATCTTGTTGTCGAAGCATCTGACCGTCGATGAAGAAGCGCGCTTGATCGAGGAGGTGGCGCTGGCGATCGAGAATGCCAAGCGCAAACAGGAAGAACTGGAGCGGGAAGCGATCCAACTGGTGGCACACGGTCAGCAACTGCTGGCGCAGATCGAAGCCGCGCGCGGCGATGGAAAGATCGTCACCCGGCACGACCTGGTCCGTTACGTCGACGGGTGCCTCAGGAACGTCCCCGGTTGTCGGCTCGTCGCGGTGCACGGTGATGCCGACACGTTCGACATCGGCTTGAGTCCCGGCTTTGCGGCGGAGTTGGACGAGTTCGTGAGGCGGGAGAATCTGGTCGGGAAGACGGGGCTTGCCTCCGGTCAGACGAAGCGTTGTCGCTTCACCGACAGGATCACCGACAAGCCCAAACCTGGTGAGGAAATTGTCCATCGCTTTCATCCGATCGTTCGTTTCCTGTCGCGTAAGGCCGAAGGAGCGGAGGATCGCTTTCCGCTCTACGCCGCCAGAGTCGCTGCCGAAGGTATCGAGGTGGGCCGATATGCGCTGATGACCCGACTGGCGAGCTTCTCCGGCGTGAAGGAGGAGGAGCATCTCCTGGTCGCTGCCATACATCTCGACCGGGAGGCGTCCCTCGACGATCGGATAGCGGAAACCATGCTCGACTCGGTCAGGAAGTCGGGGGGCGACTGGCCGACGGTGGCGGTGGATGTCCCACCGGATGCCGGGGTGGCCGCCGCAGAACGAAGCGAGGAAATGCTTAGGGATCGGTACAAGGCGATCAAGGATGAAAAATGGCGCGAGAACCGAGACCGCGCCGACGTGCTTTCTCAGCTATTGGATGACCACATCCGCAAGAAGTGTGAGGGGTTCGAGAAGCGGATCAATAGCCACGAGTACTATGCGTCGCTGTATGGAAGCAGCCCGGATGGCAAGCGGCGCAAGGGCTTGGCGAATGCCGAACGCAAGAAGATGGAGGATTTCCTGGCCCGGATGGAAACCCGTCGAGCGACGCTGGCGCGCAAAAGTCAGGCCTTTTCGGCTGAGACGCGCGATATCTGCGTCTTGCTCGTGGACGTGGTGCGGGCGGGAGGTCGTCCATGAAGAGTTGGAAAGATCAACTGCGGGATCTCAAAAACGCACTACGGGGGGCGGGACACGGCAAGGAACGAGGTGAGGATTCCCCCAAGCTCGACCTCGAGGCACCGCCGGCATGGCTGGCAGGCGGGCAGCCGACTCCGAAGAAGCCGTTTGCCCGGAATCCCGTTCAGAAATATGCCACTCCGGTCGCAGTCGTAGCGCCGAGCGAGAAGCCGTCGGCACGGCCCAGCGTGCTGCCTCCGCCACCGTTCAGACCCCGCATCGATGACGGATGTGCTCTGAACATGCCGGAGTGGAGTGACATCGGCAGATCGTTGCAGCATCCCGATCATCGAGGCGAACGATCGGTACCGATGGCCGTCAGAGTCGGGGTGGATTTCGGAACAGCTTTCACGAAAGTGGCGATTCGAGCAGGTGTCGATCTGGTGCCCGTCGAATGGTCTGCCGTCACGGGGGACCATTCGGAAATCGGACGCTATGTGGTTCCCGGTTTCGTCGTTCGCGCGCCGGATGGTGAGTTCTGCTGGCGACGTTTCGCCGAGGGCGATATTCGAGGGAACCTCAAGCTCCCGGTCATCGAGATGGCCGGGTCGGATGCGTGTCCGATAGCCACCGTGGCGTATCTGGCGTTAGTCATCCGCTACGCGAGAGCATTCCTCTATCGGAACGCGGAACTTGGACGAAAACTCGTCGGGCGTTCGCTGCGCTGGGAGCTGAACATCGGTTGCCCCACCGAGCCGCACGAGAACCCCAAGGTCGTCGATGTATTTCGGCGCATCGTTCGAACCGCGTGGTTGTTGGCGGCGGAAGATCGGGTCGTAGAGCAGGACGTCCTGGCTGCATGGTCTTTGGCCGATTCTGCAATAGACCTCGAAGCAGAGCCGGGTGTCGTGCCGGAGTTCGTTGCTCAAATCGCGGGGTATATGGGGTCACCGCAAGTGAAGGAAGGTCTGCACGCGCTGATCGACATCGGTGCAGCCACCCTCGACGTGGCGACGTTCAACGTCGTGCTGCGAAACGATCGGGCATCTCCGCCACGCATCCCCATCTTCTTTTCTGCGGTTCGTCCCCTCGGAACTCACTATCTGCGCCACAACCGCCATTCCAGACTCGACCTCAATCTTTCGTGGAACGATGCAGCACCCGTCGAATCGTCCGATGACTTCGGGCAACGAAGTGGCAAGCCTCTGGACGAGGTCGTCAAAGTTGATGAGGACTTCATGGGACTAGTCGTCCGCTGCATCGTCGGCGTCATCGATGGAACGCGCACCAGCGCATGGGGAGACCCGCGAAGTGCGGCTTGGCGAGAGGGTTTGCCGATATTCGTCACCGGTGGTGGGGCGAATTGCGACTTGTATCGCCGAGCCATCGGGGTAGTGCAGAGGGACGTGAGTTTGCGCGTGGGGCGGCGGCCGGATTCTTCGACGCATTTCCGACTCATCGAATTGAACCCGACCACCGGCAATGCACGACGAATCGAGGCAGGCGACAGGCTGACCGTGGCGCTCGGGCTGACGGAGGATGCTGAAAATATCGCTCGTGTCGTCCCGCATCGGGACATCGAGCCGATCACATATGGCACGCCGGAACGTGTCGATCACACGGATCTGTATGGAGACCGATGATGAAGAATGATTCGAATACGGGAGCGGCCAGCGTTCCCAACGCATGGATCGCCGTCGATCACGGTCTGGGCACCGATCGCAGACTCGCGCCTTATACCCTCGTCTTGAAGGGCGACCGCTCCCTGTATCAGGCCATCGCCGAGGACGATTGGGTGCTCGTGCTGAACACCGCCGGGGAGATCGTGCGCGCCGGGTGCGTTCTGCGGCTTCGTTCCGATCTCGAAGCCACCACGATTTTCTTCGATCGGCTGTCGGTCGCCGACGCTCCGGTGCCAGTCGCCAGCGTCTCGCTGGCGCCGCCGTCATCGGGCAACACCGGGCGCGTCCAGTGGGACGAGTTCGTCGCGGCATTGTCCACGGCGCTGCATCAGACCGTGGATGGCGTGCCGCCGATCGAAGATAGGGCCTATATCCGCGAGCTGCTGCAACTTGCCGTGGTGGACGACCTGCTCGGCCCTGCGGGCGGCCCGCACGAACGCATCGTGGACATGAGCGTGCGCGACCGCTATCTGGTCGGCAAGCTGGCACCGCGTGAGGATGCCCCAGGTGGCATCGAAGGGCTGGAAGGCCCGCTGGCCGAGGACGAGGTCGAGGAGCCCACCGACCCCATCGTGCCCGGCCAGCACGAACCCGGTGCCGAGTTTGGCACGGCGACCGGACGGGTGGAACCCGAATCGGACAGTTCGGACGAGATCGACGCCGCCAGCAATCAGTCGCTGGTGCCTAGCAGCCTCGGCATGACCTTCTGCGTGGAGGGCGACGCCGAGCGCATCGAGGTCGAGGCGCGATGGGGCAGCTACGAGCGCGTGCCCAACGAGGAACACGAGCTGACGCGGCCCAATGGGCAGAAGGTCAAGGTCTGGCAGCGCATTCCCTGCGGCGGAAAGCTGGTGCTGCCGCTCACCGAAGGCGTGATTCCTCATCAGGCACCAGACGCGAACCGTCCAGCGGTGCGCATACAGGGTTCGGTCCGCGCCAAGAACGCCAACGGCGATCGCTTGGTGACGCTGTTCCTGATCAACGCGCAGGAAGAACCCGATACCAACCGCGACACCGAGTGGCTGTTCCAACCGGAGCTGATCGTGCGCGCGGAGGCTGAGGCATCCCCGCGCGCCATCTTCCGCCGCCGCCCCGTGCTGGACGCCGACGGGAACGACCTGGAGCGCGAATCGCTGGAGATGATCTACCGCAACCGCGTGGAGTTCGCAGTCGGGCATGGCGTCGCTGTCCACGCCGAGACGGCGGACGACGTGACGCTGGCCACCGAAGTGCGCACCACCGTCCTGCCGCAGTACGAAGTGCAGGTCACGGAGACGCCGGGCCTCGACCCCGCCGACCGTCCGGCGATGAAGGAGATGGTGACGAGTGGTCTGCTCGATATGCAGCGGCTCGCTACGTTGGACGTCACCGAGTTGGTCGATGCCCTGAACGTGCTGACGAAAGATTACGCGGCGTGGATCGCCGAACAGCGCGAGCGTATCGGCACGGATGTGGTCGGATACGACACGCAGGCCGCGCAGGCGCTGGATCGGTGTCAGGAAATCCAGACACGCTTGCAGCAGGGCATCGACACGCTGAAGAACGACGAAAAGGCGCTGGCGGCCTTCCGCTTCGCCAACAAGGCGATGGCGATCCAGCGCGTGCGCAGTCTGTATGCGCTGGAAGTGCGGCGCGGTCGTGACGCGACGGTCGATCAATTCGACCAGCCGAAGAACCGGAGTTGGCGTCCGTTCCAGTTGGCGTTCCTGCTGCTGTCGATCTCGTCGCTGGCCGATCCCACGCACCCGGATCGGGTGCAGCCGATGGAAGCCCATGCTGACCTGCTGTGGTTCCCCACCGGCGGCGGCAAGACAGAGGCGTATCTGGGCGTGGCGGCGTTCACGATGGCGATTCGCCGTCTGCAAGGCAAGCGCGGCGGCTACGACGGTTCGCGCGGTCTGGCCGTGATCATGCGCTACACGCTGCGTCTGCTGACCTTGCAGCAGTTCCAGCGCGCCACCGCGCTGATCTGCGCGATGGAGAAACTCCGGCGGGATGCTCTCGTTCAAGGTGATGAGTCTCTCGGCAAGAAGCCTTTCACCATCGGACTGTGGGTCGGCAACAAGGTGACACCGGGCACGACCGAGGAAAGCCACTACGCCATTCAAGCTCTGCGTGATTCGGGAAAGAACAAGGCGGGACGCACGTCGCCCCTTCAGCTCACCAGTTGCCCTTGGTGTGGTTCCTCGATCGACCCGGGAAAAGACGTCGTCGTCGACAAGGATCGCGGCAGAACGATCGTTTACTGTGGTGACAAAAAGAGCAGTTGCACGTTCTCTCGCGGCAGGTCGAGCAGTTCGCCGTATCCGGGCATCCCGGTGCTGACAGTGGACGAGGAGATCTATCACCGCCCACCAACGATGATGATAGCCACCGTGGACAAGTTCGCAATGATGGCTTGGCGCGGTCAGGTGCGCACGTTGTTCGGTCGTGTGAATCAGGAATGCGAGCGCCACGGCCTGCTGTGGCCTGACTGCGATTGCACAGGCAATCACACCGCGTCGAAGAATTCGCCAGCGGTCAAGGTCAAGAACGTCGCACCAATCCGCCCGCCAGATCTGATCATCCAGGACGAGTTCCACCTCATCAGCGGCCCGTTGGGCACGATGGTCGGCCTGTACGAATCCGCCGTCGATGAACTGTCCGGCTGGACGCTAGACGGCAAGACGGTCAAGCCCAAGATCGTCGCGTCCACGGCGACGGTGCGCAAAGCCAAGGAGCAGGTGAACAACGTGTTCATGCGGCGCGTGTCTGTGTTCCCACCGCACGGCCTGGACGTGGAGGACAACTACTTCTCCGTGCAGCGCCCCATCGAGGAACGCCCCGGACGACGCTATCTCGGTGTGTGCTCGCCCGGCAGTTCGCGGCCTGCGATGCTGATCCGCGTCTATACCGCCTTCCTCACCGCCGCCCAAGCCTTGTTCGACCGCTTCGGTGAACCTGCCGACCCGTACATGACGATGGTGGGCTACTTCAATTCGCTGCGCGAACTGGGCGGGATGCGGCGCTTGGCCGAGGACGACGTGCAGACACGTTCCTATCGCGTGCAGATGAGCATGGTCGAGCGGCCCGCGCTCGCGCAGCGCAGCGTCAACAACATCCGCGAGTTGACCTCGCGCGTCTCCAGTCAGGACATCCCGAAATATCTCGACGATCTGGAGGTCAAGTTCAAGGCCGCGCTCGATGCTGCCACCGGAAAGTTCGTGACGAAGTGGAACGAGGGCGACACCCGCGCCATCGACGTGGTGCTGGCGACCAACATGCTGTCGGTCGGCGTGGACGTGAATCGCTTGGGCTTGATGGCAGTGAATGGCCAGCCCAAGGGCACGGCGGAGTACATCCAAGCCACCAGCCGCGTGGGCCGTTCCTTCCCCGGCTTGGTCTGCACGGTGCTCACATGGGCGCGTCCGCGCGACCTCTCGCACTACGAGACCTTCGAGCACTATCACGCGACTTTCTACAAGCATGTGGAAGCGCAGTCGGTGACGCCTTTCTCGCCGCGCGCGATGGATCGCGGCCTGACCGGTGCGCTGCTCTCCCTGATGCGTCTGGGGAACGACGCCTTCAGTCCGAACGTGGGTGCGAGCGAACTGGACAAGTCCGACAAGCCCGAGATCACCGAAGCCATTGAGGTATTGGTGCGGCGGGCTTGGAACGTCAGCGAGACGACCAGCATCAAAAGCTTGGCCGAGCGTGAACTGAAGGAACGCGCGGACGAATGGGCGAAGGAAGTGAGCGTGCCCGGCCGCACGCTGGCCTATGAAAAGCGCGGCGCACGCGCGGCGACGATGGTCGGGCTGGTCAAGTCGCCGGGTATCCATGCGTGGGACAACTGGACGGTGCCGATGTCGATGCGCGAAGTCGAGCCGGGCGTGCGCCTGATCATGAACACGGGACACATCTCGGACGACCACGGGTGGAAGCCGCGTCCGGTGCCGAAGGACGAGGACTGACCATGACCACCAATAGAACACCCGTCGGGGAAGTCCGCCCCAGTCAACTGCTCTGGACGTACGGACCGGGTGCGCTGATCGATCTGCCGAGCCTCTCGGTGGTGACACTGGGCATCGACCAGTGGGAAAAAGATCGCTGCCAGCCCATTGCCGAGCCGCGCCTGCTCGCCGCCGTGCACAAGGTGCTCGGCGCGCAGGTGGAGAACTTGCGCGTGCCGCCGTTCCAGAAGAGCGAACTCGTCGATCCGTGGTCGGCGGAAGCGAACATCGGCGTCCCCGTGCGCCCGTTCCCGCGCTGGATGCGATGCGTGAAGTGCGGCCTGCTGTCACCCTTCGACGCGGGGTTGTTTGAGATCAAGGAAAACCGCTTCCGTCCGGAGCGAACGCGCTTCGTCCATAAGGGATGCCGCGGCTCCAAGGGCGACCAGCCGGCGAAGGATGCCGACGCCGTGCCGGCGCGTTTCCTATTGGCCTGCCGCGATGGTCACCTCGACGACTTCCCGTGGCACTACTTCGTCCACGGCGGCAACAGTTCGTGCAAGGGAACGCTGCGCTTCTTCGAGAGTGGTGCTTCGTTGCAGACCGAGAACCTGTGGGTGAAGTGCGATGCCTGTGGCGCATCGCGCAGCATGGCGCACGCCTTCGGCAAGGCCGGGAAGGAAAACTTGCCGAGCTGCCGAGGCAGGCACCCCCACCTCGACCACTTCGACGAGGAGTGCGACGAGGAAGCGCGGGCCGTCCTGCTGGGTTCGACGAACAGTTGGTTCCCGATCACCCTGTCGGCGCTCGCCATCCCACAGGCGAAAGACCCGCTCGGCCAACTGGTTCAGGATGGCTGGGAGTTCTTCGACGATCTGGATTCCGAGGCCGCCGTCGCCGTGACGGTGAAGACGTTGAAGAAGACCGGAGCCTTGCCGGGCATCGACAAGTACCCGACATCGGACATCTGGGCAGCCATCGAAGCCCATCGCAACGGTGGCGGCCAGGAGATGGTTGGCGAAGCCGACATCAAGGGGCCGGAGTGGGAAGTGCTGACGGCGGCCAATCCGCCTGCCGACTACCCGCACTTCATGAGCAAGAAGGTCGCCACGCCACCCGGCTTCGAGAGCCGGATCGGCAGGGTGTTGTTGCTGGAGAGGCTGCGCGAGGTCAATGCCTTGTTGGGCTTCACCCGCGTGGAAGCGCCCGAGGAATCGAGCGATCCGAACGAGCGTCCGCAGATGGCGGGCCTCGCACGTCGCAAGCCGGATTGGGTTCCGGCGAATCAGGTTCACGGCGAGGGCATCTTCATCCAGTTCGACGAAACGGCGCTGCAGACCTGGGAGGCGCTGGCTGGCGTCAAGCGTGTGGATGGAATGCTCGAAGGTGGCCATCGCGGATGGCGCAATTCGCGTCACCTCGATCCGAACGAGGGCTACCCCGGCATTCGCTACGCCATGCTCCACACGCTCTCGCACCTGCTGATCCGCGAATTGGCCCTGGAATGCGGCTACAACGCTGCGAGCATCCGCGAACGCATCTACGCCGACGTGTCGAGCGCGAATCCGCAAGCGGGCATTCTCATCTATACGGCGGCAGCCGATTCCGATGGAACGCTGGGTGGCCTCGTCGATCTCGGCAAGCCGGACAACCTCGGGCGGCTTTTGCGGCAGGCTCTGAATCGATCGAAGGTCTGCTCGTCCGATCCGCTCTGCTCGGAACACGATCCGGGCAAAGACCGCTCATTGCACGCGGCGGCCTGCCATGCGTGCAGCCTGGTCGCCGAGACTTCGTGCGAGCGGGGCAACCGTTACCTCGACAGATCGTTGCTGGTGCAGACCCTCGATCGAGGGGATGCCGCGTTCTTCGCGAGGCTGTGACGTGGAAAGGCTGCTGGAAGCCGTCACAGCCGTGGTCTGTCTCGTTTCGCCGGAGAAGGTGCGGGCGCTGGCGGGTGCGATACGGAAGATCAAGGATGCGAAGGCGAGCGTCGCCCTGTCGGATGTCGTCGGCACGGCCACGGCCAAAGCTGTCGTCGAACAGCTCGTCGATGCTTGGCGGGTCGCGTCGGTCGGCTCCGGAGAGCTGGCCTCAATGCTGCTTGCCGCCAGCCATGCGTTCGAGAACGTGTCGAAGCACCAATCCACCGAACTCGTGTGGACGGGGCCGACGACGCCCTTCGTTTCTGCGCGCCGCACCGAGCAGGCGCTGCTGCAAGTCATCGGAGCGGCCAAGCAGACCCTGTTCGTCACTAGTTTCGTGGCCTACGACGTCTCGACCATCGTGAAGGCATTGAACGACGCGAGCACACGCGGCGTGAGCATCTCGATGCTGCTCGAATCGTCGCAGGATCATGGCGGCAGTATCTCGTTCGACGTGATTGGCAAGATGCGGATGCTGGTTCCCGCCGCGAAGCTCTACGCTTGGCGTGAACGGGCGGCCCCGTTCGCGGACGGGCGGGTTCACGCCAAGGTCGCGGTCGCCGACGGCGCCGTGTGCTTCATCACCAGCGCCAACCTGACCGGTCATGCGATGGAGCAGAACATGGAGGCGGGCGTTCTTCTAGCTGGGGGTGGGATACCGGAGTTGTTGCGCGATCACTTTTGTGCGTTGGTGGGCACTGGGGTAGTTTCACTTACCTGACGTGCTATTTCACAGTGAATCTGCTGCTGCAGACATCACCATGCTCCACGGTGTAATTTTTCTCCTGAAAAATACCGGCATATGACTTAAGTTCCGAAGAAATTTCAGGTCTATAACATCCGCATGTAGCCGGTGATTGCTGGCTTCGCGCATGACGCAGCGCTGGTCGCGTCTTTGCAGGAGTCAATGAAGATGATGAAGAGCAAGGTCGAGCTGATCTATTGCGTGATGGTCGTGGCGACGGCTGTTCTGGCCGGCGTCATGAAATGCACGGCGAGCGCGACCTGCAGCAGATGCAGTGACTTGGTCGATCCGTTCGACTGATCCCCAAACCCTTTGGTACCTCGCACAAGGCCCGGCATCGACCGGGCCTTGTGCGTTTGTGCCGCCAACAACAAGGAATACGAAGATGCATTTGGTCGAGACGATGGCCTATGCCGGCGAGAGGCCGTGGCATGGCTTGGGCAACCGGCTGGCGCCGCAGCAGCCCATTGAGGTGTGGAAACGGCAGGCCGGCATGGACTGGAAGATCGAGGAAGCGGAGGTGCGCTATATCGCTGGCAACAACGCCATCGGTGCCATCCATTCGTTCCCGGAGCAGAAGGTGCTGTACCGCTCCGACAACCGTACGCCGCTGTCGGTGGTGTCCAAGCGCTTCCAGGTCGTGCAGCCGGGCCAGATCCTGGAGTTCTATCGGGACCTGACCGCCAGCAGCGGCTTCGAACTGGAAACGGCCGGTGTGCTGCGCGAGGGCCGCAAGTTCTGGGCGCTGGCCCGTACCGGGCAGAGCACGACGCTGAAGGGCCGGGACAAGGTGGATGGCTACCTGCTGTTGGCCACCGCCTGCGACGGCACGCTGGCCACCACCGCCCAGTTCACCTCGGTCCGGGTGGTCTGCAACAACACCCTGTCGATCGCGTTGGGCAATGCCACCGGGGCGATCAAGGTGCCGCACCGCAGCCAGTTCGATCCGGAGGTAGTGAAGCGCCAGCTGGGCATCACCGTCTCGTCCTGGGATGGCTTCGTGGCCCGGATGAAGGCGCTGGTCGAACGCCCGGTGGATCCGGACTCGGTGGAAGGACTGCTGCGTCGGGTGCTGACCTATACCGGGCCGGACGGCAAGGCCACGGTGGTCAACGAGCAGGCCATGGCCAACGTGAGGTCGTTGTACGAAGGCGGTGGGCGCGGCGCGTTGATGGCCTCCAGTCGCGGTACGGCGTGGGGTCTGCTCAACAGCGTGACCGAGTTCGTCGATCACCATCGGCGTGCGCGCAGCGACGATCACCGCCGGGATGCGGCCTGGTTTGGGCCGGGTGCCCAGATCAAGCAACGGGCCTGGGACGAAGTGATGAAGCTGGTGGCGTGATGCAGGCCCGGTCACGCTTGCGTGCCTCAACCGTTGCTCGGGCGGCCCGCTCGGAAGGGGCCGTCCGGGCGCGGGAGGACCGGACCATCGACCAGGCGCTGCGGATCCTCGAGCAGAGGCTCCGTGGGCTGGGCCCGTCGCTGAGCGAGGTGGTCACGTGCGGCGCGTTCTTCCGGCTACGGCTGGGCAGTGAGGAGCGGGAGCATTTCGAGGCCGCCTTCCTCAATACCCGGCACCAGCTCATCGCGGTGGAGCGGTTGTTCTCCGGCACGGTGGATGGGGCGGAGGTACATCCGCGCATCGTGGTCCAGCGGGCCTTGGCCCTGAACGCGTCGGCGGTCCTGCTGGCCCATAACCACCCGAGCGGTCATGCCGAGCCGTCGGCAGCGGATCGTGCGCTGACGGCCCGGTTGAAGAGTGCGTTGGGGCTGGTCGAAGTCCGCCTGCTGGATCACTTCGTGGTCACGGCGGGCGAAGCGATGTCGATGGCTGCCCGGGGATGGGTCTGAAGACGCGTGTGTTCGACGAGCGGCGGCATCCACCTTGAAGTGGCATACACGCCCGGCACTCCGCCGGGCGTTTTCATTTTCAACGACGACAGGAGAACAGCATGAACGGACAGATGACGGGGCCGGATCTCGATGCCTGCGTGGTCCGGGCTGAATTGCGGTGGGAGGCGGATGGGCGATGGCGGGTGCAGGACGCGCCGGGGGCAGGTGGCGATGGTTGAATCGACGGCCAAGGCGCTTGTCGGACGCCGTATCGCCGACATTCCGGCCGACGCCGGCAGCTTCATCTGCGTGGCGCTGGTGAAGCCCCGCAGCCCTCTGGCACGGGACTGGAATCTGCCCAAGCCGGCGTTCTGCCTCTATGAGTACACCCGTTGGGCAGTGCACAAGCACGAAATCCGCTGGGGGGATGGCAGCGGCCAGCGAATCGACCCGGAAGACTACGACAGCCTCGTTCTGGTGCACGAGTTTGACGAAGAGGCGCTGGCCGTCTTGTTCGACGGTTGACCCCGGGTGGTCATACGGGTGAAGCCGTGACCTGCGCGTCTGCATATCAGGGCCGCCATGTGCGGCCCTTTTTTTCATGGGAGTGGGTGATGGCGCGCATCTGCGTGGCTCGCGATGCAAGCAAGGCGGCGGGCCATCGGGGCAGTCGATGGCTCGAAGTGGTCGATGCCGAGGTGCTGCACAAGGAGATTGCCGGACTGTTGGCGCA
Organism: Alterluteimonas muca; assembly: GCF_021191595.1. Classification (NCBI taxonomy): domain Bacteria; kingdom Pseudomonadati; phylum Pseudomonadota; class Gammaproteobacteria; order Lysobacterales; family Lysobacteraceae; genus Alterluteimonas; species Alterluteimonas muca. The sequence goes on from NZ_JAIWPS010000002.1 coordinate 181,977, forward strand.
GGAAGCGCGCGAGGGTGACGCGGCATGGGCGGTGCTGGCCTACGAAGGCTTACCCGACTTCGGTCCGCACCCGAATCTGGGCGAACTGTTGGCCTGGTTGGACGCGGTGGACGAGTACGGTCCGCCGTTCGAGGCGCTGTGGGCCACTGGCTCCTTCGACCGCGTGCTGCAGGCGGCCGAGGCGTTCGCTGACAGCTACCAAGGGACCTACGCCGATACCGCCAGCTGGGCGTGCCGCACACTCGCCCTGATGGGGCAGTCGATCAAAGCTCAGGCCGATCCGGAGGCCTACGCTTGCGCTCTGGTCGCCAGCGGGCAGGTGCGCTTCATTCCTGCCGTTGATGGCGGCCTCCACGTGTTCTGGAACGACTGAAGCAAGCTGGCGATCCCGGTCGGGATCTCCGACTAATCGAAGTACCACCACACAGGCCGCCCTCCGGGCGGCCTTTTCATTTGGGAGAACGCGATGGGAAGAAAGACGGCCTTACGCCTGGTGGAGACCCGCACGCTGGATCGCGGGCAGTGGCTGGAAGTCCGCAAGGGCGGCATCGGCAGTTCAGATGCCGCCGCGGCAGTGGGCCTGAACCCGTACAAGAGCCAGTTGGAGCTGTGGCTGGAGAAGACCGGACGGGCGGCAGGAAACGAAGGCGGCATCGACATGGACTCGCCGATGCACTGGGGCACGCTGCTGGAGCCCTACGTGGCACAGGCCTACCAGCAGAGGACGAATCGCCGCGTGCGCAAGCTCAATGCGGTCCTGCAACACCCGACGTTTCCCTTCATGTTGGCGAATATCGACAGGGAGATCGTCGGCAGTCCCGAGGTGCAGATCCTGGAGTGCAAGACTGCTGGCGAATTCGGCTCGCGGCTGTGGCGCGATGGCGTTCCCGAGCACGTCCAGCTCCAGGTCCAGCACCAATTGGCGGTCACCGGCAAGGCTGCGGCGGACGTGGCGGTGCTGCTGTGCGGCCAGCAGTTGGAGATCCACCGCATTGAGCGGGACGACGCGGTGATCGCCCGTCTGATTGTGCTGGAGGCGCGGTTCTGGGAGCACGTGGAGACCGACACGCCACCGCCGGCCGACGGCAGCGCATCGGCGGACAAGGCCCTGCGCCAGCTCTACCCGGGTGGTGGCGACACGCTGGACTTCAGCGAGGACCGGCGGCTGTCCGGTGCCTTCGCCGAGCTGGTGACGCTGCGGCGTGAGCTGGAGGCCAAGGAAGGCCAGGCCGAACTGCTCAAGCAGACCCTGCAGCAGGCCATGGGCGATGCGGCACGGGCCGTGTTCGCCAGCGGCGAGGTGACCTACAGGCGGGCCAAGGACGGCACCCGCCTGGATACCCAGCGCCTTACCGCCGAACACGCCGATCTCATCGCCGCCTACACCGTGCCCAAGCCCGGTGCACGGCGGTTCGTGATCGTGGATTGATCCCTTCAAACACAGGAGTTCGACATGCTGAAAGGTTTGGCAATCACCCCGCCCGTGGTGGGGCGGATCTCCATCGGCCGCGTCGTGGAACGCAACGGCAAGCGGCTGCCGGAGAAGGACGACCAGTTCACCCTCACCAGCCAGGTCCAGAACCGGGACGGGTGGGTCCTGCATCCGCTTGATGAGGCGCTCAAGCGGGAGGCAGGCGGCAAGCTGCGCACGCTGCCGGTGCGGCTGCTGTTCAACGACCCGGCCCTGAACCTGCGCGCCGACTACTCGCTTTTCGACCGCGACACCGGCAGGCCGGTGTGCGTGGGCAATGGCGAGAGCTGCCGGCGCGTGGGCAACGAAGGCGTCGAAGGCCTGCCGTGTCCCGGCCCGGACACGTGCCGGTTTGCCGATGGTCAGTGCAAGGCCTACGCCCGCTTCAACGTGGTGATCGGCGACAGCCAGGACGACACGCTGGGCAGCTTCGTCCTGCGCACGACCTCGTTCAACACGATCCGCACGTTGGCCGCACGGTTGCAGTATTTCAGTGCGGTCTCGGGTGGGCGGCTGGCGTGCATGCCGCTGGAACTGAAACTGCGCGGCAAGTCCACGACGATGAGCTACCGGACGGCGATCTACTACGTCGATCTGGTGGTGCGCTCCGGCCTGGGACTGGAGCAGGCCATCGAAGAGGCGCGGGAGCTGGACCAGCGGCGACAGGGCAGTGGGTTCGACCAGGCGGCACTGGATGAAGCGGCACGCCAAGGGTTCGCCAACGGGGCGTTCGAGGAGCTGGAGGAGGACGTGCCGGCCGTGGTCGAGGAGTTCTACCCTGAAGCAGCGGGAGAAGGGGCTGGCGATCCGCTGGCGGGCAAGGCACCGACGAGTCTGGGCAGCAAGCTGGAAGCTAAGGTTGCACGCGCGGCGAATGGCTGATGATGGCCTGCAGTGAGCTGGTCAGGGCAAAAATCGGGGGAGGGCGCTTCGGCGTCCTCCCCATTGATGCAATGGATTCGCTTTTTGTCCGAAAGCGATTGATGCTGGCGCTTGGCTGTGGGTTCCTTGGACGCCGACAGCCCTGCAATCTTGCGTTGCGGCAGCCTGGTGCGTTCAGGGAAAATCGGAGGCAGTAGTGCCGGTCAATCTTGTTATGGGGAAATGATGAAAGAGGCGAGCGGAGAAGGGCGGATGCTGCCCTTCGCAGAGGTTGCTTGGCATCAGCTTTTTCAAGGCGGGGGAAACCCGATTCCCTATCTGATGAAGAGGGATGTCCCGCTTTACTTCAGGGTGGATCCGGATCGCCACCTCGTGTACCACACGTCAAAGCGCGTGCTTCCTCCAATGGGAGAGGAGCAACGGAAGCTACTGGAAGACATCTCGTGGATATCGGCATCGGCAGATGACCTGGACGCCGTACAGCTCCTTGGTACTGGCTTGCATGAACAGAAGATCGCTTACCTTCGCTTGAACAAGGATTCAGTCGAAGACCTGGTGCAATCTCGGTCATGCAAGGCACAAGGTTTCGTCGGCTGTGGGTTGGCGAAGTCCAGATCCTATCGGGTTGTCGGACATGACCGCAGGGGGCTCCCAATCAAGAGAATGGAAGAAGTCTCGACGATTGAGGATTTGGTAAAGGTTGAGTTTGATGTGGCCTTCATCATCGACAAGGACAAGTGGGAGGGCGCAAAGCGCCTCGGTGAGCCTGGGCTCCGTGTCGATTCCTCGGAGTTCCGGGCCGACGTGATGGTCCGAAGTGAAGACCTGTATCTGGATGCGACTGATATCGCAATGTTGAAGCAGGAGCGGCTGGCGACGATCAAGCGGATGGAGTATCCGTTCCGGCATGAGGAGCGCATGCCTGGCCTGTACTGGATGTTCCAGGCGGCTTACACGCTGAATGAGCTTGCAGAGTTGAAGGGTGGAAAAGGAGGGGTTGGCCTGTGGCTGAATGAAAACGCCCCTAGGACATATAGATACAAGAGCATACGGACAGCAAAAAAGTTTGTCTGGCCGGAAGTTGATCGTAATCAGGGCGGTGACGAGCGCGATGCATTTGATCTCGAGAGGATCAACAAGCTGCGTGGTGACGGGGCAAGATCGAGATATAAGCTCAACTTCACCAGCGATGGCTTGGCCATGATTCTTGCGATCGCCGATTGTTGGTATGAAATTATCGAGGTTGAACCCAATGCTGCCGTGGCTGGTCTTGCGCGAATGTTAATGGCGAATGGGTTCGCGGGATTGGAGGTTGGTGACCTGGTGTATCTGATCGGCGGGAAGCGTGTGGATCTGGCGGTCGAGTCCAATCTCAAGGCGTGGGTGGCCCAGCAGAATGAAGTGGCGAGAAAGACAGGAGGGGATGAGATGAGATGGAGGGATGTGATTGAAGGAACGGAACGCGAGAAGTTGCTCAAGAAGAGGGCTCGCGATGAGACGGAGCGTGACCAAAAGGAACGAAAGAAGAAAGGCGCCATTTAGGCGCCTTTCTTGCTTCTTCTGGATGTCATCGGGTCTGCCTACTTCGGCAAGTGACCATGCGCGGTAGGTGTCGTATCCCACGCGCCGTAGCGCGGCTTCAGGGCGGCTTGCTTGTGCTTGTGGGCAACCACGTAGGGGGTGGGGTCGAAGCCCGGCGGATAGGGGCTTCGCTTTCCGTCCAGCGCGCGATGCAACAGCGCCAAATGGTCCTGGCGCTTGCGCTTGGGGCCACGCTTATTGCGCGTGCCGCGAGGGATTGGCGTACCCCAGAAATTCTTGATCTTGTCGTTGCTGGTCTTCAGGATGCAGTCCTGCTTGCTGATGTAGTACAAGATCCACCGCAGGCCCACGAGGGATTCGATCCTCTGGAAGTCCTGCAGGCCCAGACCATTGAATGGCCAGGAGTGGCGGTCCTTGTAGCTGTTGTGGGCGCTACCGCGATCGTGGCCGATGCGTTGCAGCCACATCTGGCACAGGGCATCGGAGATATAGTCGACGCTGTGGCTGGTCTTGCCCTGCAGTCCCGCGTTTATCACCAAAAAAAGGTGAAAATGAGTGCCGCGGGAAATGCCGTTCTCGCGCTTGATGATGAAGCCCAGGTAGCCGGGGAGCAGGTTGCGCTTGCAGGCCTCGCTGCGCAACGAGCGGAGGAAGTCTTTCGCCGCCTTGTCGGCGGCTTCAGAGTGGCTGAAGTCCTTCCAACCGGTACGGAAGGTCAGGTCAATGCGCAGGAAGCACAGGCGGGAGTGCTTGCCAGCAAGGTAATAGATGAAGTCCCGCGCACTCTTGAAATTGTCATTCTCCTTGCGCGTATGCGCCTTCGCGGCATTGATGTACTTCCACGAACGGCTCACGCGGCGCACGAAATGCGCCAGGCGGCGCGTCAGGACGCCGATCTCCAGGTCATGACTGATGTTGCTGCCGTTGACATGGCACCGGGAAATCCGCTTGGCGTGGCGCTTCATTGCGCGCAGCATCACCGTGACGATCGGGTGGAAAACGTGGTTCGCCCAGGCGGCACCCCAGTGGTTGTTGTCGGCATAAACGTGGCAGCACTCGACGATGCTCTTGCCTAGGGGCTTGAGCTTGACTGCAGGCAACGAGGGGCCGCTCGGACGGAGCGGAGCCCGGGTGTCCGCGCATGGAGCGCCATCGCTAGCAGTAAGGGCAGCATGGAGCGCAATCAGCTGTTCGCAGTGCTTCTTGAAGCGATGGTCGTCCTGGCCACCGACCCACACGTTGCGGTCGGGGAGATGGTATTTGACGTGCGTGTCGACGATATCCTGATAGCGTCCTTCGCGTGCGATCACGTCGGCGATCGCGCGCTTGAGGCTGCCGGGATCGGCGGGCGTGCTGTTGTTCGATGTTGGGGTTTGGTATTGGGGTTGCATGTTCTTGTTCCTGTTACTGGAAATGGCGCTTCCGGTCTGGATGAATCGGGGGTTGGTGGGATTGGTTGCCTGTCTGTTCTGGCATCCATGTCGGATGTGGGAAGGTGGTGTGTCGACTGCTCTTTAGTCAGTAAAAGCGGCTGGATACGAAGGAAGTGGGTGGATGTAGTGGATGGTTAATGAGGTAGCTAAGAAGCACTGCAATAGCACTGCAATTAGCTAACAAGTACCGGATTTCCGTGATGGACGGAGACCGGTAGATGGGTGGGGTCGCATGACCGTTAATTGGTCAAATTGCCCCTTTCGGCATGAGCGAAACGCTTGTCGAGTTAGCGCGCAGACGGGCGTTCAGCCACCCACTGGAACACGACGTTGGCGCTCCAGCCGACGGCACGCTTGCCGATCTTCTTCGGTGGCGGGAAATCGCCATCCGCTATGGCCTTGTACAGGGTGCTTTTCTTCATTCCGACGATCTCGCACACCTGATCGAGGCGCAGCAGGGTGTCAGGCGGGTAGGTGCGGACGTCGTCGGTCGGGTAGCGACGCAGCGCCCAGTCATTCGCGGGGATGTTCGACATCTTGTTGGTCCTCTGTGGAAAGGGGACCGTAATAGGACACTACAAATCCGACGCGAGCGACGATTCCACGGAATGTTCCGAACATTCCTGAGCGGCCCCGGAGCGTTGCGTGCGCCGTACAGCCGGCGCTACCGGGAGGACTCTACGTCGGCGCAGTTGCGGCGCCGCATCAGCGCGGGCACCTGACTCCAATTCGGCAGGCGGGTGCCCGCGGCGGCTCGCGTGCTTGGTGGCGAAGTGGTGGCCGACCACCGCGGTGACTGCCGGGACGACCTGATGACCGGCGAGGCGGAGGGGTGACTGGCCGACCTTCTGGCGCGCAACCGGTGCGCATTTCGTCCCGCACTGCACCTCTTGCCGGTTGACGCCTCCTGTCTGCCATCGCAGCGGGTCGGTGACGGTATTGCGCACCCTACGGGGTTAACTCGACAAGTCCACCAACGTCCACATGATCAGCTTGCTCGCCCTGTAACGGACGGAATGTTCGGAACATTCCGCGAAAAGGTGGCCTGCTATTTCTGGAGGGTGTTCAATGCGCGCGTTTTCAATGCGAGGTCTGTATGTCGTCGAACAACGCGCTGGATCCCGAACTGCTTGCCGAACTGGTGGGCGACATCGACGGGCTGGGCATCGAGGTGCTGTACCTGCGTGCGGCTAGGGCCTCCATCCGGAGGGCCGTGTCTGAACGTGGCGTGCCCTTGGATGCGATCTGCGTATCGGTGAACCAGCGACTGAGAGCGCTGGGCCGGACGGTCGAGCCCCGCCATGTCCAGGCAATCCTGGATGAGCAGAAGATGGAGGGGGATGCGACGGAAAGCGTCTTCGCGGCGTCGTTCCAGGGCAGGGCGCCACCGCCTCGCGCGCCCTCGTGAGTTGGCCAACTGCTGATTGCTAATTTGCCGCGCCACTTGCGTGTCGCGCCTGCTTGCCTGAACGGAGTCACCCCATGCTTTATCCGTATCCCGATATGTCCCGGGAATGCCCGATCGATGCCCTGCCTGACCTGCTTTTCAGCGCGGCCAGCGAGGTCCGCCAGCTTGAAGAAGATGTGCCGGCCGAGTGCCTGCTGATGGATGCCGTTGCCGCTTGCGTGGTGCCCGTGCAGCGCTTGTACGACGTGCAGGGTCTGGATGACAGGACCATGCCGACGACGGTCTTTATGCTGGCGCTTGCGCCCAGTGGGCGAGGCAAGGGGACGTCGTACCGTGAGTTCTTCAAGCCCTTGATCGAACACAATCGGCAGGCCGGGTTGGCTGTCGGGAAAATCCGCGCAAGGAAGCGTTCGCATGAGAAGGCGGGCTTTCCGGTCGATGGCCCGGAGTTCCGGGAACCAGACGGGCGGATGCTGACCATGATCAGCTACCGTGCGCTGATGGAGTGTCTGGATGGCGAGGCGCGCTCGGTCAGCATCAACGACGAGGACGGCGGAAGCTTCCTGGAGAGCGATCTGTTCACCAGGATGGGCGGCAGCCTTACCAAGCTCCACAGCGGTTTCGACCTGGATCACGTCGTCAAGGACGTGGACTTGATTGCCATTGATGGTCGTTGTTCGCTCGGGATCCGCCTGCAGGGTGAGGTGTTCCATCCGGTGATGAAACGCACCAACAACAAGAGCTTCAAACAGGGGATTTTGGGGCGGGCCGTGGTGGCTTGCCATGATCCCAGTCGCTTCGAAGCCTGCAAAATCCACATGCCGACGAGCTGGCCCGGAGGCGGGATGAAGGAGCTTCATAGCCGCCTGAAAGGCCTGATGGACAAGGCCGACAAGAAGCAGGCGAAGGGTGAATTGGTGCGGGACAAGATTGCCCTTGGCCATGAGGCCAAGGCTTTCATGGCCGAGCTGAAGTTCCGCCTGAAAGGATGGCGTGAGACCTGCTACGACGAGCAGATCGAGCCGGCCGTCAATCGTGCGTGGGAGAACACACTGCGGATAGCAGCGGTGTTCCAGATCGTGTGCGGAAAGGGTATGGAGATCAGCTTGGAGATGGTCCAGCGCGCCTGGGTGATCGTGCAGTGGTCATTGACCCAGCACCAGATGATCTTCGTGGAGGCGTCCAAGCTCGAGCCCAAGTCCCCGGTGGCTCGAGCAGATGGTCCCTTCACCAAGCCATGGCCGGCCAAGATAAGAGCTGCCAAGCCTCCCAAGCCGCCGCGCCCGATTCAGGACGCCCAGTGGCTACTGGAGTGCTTCGCGAAGGTAAGCGGGGGGCGTGGTCAGGCGCTGCTTGCCGAAGTGATCGTGTTGGCCGGGCTGCGCGGACCGCGTCTGGAAACCGCCATGGCATGGCTCAAGCTCAACGGGGTTGTCGAGATCGTTGGCCGTGGTGAGGACGCGATGATGCGTATTCCGGGCGTGGTGGCCGACAGCTCGCCGCGAGTGCTTTCGCATCTGCAACGAGGGCATATCCGCCCACCAGCTGGCCGCTGGTGGGCTTCCTGAAGGTATGCTTCCTGTGCGTGGGGTTTCACAATGGGGAATGCTCCGGGGAGCAAATCATCGTTATGGCAAAGAGAGCGACGTGCGGGGCACCGGATTGGGAGATCTATGAGCGACTGGTCGCCCACATGCTTGCCCAACAGTCGGAAACCGATCTGTGCGTCACGCCAAACGCGCACATCGTTGGCAGGATCACCGGTGTTCGTAGGCAGATCGATGTCCTGATCGAAGCGCGGCACGATACTGACAATAGCCGCCGAATCATCGTGGACGCGAAGAAAAGGTCGAGGAAGGTCGATGTCAAGGAAGTAGAAAGCTTCCGGGGACTCATGGAGGACGTCGGTGCAACCCATGGCTATCTGGTGAGTCCAGTCGGTTATACGAAGGCGGCGGAGAGGAGGGCTCAGTCAGCTGTCTCTATTCGCATCGTGACACTGGACCGCTTGGAAGGTTTCGACCCTTCGACTTGGCCTCAATGCCGAAAAAAAGGTTGCGAACACGGCCGCGTATTCTGGGATGGGTATCCGGAGCTTTCCGTATTGCTCCATCCGGTCGATGGGTCGGCACCAATTACCGTCTCGTCCCTGCACTATGTCGGGAAGTGCGACCGCTGCGGAAGGTTCCATGTTTGGTGCCTTGCCTGTAACGATATCTTGGCACCAACCGAAGACGAAGATGACTGCGGACACCATTGCAGCTGCAAACCTCTATGGTTCTGGCTTGCTTCGATCGAAGAAGATGAAGATGGGTATAGGTCAGCCGAATTGCACGTCTGCCTCGCAACGGGTCAGGTAGGAACTGTCGATAGGCGGTCGCTTTGAAGTTTGGTTGGTTTGGCCATAGGCGCAGTCGCGAAGACTCCCTCGGGACGATCCTGATGCCGTTGCGATTCGAGGGCGTTACTCCTCCTCTTCGAAACACTTGGGCGTGTAGCGCTCAGCTGGTGCTTTCCAGGCCTGGAAATGTGGCATGGGGTCGGTCGGGCCAATAAGTTCACGTGCCAGTGCCAGACGCGTCTGCATCGGGGTGCGTTCCGACTCTGGTAGGCCAGCGATGTCCCGTTCCAGATTCTCGAGAAATTCGGAGCGTGCCTTGATCTCTGCCCAGCTTCGGATGACTGCATCCAACTGCTGCCGGCTTTGCTGGAACGATTCCTCGGTCTTTCGCTTGTTTTCTTTGATCTCGTATTGACGCCACTCCGCCTTGAGTCGCCGCAATTCTTCGGCCATCTCCAGCTCGGCCTGTGCGACGCGTTCCGATTGCTTTTCAACCACGGCCTCGATACCGGCGACGATGGTTGGAATGCGGTCGATCAATAGCGAAGAGGCTGTTTCCAACCAGTGCTCGGCCAGGTCCACACGGGCATGGGGCGTATAGGCATCCAGCCGTAGTCGGCCGGTCGGAACGTCACGCGTGGTCGTCCAAGTCGGGTCCGCCTGGTAGCGCGATCGGGCGCGAGATGGCGCGTAGTCGGCCTCGCGCACGTAGTGGCCGCCCACGTAGCGCATCACAACCGATTCGGAGGTCTCGACGATGGAGAGTCCAACCTGCTGTTCGCCTACATGGACAACAGTCATGCGCTTGGGTGCCCACAAGCCGTAATACGAGGTGCAGCCAGGGCGACGGAAAGGGGGCTCCATGGGGTCGATGGCCGGACGACGCAGCCGGTCATGGAGCGTATCCAGTAGGCCTACCCGGTGGCCTTTGTTTTCCAGGGCCAGAAACAGCGCATTGGCGAACGCCAGGGCGCGGGCGAGGGTGGCTTGGGTGGAGGTGATGTCCACCAAATTGTATTTGTAGGGTTTGAGGTAGCTGCCGTCCTGGACCTTTCGCGTGTTATGGAAATGGCCCATCGCACCCTGGATCAGGCCATGGGTCTTAAGGCGTTCGGTCGCGGTCTTCCGCGTTGGCTGCTCGCGTGGCATTGAGCGACGAACGGGAGGCCCGCTGCCGCCGGGCTCCCAGTTGGTCGGTTCACCGGGGAGGGGCTTTGGGAGGGCGGGGTGGGGCGGCGCTCTCCCGGCCGCCTTCTTGGCCCAGTATCCCCGGTCCGGGCGGGGTACGCGGAGGGAGTCGCAAACGCGTGCCAGATAGCTGCCTGACACGCCGTAACGTGCGGCCAGCGTTAACAGCGGCTCGGTCCAGACAGCTGCGTAGAGTTCCTCGCGTGTGGCCATGGGGCCTCCGTCGATCAACGGCAGGTGGTTGCAGGGATGCTTCCACTGGCGACCGTACATCCCAGCATGGCCAGTCTGCGGGATATCTGTGCTTGTAGAGGTGCTGGACGATGCCGGCCTGAGCAGGCGGCCACTTGGTCTGACGTGCGGCTGTCGGGTATCCTCGCTAAGGGAGATTGGAGGGGCTCTGAACCCTGCGGGATCGCAGTTTCAGTCTTGGAACCGCTTAAGTGCGCGCCTTCTGGGGGCAACTTTGGGGGCAACTTCAAAATTGAACTTGGCATGAATCCACGCAAATAAAGGGATTCAAGGTATTGTTCGGTAGAGGCTACCGACCAGATCCGGCCACCGCGTCAGCGCGGCAGGCCCAAGAGAAACCCCGGGATTCCGGGGTTTTTCTGTTTCCGGGCGTGTGATCTTCCATGCCTCCGCCGTGACTGCTCCGGTCGATCGTTGTCGCGACCTCACGCTATTGCCGAAGTCCGGCCAATTCCTGCCGGGGCGCGGGAACTTGCCGGCCGCCCCGCGTTCGAACGCTCTCCGATTCCCACATGAATGGAGCACGCATGGCCGTTGCACACGCAGGGACGCTCGCCGCATTGCTGATGCTGGCGCTGGCACCGGGATCCGCCGCAGCGGCTGACGAGGTCGCACCAGCATCCGTGCAGGCGCAGGAGGGGCGGGTCGTCGACCTCGAGACGCTGGTGGTGTCGGGCGCGCAGCCTGGTCCGGGCATGTGGAAGGTCTCGCGTGGCGACCACACCCTCTACCTTCTCGGCACGGTATCGCCGCTGCCGCGGCGGATGGAGTGGGAATCGGCCGAGGTCGAATCGGTGATCGCACGCTCACAGGCGGTGATCGGGCCGCCGACGGTGTCAGTGGGCACCGCCGACGTGGGGTTCTTCCGCGGCATCACGCTGGTCCCGGCGCTGCTGCGTGCCCGCAACAACCCCGGCAAGCGCCCGTTGCGCGAGGTCGTATCGCCCGACCTCTACGCACGCTGGGAGGTGCTCAAGGCGCGCTACATCGGCCGCGACCGCGGTGTGGAGCGCCGGCGCCCGTTGCTGGCCGCGCAGGAACTCTACGAGGCGGCGTTGCGCCGCTCGGGCCTGCGCACGACAGGAGTGATCTGGCCGGTGGTGACCGCCGCCGCGAAGTCCGCGGACGTACCGGTGATCGACAGTGTGGTGCGCGTGCCGGTCGAGGACCCGAAGGGCATCCTGCAGGAACTCAACACCAGCGACCTGGCGGACCGCGAGTGCTTCGAGGGCACCATGGCGCGGATCGAGACCGATCTCGACAACATGCGCGCGCGCGCGAATGCGTGGGCGGTCGGTGATATCGAGGGCCTGGCCGCGCTACCGCACGAGAATCACTACAGCGCCTGCCAGCAGGCCCTGACCGGCAGCGTGCTGGCGCAACGGCTCGGGCTCGACGACCTTCCCGAACGCGCGCAGCAGGCGTGGCTGGAGAACGTCGAACAGGCGATCGAACAGCACCAGGTGAGCTTCACCATGCTGTCGATGCACCAGTTGCTGGGCGAAGGCGGAATGCTGGAGCGCCTGGCCGCGAAGGGCTACACCGTCGAATCGCCCTGACTGCAGCCCGGCGCGGGGCCTGCGCGCCGGTCCTGCAGCTTGCGCCTGCTTCACGGCGCGACTGGGAGGATGGCCGGGTGTCCTTACAGGAGTCCGTCATGGTGATGCCAACAGGTCGAGAAGTGCCGCCGCCGCCGCAGGAGGATCCGGATGACGGCAGCCCGCCGCTGCGGGCACCGTCCGGCGAAAGCGAGGGCGCGGTCCGCGAGCCGGGACAGGACGCGGACGTCAGGGCCGGCAGGAATCCACCCTACAAGCACGATCCGCCCGAGCGCGCGGACCCCCGCCCGGAAGCCGACGCCAGCCTCAATCACGACGGTGCGCAGGGCGTCCATGACCGCAAGGCGTCGAAGGGTGACGACTTCGGCCGCGAGAACAACCCCAGCGCGGAGGGCAACGATCCCAGCCTCACCAGCGGGCCGACCCGCGAACGCAAGATCTGAGCTGGCGGGCTGGGATATCCGCGCGCCGCGATCGTCGCGGTCGCAGGCGCGGCCCGAATGAAGATCCGTGGCCCGCCTGCGCGTCGATGCGCAGGCGGGTAGCGGTCAGCCGCCGACGGCAGCCACGGGGCCGGCGCGCTCGGCACCGAGGTCAGGCCAGCGGCGCAGCACCGCGGCCCGGATACCGCTCACGTCCAGGCCCGCCTCGGCAAGCAGCTGCTCGCGGCTGGCGTGATGCTGGAAGGCATCCGGCAGGCCGAGATGCAGCACGGGCACGACGATGCCTTCCGCATTGAACAGTTCCGCCACGCCGGAACCCGCACCGCCCATGACCACGTTGTCCTCGAGGGTCACGAAGCCTTCGTGGTCGCGCGCGAGTGACAGCAGCAGTTCGCGGTCGAGCGGTTTGACGAAGCGCATGTTGACCACGGTAAGCCCGAGTTCGCGGCCCACTGCTTCGGCGGCGGGCACCAGCGCACCGAATGCGAGCAGGGCGACACGTGCGCCGCGCTGGCGCAGTTCGGCCTTGCCGATCGGCAGGGTGTCGAGTTCGTTGCCTGCGGCAACACCGGTGCCGCTGCCACGCGGATAACGCACCGCGGCCGGTCCCGCGTGGCGCAGGCCGGTGGTCAGCATCTGCCGGCACTCGCGTTCGTCCGCCGGCGCCATCACCACCATGTGCGGCACGCAGCGCAGGAAGCTGAGGTCGAGGTTGCCGGCATGGGTGGCGCCGTCCGGGCCCACCACGCCGCCGCGGTCGATCGCGAACAGCACGTCCAGCTCCTGCAGGGCGACGTCGTGCACCAGCTGGTCGTAGCCGCGCTGCAGGAAGGTGGAATAGATCGCCACCACCGGCTTCGCGCCTTCCACCGCCATGCCCGCGGCCAGCGTCACCGCGTGCTGCTCGGCGATGGCGACGTCGAAATAGCGCTCCGGGTACTCGCGGCTGAAACGCACCAGGCCGGAGCCTTCGCGCATAGCCGGGGTGATGCCCATGAGCTTCGGTTCCGCCGCGGCGGCATCGCACAGCCAGTCGGAGAACACCTCGGTATACGTCGGCTTCGATGCGCCGCCCTTGGCGACCAGGCCCTTGGTGGGGTCGAACGGCGACACCGCGTGGTAACCGATCTGGTCGCCTTCCGCGAGTTCGTAACCCTTGCCCTTGGTGGTGATGACATGCAGCAGCTGCGGCCCCTTGAGGCCCTTGAGCGTCTTCAGCGCGGCCACGACTTCCTCGACATCGTTGCCGTCGATCGGCCCGGTGTAGTGGAAGCCCATCTCCTCGAACAGCGTGGACGGCACGAACATGCCCTTCCAGTGCTCCTCCCAGCGGCGCACGAACTTCGCCGGCGGGCTGTTCTTGTCGCCGAGCAGTTTCTTGCCGCCCTCGCGCAGCGTGTTGAGCGCCTTGTTGCTGGTCAGCCGGCCGAGCATGCGGGTCAGCCCGCCGACGTTCTCGGAGATCGACATCCGGTTGTCGTTGAGGATCACCAGGATGTCGGGCTCGGGTTCCATGCCGCCGGCGTGGTTGAGCGCCTCGTAGGCCATGCCGGCGGTCATCGCGCCGTCGCCGATCACGGCCACCACGCGGCGGTCGTTGCCGGCGCGCGCGTTGGCGATCGCCATGCCCAGTGCCGCGGAGATCGAGGTGCTGGAATGGCCGACGCCGAAGGTGTCGTACTCGCTTTCGTCGCGCTTGGGGAACGGCGCCACGCCGTCCTTCTGCTTGACGGTGTGGATGTTGTCGCGGCGGCCGGTCAGGATCTTGTGCGGATAGCACTGGTGGCCGACGTCCCAGACGATGCGGTCGTCGGGGGTGTCGTAGAGATAATGCAGCGCGGTGGTCAGCTCGATCACGCCCAGGCCGGCGCCGAAATGGCCGCCGCTGCGGCCCACCGATTCGATCAGGTAGGCACGCAGTTCGTCGGCGATGGCGGGCAGCTCGGCCTCGTCGAAACGACGCAGGTCGGCGGGGGAATCGATGCGCGACAGGCGCGGATAGCGCGTTGGATCAGTCATCGCGACATTGTCCTCCCCCCCGCAGTGAGGGGCAAGGAAGCCGCACCCGGTGACGCGCGCTGCGCTACTTGCGGATGAAACGGCTGAACAGGCCCTGGCGCGGCGGTGGCGCCACTTCGGGCTGCGGTTCGACCCAGGGCTCGGCGAAGCCGGTGGCGAGGTTGGCATTCACGAAGTCGGCCACTTCCGACAGCGGCGTACCGCTGGCCTCCGCGATCTCGGCGATCGTCGCCGGGCCCTTCATCATCGCGGTGGCGATACGGAAATGCCGCGGGAACTCGCGTTCGGTCTGCGGCCACTTCAGCAACTGGTAGCGCGCGTCGGGCTCCGACCCCGGAAGCAGGCTGCCGTGTCCGGCCAGCAGGCCGCCATACCAGGTCAGCCGCGACAGCGGGCGGGCCTCGCTGCCGGCGGTGCCCGCGTTCCAGGCGGCCTCATCGACGGCTTCGAAGTCGTCGCGCTCGAGCGGCCCCGCAAAGCAGGTACCCAGCGGCTTGAGCTGGGCGGGGCCGATATAGGTCTGCGCATCGGCATCGATCCACAGCGCCGGGCTGTCGGCGCGTTGCAGGCGCAGACGCCCGCGCAGCTCGTTGGCCAGCAGCCAGTCGAACAGGCCACGCTCGCGCGGCATTTCCACGGCGGGCTCGAGCCGTGCGGAAACCGGCGTGACCACGGGTTCGGGTGTGTGCGTGGTCGGGATTGACGACTCCGCAGGTTCGGGATCAGGCCTCTGTGCGTCGGCCTCCGCTGCGTCGTTGGCGGCCTGCAGCGGTTCGGGAGCCGGCACTGGCGGCGGCTCGGGGGCGGGCGGAGCAGCGGGTCCGCTGGCAGGCCAGGTAACGGGGGCCGCAGGTGGTGCTTCCATCGCCTGCGCCTGCGCCTGCGGGGCGGGTGCTGCATCACTCCCGGCACGTGCGGTGGGCACCGATTCGGCCAGCGCCGCCAGGTCGACTCCGGCATGTGCCGCGACCTGCCGCAGCATGCCGATCATCGCCAGCGTGTCGAACGGACGACCGAGGCGGAGATCCGCCTGCGTGCGCGGTGCCGACGTCAGCCCGATGACCTGCTTGCCCGCGGCGTGCAGGCGCAGCCAACCCATCGGCCCGTACATGCTGTCCATGTCGATGACGACGTAGTCCGCCGCGGTCTCGTCGACCAGCTGGAAGTGCCCCTGCAACTCGCTGTTGGCGGCGTCGAAGGCCGCGCGCAACGCGGTCTCGGTCGCCTTGTCCATGCTGGTCAGGCCAACAGTCAATGCCATGGAAGTCCGCCCCTGTCGAATGGCGGCGAGTGTAACGCGTTGTTTCAGCTGTCGCGGGCGTGCCTGCGCGGCAGGTGGTTGCGCAGGAACGCCATCTGGTCGGCGAGGGTGAGTCGGGCCGCTTGCGAGCGTCCGGGGGACGCTCGCGGCCGGACGAACGCCCGCCATCGGCGGGCCGGCATCCGCGCAGTGCGCGGTGTCAGCTGTCGCGGGCGTGCTTGCGCGGCAGGTGGTTGCGCAGGAACGCCATCTGGTCGGCGAGGGTGAGTCGGGCCGCTTGCGAGCGTCCGGGGGACGCTCGCGGCCGGACGAACGCCCGCCATCGGCGGGCCGGGCATCCGCGCCGTGCGCGGTGTCAGCTGTCGCGGGCGTGCTTGCGTGGGAGGTGGTTGCGCAGGAACGCCATCTGGTCGGCGAGGATGTTGCGGTTCGACAGGATCAGGTGTTCGATCCAGCTCGGCCGGTAGGGCACCGCGATCAGCGGCATGCCGGCCTGCGCCGGGGTGCGGCCGCCTTTGCGGGAATTGCAGGGGAAGCAGGCGCTGACCACGTTCTCCCAGACGTCGCGCCCGCCCTGCGACAGCGGCTTGACGTGGTCGCGGGTGAGTACCGGCCGGGTGAAGCCCTGGCCGCAGTACAGGCACAGGTGCTGGTCGCGCGCGAACAGCGCGGTATTGGTGAGGGTGGGCGTGGGATCGAGCGCCTTGGTGCGTGCATGCCCGCGTGCGGCGATGATCGGATGCAGGTCCAGCACGCTGCGTTCGCCGCTGCGGCGGTTGATGCCGCCATGCACCTGCAGGCAGGGGTCGCCGAGGGTCCAGGCCACCGCGTCGCGCGCATACAGGCAGGCGGCGTCCTGCCAGCTCATCCAGTCGAGCACGCGCCCGTGGGCGTCGAGCGACAGCAGGCGGACCCGATCGAGCCGCGCGATGGACGGCATGGCGTGCGCATCGAAAGGTGACGCGGACGACTCCGGCCGCTGGCCGGGGTGGATCAAACGGAGCGGCGCTCTGTCGTCCCTCATCGGGAAAACAGCTTATACCCGATGGATGACGGATTGGATATGCCGGTGTTGGCGCCCGCTGCGCCCGCACGCCTGCTGCATGCAGGGTGCGGGCGGCGACCGGTCAGAACGCCTCGTCGGGCAGCGCCATCAGGGTGGCGGCGCCGGCGTCGATCGCGGCGCGGTGGGCCAGCGTGCGCGGCAGGATCCGCGCGAAGTAGAACCGCGCGGTTTCCCGCTTGGCGGCCTTGAAGTCCAGGGACTGCGTGGAGGCGTCCGCCGCGGCGACGCTGCGTGCCCACCAGTAGGCGAGGGCGACATAGCCCGAATAGAACAGGTAGTCGACGCTGGCAGCGCCGATCTCGTCGGGACTGGCCTGCGCGCGCGCGGCGATGTCCTGGCTGAGCGCGGCCCAGTCCCGTGCGTGCTGGCGCAGCGGTGCGATGAATTCCTGCAGCGCCGGGTCATCGCCGTGCGTGCGGCAGAACGATTCGATCATGCCGAGGAACGCGCGCAGCCCCTCGCCCTTGAGCTGCAGCAGCTTGCGGCCCACCAGGTCGAGCGCCTGGATGCCGGTGGTGCCCTCGTAGAGGGTGGTGATGCGCGCATCCCGCGCCAGCTGTTCCATGCCGTGCTCGCGGATGTAGCCATGGCCACCGAAGCACTGCAGCGCATGGTAGGTGCACTCCACGCCCCACTCGGTCAGGCAGCCCTTGACGATGGGCGTGAGGAAGTCGACCAGCGCCGCGGCTTCCTTGCGCTCGGCCTCGTCCGGCGCGCAGGCCATGACGTCGACCAGCGAGACCGCGTGGTAGCCGAGCAGGCGGCCGCCTTCGACCAGCGCGCGGCAGGTCAGCAGCATGCGCCGCACATCCGGTTGCACGACGATCGGGTCGGCGGCCTTGTCCGGGTAACGTGCGCCGCCCGGCGCGCGTGACTGCAGGCGCTCGCGCGCATAGCGGTTGGCGTTCTGCAGGGCGCGGTCGGAAAGCCCCAGGCCCTGCAGGCCAACTGCGAGGCGCGCGGTGTTCATCATGGTGAACATCGCCATCAGCCCGCGGTTCGGCTCGCCAACGAGATAGCCCTCGGCGTCGTCGAAGTTGATCACGCAGGTGGCCGAGCCGTGGATGCCCATCTTGTGTTCGATGGCACCGCAGCGCACCGCATTGCGCTCGCCGATGCTGCCGTCGCGCGCCACGCGTACCTTCGGCACCACGAACAGCGAGATGCCCCTGCTGCCGGCCGGTGCATCGGGCAGCTTGGCCAGCACGAGATGCACGATGTTCCCGGTCATGTCGTGCTCGCCGGCGGTGATGAAGATCTTGGTGCCGCTGATGCCGTAGCTGCCGTCCGCGCGCGGGACCGCGCGGGTGCGGATCAGCCCGAGATCGGTGCCGCAATGCGCTTCGGTCAGGCACATCGTGCCGGTCCAGCGCCCTTCCACCAGCGGCTTCAGGAATACCTCGCGCTGCCAGTCCTCGCCGTGGTGCAGCAGCGCCTCGGTGGCCCCGTGCGAGAGCAGCGGGAAATTGCCCCAGGCGAGGTTGGCCGCGTCGATCATTTCCTTGACCGGCACGCCCAGCAGCTGCGGCAGGCCCTGGCCGCCGTATGCCGGGTCGGCGTTGAGCGCCGGCCAGCCGCCCTCGACGTACTGCTCGTAGGCCTCGCGGAAGCCAGGCGGCGTGCCGACCGCGCCGGTGGCCTTGTCGTAGCTGCAGCCGATCTCGTCGCCGACGCGGTTGAGCGGCGCCAGCACGGTGGCGGTGAAACGCGCGCCTTCCTCCAGCACCGCGTCGACGATGTCGCGGGTGGCCTCGGTGTAGCCCAGCCGGGCCAGCAGTGCCTCGGCACCGAGCACGTCGTGGAGGGCGAAGCGGATGTCGGTCAAAGGCGGCTGGTACTGGCTCATGGGGGGACTCGTCGGGAAAGGGGGGCAGGGAAGCCGGCGTCAGCGCAGCACGCCGGGGAGGCCGGGTGCGGGCGTCAGCGATCCCGGACGGCGCACGCGGTACTCACGCGCGCCGCCGCGGTCGGCCGGGGCCGCGGTGATGGTGCCTTCCAGCACATAGGACACGCCGCGGCCGGCAGCCAGCGCATCGGCAATCGCCAACCGCGCCGGCGCCGATGGCACCAGCTCGAGCGTCTTGATGTCGACGCTCTCGCCACCGATCTGCAGTGCAGGGGCGGCCTCCAGCGTGCCGGCGGCGGTCCCGGCAATGGCGAGGTCGAGCCTCAGCCCTTCGAAGCGCATGGGAATGCTGCTGTAGTTCTGCAGGCGCAGCTCGATCGACCAGTTGCCGTCCTCGCCCACGGTGAGCTGCTGGATGCTGGCGGTGGGTTCGGAGATACGCCGCACCTGGCCGCCACCGCAGGCGGCAAGCAACAGCAGGCAGGCGGACAGGACGAACAGACGCTTCATGCCGGACTCCAGGAGATACCGTCCCGGATGGTAGCAAGCACCGCGACGCGGCTGGTCAGCCGGCGGTCGACACCCGCAACCGCAGTCCCAGCGCGTGCAGCTCGCCTTCCTCGCCATCGAGATCGGCACGCAGCAGCGGCCGTGCCTCCAGCCATTCGCGGTCGAGGACGAGGGTGAGCGTCTCGCCGGACACGAGCGCGTCCAGGCGTGGGATGGTGTGCTTCTCGTGGCCACGGTGCAGCAGCACCGACACCCGCAGCAGCAGGCTCAGCCTGCGCGCCGACCCCAGCAGGCGGTCGGGCAGGGCGTCGAATGCCGAGCGCGGAATCCTGCGCCGGTGGCTGCGCACCATCGCGGCGAGGAACTGCTGCTCCTGGCGCGAGAAACCGGCGATGTCGGAATGCTCGATGACGTACGCGCCGTGCACGTGGTAGCCGCTGTGGGCGATGGTGAGCCCGAGCTCGTGCAGGCGCGCGGCCCAGGCCAGCATCAGCAGGTCGTCGCCCGACAGCGACCAGTCGCGCGCCACCTGGTCGAACAGGCGCACGGCGGTCTGTTCCACGCGGGTGGCCTGCGCGGTGTCGATGCCGTAGCGCTGCATGATGTTGCGGATCGAGAACTCGCGCGGATCGTCGTCGCCACCGCGACCGAGCATGTCGAACAGCACGCCCTCGCGCATCGCCGCCTTGCTCACCGCCATGCGCGTGAGCCCGAGGCTGTTGAACGCCGCCTCCAGCACCAGCAGGCCGCCGGCGATGATCGGCCGGCGGTCGTCGGACAGCCCGGGCAGGTCGATCTGGTCGATGTGGGTGGCCTGCAGCAGGCGGTCGCGCAGCGGCGGCAACGCCTCCGCCAGCACCGCGCCCTTGGTGAGCTTCATGGCCGCACAGAGTTCGCCGATCGCCTTGTTGGTGCCGGATGCGCCGAGCGCCTCGTGCCAGCCCAGTGCCCGGTAGGCATTGGCGAACTGCTGGAATTCCGCCTCGATCTCGGTCAGCGCATCGCGCCAGCGACGCCGCGACAGCCGGCCGTTCGGAAAGAAGCGCTGGGTGCTGGAGATGCAGCCCACCTGCAGGCTCTCGCGCTCGATGGTCTCGAAGCCTTCGCCGATGATGAATTCCGTCGAGCCGCCGCCGATGTCGATCACCAGCCGCCGGTGCCCCGGCTTCGGCGGCTGCGCATGGGCTACCCCCAGATAGATCAGGCGCGCCTCCTCGCGGCCGGAAACCACTTCGATCGCATGACCGAGCGCGGCTTCCGCCGGCGCGAGGAACGCGTGCGGCGCGGCCAGTCTGCGCACGGCGTTGGTGGCAAGCGCACGCACGCGGGTGGGTGGGATGTCACGGATGCGCTGGCCGAAGCGCGACAGGCACTCCAGCGCGCGCTCCCGCACTTCCGCACGCAGGCCGCCCTTGCCGTCGAGGCCCTCGCCCATGCGCACGGTTTCGCGCAGGCGGTCGACGATGCGCAGCTGGCCCATCGTGTAGCGCGCCACCACCATGTGGTAGCTGTTGGAACCGAGGTCGATCGCGGCCAGCATGTCGCCGTCGGCCAGCGGCGGGGTCATCGTTTCGGCCAGGGCGAGCGTCTGTGCTGGGCTCATCGTGCTGTGCGCAGGTGCGATGCCGCGGGGCGCGCAGTGTAACCCGCACGCCGCGCACGCCAGGCGGCCATGACCGGCGTCGCATGCAGCGCGCGCAGCATGCGTTGGATCAGCCGTTGATACGTGCCAGCAGCCATGCCTGCGCCGAATGCGGCATCTCGTCGCCCTCGGGCTCCAGCCGGCGGTAGCTGCCGTCGGCCTGCAGCTCCCAGGCATGGGTGTTGTCGGCGAGATAGTTGTCGATGACTTCCTCGCGCACCCGCGCGGCGATCGCCGGGTCCAGGAACGGGAAACAGGTCTCGACCCGATGCAGCAGGTTGCGCTCCAGCCAGTCCGCGCTGGCGCCGAACAGTTCCGGCCTGCCGTCGTTGGCGAACCAGTACACGCGGTGGTGTTCGAGGAATCGCCCGACCACCGACAGCACGCGGATATTGTCGGATACGCTTTCCACGCCGGGACGCAGGGTGCAGACGCCACGCACGAACAGGTCGATGCGCACGCCGGCCTGCGAGGCGCGGTAGAGCGCGCGGATCACGCCGGGCTCGTTGATGGCGTTCATCTTGGCCACGATGCGCGCCGGCCGGCCGGCACGCGCGTTGTCGGCCTCGCGGTCGATGCGCTCGATGACGCCGCGGTGCAGGGTGAAAGGCGACTGCAACAGATGCTGGAGCTGGATCGCCGGCGCCAGCCCGGACAGCTGCTGGAAGATCTGGTGGACATCCGAGCCGATCGCCGGGTCGGCGGTGATCAGGCCGAGGTCGGTATAGCCGCGCGCGGTGCCGGAGTGGTAGTTGCCGGTACCCAGGTGCACGTAGCGGCGCAGCTTGCGGCCCTCGCGGCGCACGATCAGCAGCATCTTGGCGTGGGTCTTGTAGCCGACCACGCCGTACACCACCTGCACGCCGGCCTCCTGCAGGCGGTCGGCCACGCCGAGGTTGGCGTCCTCGTCGAAGCGCGCGCGCAGTTCCACCACCACGGTGACGTCCTTGCCGTTGCGCGCGGCCTGCACCAGGTGCTCGACGATCGCCGAGTCCTTGCCGGTGCGGTAGAGCGTCTGCTTGATCGCCAGCACGTTGGGGTCTTCGGCGGCCTGCTTGATCAGCTCCAGCACCGGCGTGAATGCATCGAACGGGTGGTGCAGCAGGATGTCGCCGTCGTCGACGCGCTCGAAGATCTCGTCGATCCCGCGCAGCTGGCGCGGCTGGAACGGCGGAAACTTGAGGTCGGGGCGTTGCACCAGGTCGTAGATCTGGATGACGCGGTTGAGATTGACCGGCCCGTCGATGCGGTACACCGCGTTGTCGGGCAGGTCGAAGTTCTTCAGCAGAGTGGCGACGATGGGCTTGGGGCAGTTGCCGGCGATCTCCAGCCGCATCGCGCGCAGGTAACCGCGCCCGGCGAGCTCGTCGCGCAGCGCCAGCGCCAGGTTCTCGACCTCCTGTTCGTCGACCAGCAGTTCGGAGTTGCGGGTGACACGGAACTGGTAGGCGCCCTTGACCTCCATGCCCGGGAACAGTTCGTCGACGAATTCCGACAGCACCGCCGACAGGAACACGAAGTCGGACTCGCCACCCGAGACCCGCTCCGGCAACTGGATGATGCGCGGCAGCGAACGCGGAGCGCGCACGATGGCGAGGTGTCCACTGCGCCCGAACGCGTCCTTGCCCTTGAGCACGACCACCACGTTGAGCGACTTGTTGAGGATCTTCGGGAACGGATGCGCCGGATCCAGCCCCAGCGGCGACAGCACCGGCATGATCTCGTTGCGGAAGTAGGCACGCAGCCAGCGCTTCTGCCGTGCGTTCCACCTGTCACGACCGAAGATCCGCACCCCGGCCTCGCCCAGCGCCGGGCGCAGCACGTTGTTCCAGCATGCGTACTGCGCGGCCACCAGTTCGGCCGCGCGGTCGTGGATGCGGCGCAGCACCGTCGCTGGCGCAAGGCCATCCGGCGCGCTCTGCACCGAGTAGTCCTGCGCATGGCGCACGGTGGCGGCGCGGATCTCGAAGAACTCGTCAAGGTTGGTGCAGGAGATGCACAGGAAGCGCAGCCGCTCCAGCAGCGGGATCGATTCGTCCTGCGCCTGTGCCAGCACCCGGAAGTTGAAGTCCAGCTGCGAGAGTTCGCGGTTGAAGTACAGCGCCGGGTCGGCCAGCGGGTCGTCGGCACTCGCGCCTTCGGACATCGCCAGTGGCTGTCCGCGCACGATGCTCCGGCGCTCAGCGTGCGCGGTCGGCCGGGATGCGCGCTTGTTCACGCGGGGCTCCATCGTTGAAGGGATCTCGCGACGAATGTACGCGGTCAGGGGGGAAATGGCAGGCGAAGACGCTGCCGCGCCCGACCTCGCTCTGCACCTCCAGCCGTGCCTGGTGCAGCTGCAGCACGTGCTTGACGATGGCAAGCCCGAGGCCGGTGCCGCCAAGTTCGCGCGAGCGGCTGGTGGACACCCGGTAGAAGCGCTCGGTGAGCCGCGGCAGGTGCGCGGCGGGGATGCCATAGCCGCTGTCGCGTACCGACAGCACGGCACCGCCGTCCTCGCTGCGGGAAAGTTCGATGTCGATGCGGCCGCCGGCCGGGGTATAGCGCACCGCGTTGGAGACGAGATTCGAGAACGCGCTGTGCAGTTCCTTGATCGACCCCCACAGGTCGACGCCGGCGCGGTTCTCGACATGGATCGCGTGGCGGCCCTTGCCCAGCGCCTCTGCCTCGCGGCGCAGGGTGGCCAGCAGCGATTCCATCGGCACGTTCTCGTCGGACACGGTGTCCTGCGCCTCGAGCCGTGACAGGGTCAACAGGTCTTCCACCAGCTGGGTCATGCGCTGCGACTGCGCGCGCATCTCGGCCAGGATCGGCGCCCAGTCGGGCTGTTCGTCGGGTTCGAGCATGTCGAGATAGCCGTGGATCACCGTCAACGGCGTGCGCAGCTCGTGCGACACGTTGGCGACGAAGTCGCGGCGTACCTGCTCGAGCCGCATCAGCTTGCTGACGTCGCGCGCCACCAGCAGCCACAGGTTCTCCGAGTAGGGGATCAGCCGCAGGCTCAGGCGGACGTCGGCATCCGTGGGCGAGGGCGCATCCAGCAGCGGCTCGGCATGACGGCCGCTGGCCAGCCAGTGGGCGATGGGCAGCGGTTGCAGGCGCTCGCCGACCGGCGCCTCGAGGTCGCCCGGGTACTGCAGGCCCAGCAGCCCGGTTGCGGCCTCGTTGAACCACTGCACGCGCTGGCTGTTGCGGTCCAGCACCACCACCGCGTCGGGCAGCGCCGCCGCGGCGGCCCGGTAGGCACGCAGAATCTCCACCAGCCGGCGTTTGCGGTTGCGGGTGTCATCCTGGTACTGGTGCAGCAGGCGGTCGAGTTCGTTCCACGCCCCGGCGCCCTGCGCGGCGGGCAGGTGCCGCCGCGACTGCAGGCGCAGCAGCAGGCGACGCAGGCGCAGCTGCTGCCAGGCCGCGATGCCGAGTGCGGCCAGCGCCAGCGCGGCCCAGGGGTGGCCTGCCAGCAGGCCGATGGCCAGGGCGGTCGCAAGGACCAGTCCCTGGCGGCCCAGCGTACGGCCCCAGCCGGCGGCGAGTCGCGGTGGCATGCGCTCAGTGCGGACGCGGGGATGGTGCGGCGGGCACGGTCGCGATCACATCGATGCCGAGAAACGGTAGCCGGCACCGCGCACGGTCTGCACCATGCCGTCGAGTTCGAACGGTTCCAGCGTCTTGCGCAGGCGGCGGATATGCACGTCCACCGTGCGTTCCTCGACGTATACGCTGCCGCCCCAGACATGGTCGAGCAGCTGCGCGCGCGAGTACACGCGCTCGGCATGGGTCATGAAGAAGTGCAGCAGGCGGTATTCGGTCGGGCCGATGGTGACCGGCACGTCGCCGGCGAACACCCGGTGGGCGGCGCCGTCGATGCGCAGATTGCCGATCTGCACGCTGCCGTCCTCGTCGTCATCGCGCGAGCGGCGCATCACCGCGCGGATACGTGCCAGCAGCTCGCGGGCGGAGAACGGCTTGACCACGTAGTCGTCGACGCCGGCTTCCAGCCCGCCGACACGGTCGTTCTCCTCGCCACGGGCGGTGAGCATGATGATCGGCACCTCGCGGGTGAGCTCCTCGCGGCGCCAGCGGCGGGCGAGTTCCAGCCCGCTGGTGCCCGGCAGCATCCAGTCCAGCAGGATCAGGTCGGGCACGCGGTCGGCGATGGCGCTCTGCGCCTCGCGGGCGTCGCCCGCATGGGCCGGTTCGAACTCGCCCTTGCGCAGGGCGAAGGCCACCATGTCGCGGATGGCGGGTTCGTCGTCGACGATCAGGATGCGTTTCTGCACGGTGGGGTCCCGGCCGGATTTACCGCATTAGACGACAGATTCATGACACCGGCATGACATCGTCATGGGTCAGCGGCGGCGCAGATCCTCGTCGCGCACGCCCTGGCGGCGCAGTTCCAGCACGGTGGGGGTGATGGCGGCGATGCGCGCATCGATACGGGCGCGCGCGTAGTAGTCGAGGTCGTCGCGCTTCTTCAGCGTGTTGAGCTGCACCAGTGCCTGCTCGGCGCGGCCACCGAGGAATGCGGCTTCCGCATGGGCCTCGCCGGCGCGCACCGGGTCGCCGGCGATCTCGCTGACGCGGGCGAAGGTGCGCTGGAAGGTCGGGTCGTCGGCGGCGCTGCGCAGCAACGGGCGCAGCAGCTCCTGCGCGCGCCGGCCGGCGGCGGGGGTGTTGCGCTCGGCGAGCAGCCCGGCATAGGTCAGCACCGTGGCGCGGTGGTTGGGCATGCGTTCGAGCAGGGCGTCGAAGCGGCGGTCGCCTTCGACCACGCGCCCGGAGCGCACCTCGGCCTCGGCCAGCGAGACCCCCAGCCAGAGGTCGCCGGGATATTCCTCGAGGAGTTCCGCGAAGCGCGTGGCCGCCACCGCGTAGTCGCCGCTGAGCAGCCGCGCCAATGCGAGGCCGTAACGCTGGTCGTCGGCCAGGAGCCCGTTGCGGCGCATCGCCTCGTACTCGCGGATCGCCGCGGCAGGGGTTTCCGCGCTGAGCACGCGCATGCGCTCGCGCGTCCAGCCGAACACCACCGGGTCGCCACCGCCCGGGGCCGCGGCGCCCGCGGGAAGCCTGAGCGAGGCCGGCAGCAGCGGGTTGCGGGTGCCGGTGCCGACGTTGCCGAGCGGGCTGCCGGCAATGATGCGTTCGGTGCGCCTGCCCTCCGGCGTGGTCGCGGTGCCGACGATCGCCCCGGACTCGCGTGCGATCTGCTCCGCGCGCTGGCGGGCTTCGCTGATGCGGGTGGTGGTGACCGGGTGGGTGCGCAGGTAGTCGGGCAGGCGTTCGCGGTCGCCGCCCTGGTTGGTGCGTGACATCGCCTGCATGCGTTCGAACATGCTGGCCATGCCGGAAACGTCGTAGCCGGCGCGCGCCAGCGTGCGGATGCCCAGGCGGTCGGCCTCGGACTCGTTGGAGCGGGTGTAGTCGATCTGGCGCTGGATCGCCCAGCCCTGCGCACCCGCCAGTGCCGCCATCGCCGCCTCGCCGGAGCTGTCGCTGTCGGAGCCCGCGGCGACGGCGATCGCACCCAGCATCGCCAGCAGGATCGGCACGCTGTCGCGCTGCGCACGTTCCGCGCCACGCAGCACGTGGTTCTGGGTGACGTGGGCGACCTCGTGGGCGAGCACCGCCGCCACTTCGTCTTCCGTCTGCGCGGCCAGCACCAGCCCCACGTTGAGGCCGATATGCCCGCCCAGGGTGGCGAATGCGTTGACCGAGCGGTCGCGCATCACGAAGAAGGTGAACGACTGTTGCGGCTGATCGCTGGCCGAGGCCAGCCGTGCGCCGGTGCCGCGCAGCCAGTCGTTGACCAGCGGATCCTCGAGCACCATGTCGTAGTGGCGCAGCTGCGCCAGCAGCATCTGTCCGTACTCGGCCTGCTGCGCCGGGCTCAGCACCGTGCCGGCGGACGACCCGATATCCGGCAGGCGCTCCTGCGCGGCGCCGTGGGAGACGGAAAGACCAAGGACGAGGAGGGCGGCAGTCAGGACATTGCGCATGCGGGGCATCGTAACCGGCGCTTCCGGGCTTGGAGGGAGGGTGCGCGGCGGGGGTGAATCCGCGGTTAATCGGGCCGGCAATGCGGTTGCCCGCACCGGGTCCGCGCTGGAAAAGCCGGTGGGCCGCGCACACACTGTGACCATCCTTGCGCCTGCAAGTTTCCGGAGCTTCGATGTGAGTTCGCCCGAGATCACCCTCTACACCAGCGCGATGTGCGGTTACTGCGTGGCCGCCAAGACCTTTCTCAAGAGCAAGGGGCTCGAGTGGACGGAAGTCCGCATCGACCTGGATGCGGATGCGCGCCAGCGCATGGTGGAGACCACGCGCCGCACCAGCGTGCCGCAGATCTTCATCGGCCAGACCCATGTCGGCGGCTACGACGACATGATGGCGCTGCACCGTGCCGGCAAGCTGGAGCCGCTGCTGGCCGGTGACGCGTCGTGAGCGCAGGTGGCGACGAGGCAGACCGCATCGCGGCCTTCACCGCGTTCCGCAAGCGCATGAACGAGCGCATCCTCGCCGAGCCCAACCAGGTGGTGCGGCGGTTCTTCGCGCTCGACACCCAGACCTACCAGGCCGGCGCGCTCGACGTGAAGACCAAGGAACTGCTGGGGCTGGTGGCCTCGCTGGTCCTGCGCTGCGACGACTGCATCAGCTACCACGTGGCGCAGTGCCGGGAAGCCGGCGTGACGCGCGACGAGATGTTCGAGACGTTCTCGGTCGGGCTGGTGGTCGGCGGCTCGATCGTGATCCCGCACCTGCGCCGCGCGGTCGACTTCCTCGATCAGCTGGAACAGGGCGACGCCACATCCCCGGCCGCCCACGACCACGGCTGAGGCGGATCGGTTCCGCGGCAGCCCGCGCCCGGTGACCTGCCCGGGCGTGTTGCCGCCATTGGCCCGCGCAATGGCGCGCCGGCCGGGCCATACGGGCCGGCATGGCATAATGACGCGCTTACTTCAGTCCCCGGCGCCGCGTCCGCGCAGCGCCCGCTTGCATGGAAATCCCCCACATGACCCAGACGATCACGGTCATCCGCGGCGACGGTATCGGCCCGGAGATCATGGATGCCACGCTCCACGTCCTCGACGCGATGAGCCTCGGCCTGCGCTATGAAGACGCCGATGCCGGCCTCGTCGCGCTGGAAAAGCACGGCGAACTGCTGCCGGCCGCCACGCTCGAGTCCATCCAGCGCAACCGCATCGCGCTCAAGAGCCCGCTGGCCACCCCGGTCGGCGGTGGCTTCAGCTCGATCAACGTCGAGCTGCGGCGCAAGTTCGACCTCTACGCCAACGTGCGCCCGGCAACCTCGTTCCCGAACACCCGCTCGCGCTTCACCGACGGCGTCGACCTGATCACCATCCGCGAGAACACCGAAGGCTCGTACATCAGCGAAGGCCAGGAAGTGTCGGCCGATGGCGAGACCGCGGTGTCGATCACCCGCATCACCCGCAAGGGCTCGGACCGCATCGTGCGCTACGCCTTCGAGCTGGCGCGCAAGACCGGCCGCAGGAAGGTCACGATCGTCCACAAGGCCAACATCCTCAAGAGCACCTCGGGCCTGTTCCTGAAGGTTGCCCGCGAGGTGGCGGCGGAATATCCCGACATCGAGGCCAACGAGATGATCGTGGACAACTGCTGCATGCAGCTGGTGATGCGCCCCGAGCAGTTCGACATCATCGTGACCACCAACCTGTTCGGCGACATCATTTCCGACCTCTGCGCCGGTCTGGTCGGCGGCCTCGGCCTGGCGCCGGGCGCCAACATCGGTGCCGAAGCGGCGATCTTCGAGGCGGTGCACGGCACCGCGCCGGACATCGCCGGGCAGGGCAAGGCCAACCCCTGCGCGCTGCTGCTGGGCGCGGCGCAGATGCTCGACCACCTCGGCAAGCCGGAGGAGGCCACGCGCCTTCGCAATGCCATCGTCGCCACGCTCGCCGCCGGCGATTCGCTGACCCCCGACCTCGGCGGCAGCGGCAATACCATGGCGTTTGCCCGGGCGATTGCCGGTCGGCTCTGAGCCACCCGCCGCTGCGCCTGCGCGGCGGTGGGACGGGCGCGCTGTGGCGCGTGTCGCCACGCCGCCGTCGCACGGAGAGGGTGCAGGATCGGCACCCGGTGACCGACCCGCGCGACATCGCTGATCCGACGCCCACCCCGCACGACCGGGGTGGGCGTCCTGTTTGCGGCATCGAGTATCCCGGCCGTATGCATGACGTGGCCGCGGCGACCACGCAGAATCGCCGATTGCCCACGCAGCCCCCGCCATGACGCCAACCGTGCAGGACGCCCCCGAGGCGCCCGTCCAGCCCAGCGCGCTGGCCTTGAGCCCGCTGCTGCTGTTCCTCGCGTTGTTCTTCGGGGCGGGGCTGTACTTCACCGCGCAGGGCGAAGCGATGGGCTTCTACCAGCTGCGCGCGCCGGTCGCGATCCTGCCCGCCCTGGCCCTGGCCGCATGGCTTGCCTGGCGCGCGGGCCAGCGGCCGGCCGCGATCCTGCTGCGTGGCATGGGCGATCCCAACATCGTGCTGATGTGCCTGATCTTCCTGCTTGCCGGCGCATTCGCCCATGTCTCGAGCGCGATCGGGGCGGTCGATGCGGTGGTGGCGCTGGGCATCGGCGCGCTGCCGGCGGCGCTGCTGCTGCCCGGGCTGTTCGTGCTTGCCGCCTTCATCTCGCTGGCCATCGGCACCTCGATGGGCACGATCGCGGCGGTGGTGCCGATCGCGATCGGCGTGGCGGATGCCGCCGGCCTCGACCGCGCGCTGGTGGTCGGTACGGTGATCGGCGGTGCGATGTGCGGCGACAACCTGTCGATCATCTCCGACACCACCATCGCCTCCACCCGCACCCAGGGTGCGCAGATGCGCGACAAGTTCCGCGAGAACTTCAGGATCGCGCTGCCGGCGGCGCTGGCGACCATCGCGTTGCTGCTGGTGCTGGGCGAATCGGCACCGGTGCAGTCCATCGAGGGGGCGTCGCCCTGGCTGGCGCTGCCCTATGTGCTGGTGCTGGTGCTGGCGCTGTGCGGACTCGACGTGCTGCTGGTGCTCGGCATCGGCCTGGTCCTGGCCGGGGGCTTCGGCATCGCGCTGGGCGACGGCTACGACCTGGTGCAACTGGCCGGGGATGTGTGGATCGGCTTCGAGGGGATGACGGAGATCCTGCTGCTGTCACTGCTGATCGGCGGCCTCGGCGCGCTGATGCAGGCGGGCGGCGGGCTGGAGTGGTTGGCGCGGGCGATCGCGCGCTTCGCCCGCGGGCATCGCGGCAAGCGCACCGGTGAACTCAGCATCGCGGCGCTGTCGGCCACCGCCGACGTGTTCACCGCCAACAACACCGTCGCGATCCTGGTCAGTGGCAGCGTGGCGCGCGACATCGCCGTGCGCCACGGCATCAGCCCGCGGCGCTCGGCGAGCGTGCTCGACATCTTCGCCTGCGTGGCACAGGGAGTGATCCCGTACGGCGCGCAGATCCTGCTGGCGGCGTCGCTTGCGGCGGTCTCGCCACTCGCCCTGGCCGGCAGCGTGTACTACTGCTGGATCCTCGCGGCGGTGGCCCTGGGTTTCATCCTGTGGCCATCACGCCGGGAACGCGCGCCGCAGCGGGCGGGGCAGCCGCGCGGTTGATGGGCTGCAGCGCCGCACCCACCGTGCGGGCATGAAAAAGGGCGCCGCAGCGCCCTTTCCATTCCCGGCGGCAGAGGGTCAGTCGCGACCCTGCAGCTTCGCCAGCAGGCGCAGGAATTCCACGTACAGCCACACCAGCGTCACCATCAGGCCGAACGCGCCGTACCACTCCATGTATTTCGGCGCGCCCTGCTCGGCGCCGGTTTCGATGAAGTCGAAGTCCAGCACCAGGTTCAGCGCCGCGATCACCACCACGAACAGGCTGAAGCCGATACCGACGATGCCCGACTCGTGGATCATCGGGATCTGGATGCCGAAGAAGCCCAGCACGATCGTCGCCAGGTACACTATCGCGATGCCGCCGGTGGCGGCGACCACGCCGAGCTTGAAGTTCTCGGTGGCGCGCACCAGCCCGCTGCGGTAGGCGAACAGCATCGCGAACAGGGTGCCGAAGGTCAGCAGCACCGCCTGCATCACGATGCCTTCGTAGTAGGCATTGAACAGCGCCGAGATCGCGCCGAGGAAGAAGCCCTCCACCAGCGCGTAGAGCGGGGCCGTCACCGGTGCCCAGGTCTTCTTGAAAATGGTGACCATGGCGATGACGAAACCGCCGATCGCGCCGCCCCAGGCATAGATGCCGAAGCCGGGTGCGGGCTGGCCATCGGCGCCGACAGCCTGGCTCCAGGCGAAGGCCGCGGTGAGCACGGTCAGTAGCAGGAGGAAGCCGGTCTTGTTGACCGTGCCATTGATGGTCATCGTGTCGCCGTCGCGCGAGACGACGGTGCCGCTGCCGAGGTCGAGGAAGGTCGACTCCTTCAGGGCGGGATTGGCGCTGCGCATGGTGGTCCCCTGTACGGTCTGATTGCCTGCGCCGAGGATAGCAGCCCCTTTCATGACCCTGCCGTGGACGCAGCGCGGTGCAAACAAAGTGCGGCGGAGAATTGACACCGGCGCCTGCGCTCACGACAATGACCGCCCCTCGCGCCCCAGGTGTGACGGGTCGAAACCGTACGACGTCGGCGGGGTATAGCGCAGTCTGGTAGCGCGCCTGCTTTGGGAGCAGGATGTCGGGGGTTCGAATCCCTCTACCCCGACCATCCGGCAACGCACGACGTACGCTTCGGTCAGAGCGCCCGTAGCTCAACCGGATAGAGCACCGGCCTTCTAAGCCGGTGGTTGCAGGTTCGAGTCCTGCCGGGCGCGCCAGCCCGGCATCGGTCGGAAAAGCGCACCGTGGCGGGTGCGGGTCCAGGACGGGCCGGTTCGCGTTTCAATGGTGGCTGTAGCTCAGTTGGTTAGAGTACTGGATTGTGATTCCAGTGGTCGGGGGTTCGAATCCCCTCAGCCACCCCATCTTTCGCGGCAATCGGCATCACAACGATTGCCCACTGCGCACAGTGCCTGTACACTGCGCGCCCGCTTCACGGGCCGTTAGCTCAGTTGGTAGAGCAGCTGACTCTTAATCAGTAGGTCCAAGGTTCGAATCCTTGACGGCCCACCATGAAGTCCCAGACGCCCGGCTTGCCGGGCGTTCTGCTTTGCGCGCGCGGATGTCTCCAGGTCACCCCTGGTCCTGCCGGCGTTGCGCGGAACGCGCCATCCGGCCGGCGGGACGGCAGTGGTTCGCGGCCGGATGGCAGCCTCGCGCCGCCTGCGCGATAGAATGGCGCCGCGCGGAAGTGGCGGAATTGGTAGACGCACCAGATTTAGGTTCTGACGCCGCGAGGCGTGGGGGTTCGAGTCCCCCCTTCCGCACCAGCCCTGCAGTCCGAGCCCCGTCCAGGTGTGCGAGGGCATCCGCATCATCGGGATCCAGCTGGCGTCGCCACCTTGCGACCATCGCGCGCCTGCGGCCGGAATGGCAGCAGCGGCATGCCGGTGCGACCCGGGACCTCTCTGCGGATGCTCCCCCCCGTCCGCACACACGGCCCCGTCCGGCGGCATGCACGTGCGGCTCCACGCCCCGGGTTCAGGCCGCACCCGGCAGCGCGTGCGCTGCTGGTGGCGGTCACCCCCGGAATCCGCCAAAATATCGCGTTCTGCTTCTCCGGCGCCGCATCCGCGGATGCGCCAGTGCCCGGGTCGCCACCTATAACCGTCTTTGAGAATCGCTCGCGGCATCGGCCGCGACCCCAGGAGTGGATATGCAAGTTTCGGTCGAGTCCGTTGGCAACCTCGAGCGTCGGATGACCTTCCGGCTCCCGGCAGAGAATCTTGAAAGCAACGTCGGTGGGCGCCTGCGCGAGATCGCGCGCACGACCCGCATCAAGGGTTTCCGCCCGGGCAAGGTGCCGGCCAAGGTCATCGAGCAGCGCTTCGGCCAGCAGGTCCGCGCCGAGGTGCTCGACCGCATGCTGCGCGAGGGCTTCGACCAGGCGGTGCGTGACAACGAACTGCGCATTGCCGGCCAACCGCGCATCGAGCCGCAGTCCGAGGGTGGTGACGAGTTCGCGTACGTCGCGACCTTCGAGGTGGTGCCGGACTTCGGCGACCTCGACATGTCGCGCCTCAACGTCGTGCGCCACACCGCCGAGGTCACCGACGAGGACATCGAGCGGATGATCGAGAACCTGCGCCTGCAGCGCCGCAGCTGGACGGTGGTCACGCGTCCGGCCCAGTCCGGCGATGCGGTCGACCTCAAGACCTGGTCGCAGGTCGGCGAGGACCGCATGCCCGCCGAAGGCAGCGAGGACGGTACCGCCGTGCTCGGTGGTGGCGGCATGCTGCCGGAACTCGAGGCCGCGCTGGAAGGCATGTCGGCAGGTGACGAGAAGACCGTGGACGTCGAGTTCCCGGCCGACTGGCGCGTGCCGCAGCTGGCCGGGCAGAAGGCGCAGGTGCACCTGTCGGTGCAGCGCGTCTCCGAGCCGGTGCTGCCGGAGGTCGACACGGCGTTCATCCGCAGCTTCGGCGTCAAGGCCGGCACCGAGGAGGCCTTCCGCACCGAGATCCGCACCAACCTCGAGCGCGAGCTCAAGGGTGCGCTGATGAACCGGCTGCGCCGCGAGGTGGGCGAGCAGCTCACCACGACCTGGGCCGACGTCGAACTGCCGCCGAAGCTGGTCGAGAGCGAGGCACGTGCGATGGTCGCGCAGACCGTCGAGCAGGCACGTCGCCAGGGTCGCAACGTGGGCGAGGTCCCGGCCGATGCCCACCAGGGCTACATGGAGGCGGCGCGCAAGCGCGTGCTGATGGGCCTGCTGGTCGGCGAGGTGGCGCGCATCAACAAGCTGCAGCTCGACCCCAAGCGCCTGAACGAGACCCTGCGCCTGATCGCCTCGACCTACGAGGAGCCGGAGCAGGTCATTGAGTTGTACCGCAACGACCCCCAGCTGATGTCGGGACTGCAGAACCGGGTGATGGAGGAGCAGGTGATCGACTGGATCGCCGAGCGCGCCCAGCACACCGAGCAGAAGATCGGCTTCCAGGACGCGATCTCGCAGCAGGCCTGACCCGGCCGCCCCGTGCCCGCGGGCAGCAATGCGACGTAACGGACGCCCGCGCACCACTGCGCGGGCGCCACACCAGCAGGAGTTCCAGCGCGTGAACCAAGTGACCAAAGCCCTCAACCTGGTGCCGATGGTGGTCGAGCAGACCAGCCGCGGCGAGCGCGCCTACGACATCTATTCGCGCCTGCTCAAGGAGCGGATCATCTTCCTCGTCGGCCCGATCGACGACCACGTCGCCAACGTGGTGGTGGCGCAGATGCTGTTCCTCGAGGCCGAGAATCCCGAGAAGGACATCAGCCTGTACATCAACTCGCCGGGTGGCGTGGTCACGGCCGGCTTGGCCATCTACGACACCATGCAGTTCATCAAGCCCGACGTCAGCACCATGTGCATCGGCCAGGCGGCCAGTGCCGGTTCCATGCTGCTGATGGCCGGTGCCAAGGGCAAGCGCTACGCACTGCCCAACTCGCGCGTCATGATCCACCAGCCGTCCGGCGGCGCGCAGGGCCAGGCCACCGACATCGAAATCCACGCACGCGAGATCCTCTATCTGCGCCAGCGCCTCAACCAGCTGTATGCCGACCACACCGGCCAGCCGATCGAGCAGATCGAGCGCGACATGGAGCGTGACCGCTTCCTCAGCGCAGAGGGCGCGAAGGAGTACGGCATGATCGACGAGGTGCTCCAGCGTCGTCCCGACGAGTCGATCCAGCCGTCCTGAACCGTTTGCCACGCAGCCGCGGCGATGCCGCGGCCACATGCGGTAACTTGCTGATGCCGCTTGCGTTTCCATCCCCGCGGAAGGCGCGAACGCGCCCCGCGGCCGCTATGCTATTCTCGGTCCGTCTCTCCGCTCCGGCGGACCGTTTCATCTGGTAAACCGAAGCACATGAGCAAAGACGCCCAGGGCCGTTCCGGCGACAGCAACAAGATCCTGTACTGCTCGTTCTGCGGGAAAAGCCAGCATGAGGTCCGCAAGCTGATCGCGGGCCCGAGCGTGTTCATCTGCGATGAATGCGTCGAACTCTGCAACGACATCATCCGCGAGGAACTCGAGGAAAAGGCCCAGTCGGCACGCAGCTCGCTGCCCAAGCCGAAGGAGATCCTCGAGGTCCTGGACCAGTACGTGATCGGACAGAACCGCGCCAAGCGCACGCTGGCCGTCGCGGTCTACAACCATTACAAGCGCATCGAGAGCCGGCAGAAGAACGACGACGTCGAGCTGGCGAAGTCCAACATCCTGCTGGTCGGGCCGACCGGTTCGGGCAAGACGCTGCTGGCCGAAACGCTGGCGCGCCTGCTCAACGTGCCGTTCACCATGGCCGATGCCACCACGCTCACCGAAGCCGGTTATGTCGGTGAGGACGTGGAGAACATCATCCAGAAGCTGCTGCAGAAGTGCGACTACGACGTCGAGAAGGCGCAGCAGGGCATCGTGTACATCGACGAGATCGACAAGATCTCGCGCAAGAGCGAGAACCCGTCGATCACCCGCGACGTGTCCGGCGAGGGCGTGCAGCAGGCGCTGCTCAAGCTTATCGAGGGTACGATGGCGAGCGTGCCGCCGCAGGGCGGGCGCAAGCATCCGCAACAGGAGTTCCTGCAGGTCGATACCGGCAACATCCTGTTCATCGTCGGTGGCGCGTTCGCGGGGCTGGAGAAGATCATCCAGCAGCGCAGCGCCGATGGCGGCGGCATCGGCTTCTCGGCCAAGGTCAAGAGCAGCGAGCGCAAGGCAGACACCGGCAAGGTGCTGGCCGACGTCGAGCCCGAGGACCTGATCAAGTTCGGCCTGATCCCGGAGTTCGTCGGCCGCCTGCCGGTGGTGGCGACCCTCGAGGAGCTCGACGAGCCGGCGCTGGTGCAGATCCTCACCGAGCCCAGGAACGCCATCACCAAGCAGTTCAGGCGCCTGTTCGAGATGGAGGGGGTCGAGCTCGAGTTCCGCGAGGATGCGCTTGCCGCGATCGCCCGCAAGGCGATCAAGCGCAAGACCGGCGCCCGCGGGCTGCGCACGATCGTCGAATCGGTGCTGCTCGACACCATGTACGACCTGCCGTCGCTGGAGAACGTCAGCAAGGTGGTGGTCGACGAGTCGGTGATCGAGCACAGGTCCGAGCCGTACCTGATCTACCAGGCGCCGCCGGCGCCGCCGAAGGTCGCCGCCGGGGAGTAGATCCCCGTCCGCGGCAGGCCCGGTCCGGTGCCCGCGCTCCCTTCGAGCGCGGGCATTTTCGTTGCAGGCGACGGATGCCGGGGAGTGGATGACCCCATCCGGAATGGCATGCAGCGTCCGCTTGCAAGCACCTCGCGCCAGCCCCATAACGGAAGCCAGTTGCCGGGCGATCCTGCCCGGCCGATCCTCCCGGAGTCCCGATGATCGCTACCCCCGAAACCGCCGCCTTCGACCTGCCGGTGCTGCCGCTGCGCGACGTCGTGGTATTCCCGCATATGGTGATCCCGCTGTTCGTGGGGCGCGAGAAGTCGATCCGCGCGCTGGACATGGCGATGGAAGCCGACAAGCGGATCCTGCTGGTGGCGCAGAAGTCGGCCGAGACCGACGATCCGGCCGCCGACGACCTCTACACCGTCGGCACCGTCGCGCAGGTGCTGCAGCTGCTGAAGCTCCCCGACGGCACCATCAAGGTGCTGGTCGAGGGCGTGTCGCGCGCGCGCGTGGACGCCGTGGTCGAGCGCGGCGGCACGCTTGCCGCGCAGGGCCACGAAGTCGAGCCCGAGGATGGCCGCGAGGAGCGTGAGATCGAAGCAATCGCGCGCTCGCTGATGAGCCTGTTCGAGCAGTACGTGAAGACCAGCCGCAAGCTGCCCCCGGAGCTGCTGCAGACGCTGGCCGGCATCGACGAGCCCGGGCGCCTCGGCGACACCATCGCCGCGCACCTCGGTGTGCGCCTGGCCGACAAGCAGAAGCTGCTGGAGACGTTCGAGACCGGTTCCCGGCTGGAGATGCTGGTGGGCCTCGTCGACGGCGAGATCGACGTGCAGCAGATGGAGAAGCGCATCCGCGGCCGCGTGAAGTCGCAGATGGAGAAGTCGCAGCGCGAGTACTACCTCAACGAGCAGATGAAGGCGATCCAGAAGGAGCTCGGCGAGATGGATGACGCGCCGAACGACATGGAGGAGATCGCGCGCAAGATCGCCGAGGCGGGAATGCCGAAGGCGGTGGAGACCAAGGCGAAGAGCGAATTCAACAAGCTCAAGCAGATGTCGCCGATGTCGGCGGAAGCCGCGGTGGTGCGCAACTACCTCGACTGGCTGCTGGGCGTGCCGTGGAAGAAGCGCAGCAAGGTGCGCAAGGACCTCAAGGTCGCGCAGGACGTGCTCGATGCCGACCACTACGGCCTCGAGAAGGTCAAGGAGCGCATCCTCGAGTACCTCGCCGTGCAGGCGCGGGTGAAGCAGCTGCGTGGCCCGATCCTGTGCCTGGTCGGACCGCCCGGCGTCGGCAAGACCTCGCTCGGGCAGTCGATCGCCAAGGCCACCAACCGCAAGTTCGTGCGCATGTCGCTGGGTGGCGTGCGCGACGAGGCGGAGATCCGCGGGCACCGCCGTACCTACGTGGGCTCGATGCCGGGTCGCATCGTGCAGAACCTCAACAAGGCCGGCACCAGGAACCCGCTGTTCGTGCTCGACGAGATCGACAAGATGTCGATGGACTTCCGGGGCGATCCGTCCTCGGCGCTGCTGGAAGTGCTCGACCCGGAGCAGAACAACGCGTTCAACGATCATTACCTCGAGGTCGACCTCGACCTGTCGGAGGTGATGTTCGTGGCGACGTCCAACTCGCTCAACATCCCCGGCCCGCTGCTCGACCGCATGGAGGTGATCCGCATCCCGGGTTACACCGAGGAAGAGAAGCTCAACATCGCCATGCGCTATCTCGTGCCCAAGCAGCTCAAGGCCAATGGTCTCCGGCCCGCCGAGCTGAAGATCGCCGAGGCGGCGATCCGCGACATCGTGCGCTACTACACGCGCGAGTCCGGCGTGCGCAACCTCGAGCGCGAGATCGCCAAGATCTGCCGCAAGGTGGTCAAGGAGATCGCGCTGGCCGGCCCGCAGCCGAAGAAGGCGGTGAAGACCGTCGCGGTCAACGCGCGCAACCTCGACAAGTACCTGGGCGTGCGTCGCTACGACTTCGGCCGTGCCGAGGAGGACAACGAGATCGGCATGGTGACCGGGCTGGCCTGGACCGAGGTCGGCGGTGACCTGCTGCAGATCGAGTCGACGCTGGTGCCCGGCAAGGGCCAGCTGATCCTCACCGGCCAGCTCGGCGACGTGATGAAGGAATCGGCTTCCGCCGCGCTGTCGATCGTGCGCTCGCGCACCGAGCGGTTGGGCGTGGCGATGGACTTCCTGCAGAAGCACGACGTGCACGTGCACGTGCCCGATGGCGCGACGCCGAAGGACGGCCCGAGTGCCGGCATCGCGATGACCACGGCGCTGGTGTCGACCCTGACCAAGATCCCGGTGCGCGCCGACGTGGCGATGACCGGCGAGATCACCCTGCGCGGGCGGGTCACCGCGATCGGTGGCCTCAAGGAAAAACTGCTCGCCGCCATGCGTGGTGGCATCCGCACGGTGATCATCCCCGAGGAGAACCGCAAGGACCTGACCGACCTGCCGAAGTCGGTGACCCAGCAGATGGAGATCGTGCCGGTGAAGTGGATCGACGAGGTGCTCGACCTCGCGCTCGAGTCGCCGATCAAGCCGGTGAAGCCGGCCAAGGACGTCGCGCCGGTCATCTCCAAGCCGCGTTCGAAGAAGGCCGGAACGCAGGCCGGCGTCAAGCATTGACAGGCTTCCCCGGCCTGCGTTAGAGCCCGTAAACCCGCGTGGTTGCGGGCTTTTTCCTTGCGTCGCGCAGGGGGCGCTGTTATAAAACCCGGGTCCGCGATGTGCGACGCACGTCGCGCATCGCATCGTCCGAACCGGTCACGCAGGCACGTCCACACCAGAGGCGGGCCGGTTGTCATCACCGCGACATCGCCGTCGCACAGGAGCGTCTCTAAATGAAGAAGTCCGATCTGATCACCAACGTCGCCGACAAGTGCGACCTCACCAAGGCCCAGGCCACCTGTGCTGTCGACGCCGTGTTCGAGGCGATCACCAACGGCCTGAAGCAGGGCGAGGACGTGGCCATTGCCGGCTTCGGCACCTTCGAGGTCCGCGAGCGCGCTGCACGTACCGGCCGCAATCCGCGCACCGGCGAAGAGATCCAGATCGCAGCCACGAAGAACCCCGCGTTCAAGGCTGGCAAAGCGCTCAAGGACGGTGTAAATTAAGCGGCTCCTTCGGGGGTGCTTAGCTCAGCGGTAGAGCGTCGCCCTTACAAGGCGAGGGTCGGGGGTTCGAAACCCTCAGCACCCACCAAGCCGAGTTTCAAGAGTTTCATCGCGGAGCGGTAGTTCAGTTGGTTAGAATGCTGGCCTGTCACGCCGGAGGTCGCGGGTTCGAGTCCCGTCCGCTCCGCCATTGATCTCGAAGGGCGCCGTCTTTTGGCGCCCTTGTTTTCTTCAAAGGGTAGGGAAGTCGATTCCCGCCCGCTACACCTGAAACAGTTTCAACGCGGAGCGGTAGTTCAGCTGGTTAGAATGCTGGCCTGTCACGCCGGAGGTCGCGGGTTCGAGTCCCGTCC
Organism: Alterluteimonas muca; assembly: GCF_021191595.1. Taxonomy (NCBI): domain Bacteria; kingdom Pseudomonadati; phylum Pseudomonadota; class Gammaproteobacteria; order Lysobacterales; family Lysobacteraceae; genus Alterluteimonas; species Alterluteimonas muca. The sequence continues at coordinate 221,568 of NZ_JAIWPS010000002.1, forward strand.
GCTCCGCCATCTCGTTTCCGAAGGGCGCCCTCACCGGCGCCCTTTGTTTTTTTGACGCGCGACCGCGCGGCGTATCCCGATCGGGCTGCGCGAGCGAGTGCGGCGACCCGTGGTGCGCGTGCCGTGGTGGACTGCTGCGCTCCGCCAATCCGGGTAAACTGCGCGGCTACGTCGATAGCCGGTTGTCGCCATGCTGCAAGCCCTGAGAGAGAAGACCAGCGGTTGGATCGCGGTCGTCATCGTGATCCTGCTGGCGATTCCGTTCGCCTTCTTCGGCATGGAGCAGTACCTGTTCCAGGGTGGCGGCAACCATGTCGCGCGCGTCGAATCGGCGCCATCGTGGTGGCGCTCGGCGCCGGACTGGTGGCCGGTGCGCAAGCTTGCGTGGACGCACGAGGACGTGTCGCCCGAAGACTTCCGCTTCGCGTTCGAGAGCGAACGCCAGCGCCAGCGCGAGGAGCAGGGCGATGCCTTCGACGGCCTCGCGTTCGAGAGCGCGGACAACCGTCGGCAGGTGCTCGAACAGCTGATCGACCAGGCCGCGCTGCGGCTTGCCGCGCGCAATCGCGTCATCGCCGTGGGCGACGCCCAGGTGGCAGCGGAGATCCAGCAGATCCCGGCGTTCCAGGTGGAAGGCCGTTTCGATCCGCAGCGCTACCAGCTGGCGTTGCAGTCGCAGAATCCGCCGATGACGCCGCGGCAGTTCGACGAGCGCGTGCGCGAAGGCATGCAGCAGTCGTTGCTGCCCACGCATGTCGCGCAGTCGGCCTTTGTGACCCCGGCCCAGCTCGACCGCCTGATGGTGCTGCTGGGCGAGCGCCGCGACGTGTCGTTCGCGGTGTTGCCGCCGGCGGTCGACGAAGCTCCGGTATCGGATGCGGAGATCGAGGCCTGGTACCAGGCCAACCAGGCCGACTACCGCGCGCCGGAAATGGTGACGGTGGAATACATCGTGCTCGACGGCAGTGGGCTGCAGGACGAGGCGCTGGACGAAGCCCAGCTGCGCGCGCATTACGAGAAGGAACGCGCACGGTATTCGGAGCCCGATCGCCGGCTGGTCTCGCACATCCTGATCGAGGTTCCTGCCGATGCGGACGCCGATGCGCGGCGCGCAGCAGAGGACAAAGCCAGGGACCTCGCCCGCCAGGCGCAGCAGGGCGCGGACTTCGCCGCACTGGCGCGTGAGCATTCCGAGGATCCCGGCTCGCGTGATGCCGGTGGCGATCTCGACTGGGTGGAGCCCGGCATGATGGGTGATGCGTTCGATGCCGCGTTGGCGCAGATGCAGCCTGGCGACGTCGGCACCGCGCGCACCGAATACGGTTGGCACGTGTTGCAGCTGCGCGAGCTGCAGGCCGGCACGCAGACCCCGTTCGAGGACGTGCGCGAGCAGCTTGAGCGCGAGCTGGGCGAGGGTGCGCGCGAGCGTGGTTTCAGCGAACTGGTGAACCGCGTGGTCGATCGCGCCTACCGCAATCCGACGTCGCTGGCGCCGGCAGCGGAAGAAGCCGGCCTGCAGGTGCAGAAGGCCGGGCCGTTCCCGCGGGGTGGTGCTCCCGGCGTGCTCGCGCATCCGGCAGTGCAGCGGATGGCCTTCAGCCCGGCGATGGTCGAGGACGGCACCGTCAGCGATCCGGTGGAAACCGGACCCGAACAGTCGGTGATGCTGCGCGTGACCGAGCACTCGCCGGAGCGCGCGATGCCGCTGGAGGCCGTGCGTGACCAGGTCGTCGCCGCGGTCCGTGCCGACCGCGCCCGCAAGGCCAATATGGCCGCCGCGGAAGCGATGGTGGCGCGCGTGGCGGATGGCACCAGCCTGGCCGACGTCGCTGCCGAGCGCGAACTCCCCGTGCAGGACGTGCCCGGCGTGCCGCGCGGGACGCCGGTGCCGCATCCGGTCGCGGTCGAGGCCTATTTCCGTGCCCCGGTGCCGGCGGAGGGCGCGGTGTCGCCCGGCCACGTCGCGCTCGAGGATGGCAGCGTGGTGGTGTATGCGGTGAGCGCGGTCACTCCGGGCGATCCTGCGGATGCCAGCGAACAGGAGCGCGAAATGCTGGCCCAGCAGCTGACCATGCTTGCGGGTGGCGAGGCGGCACAGACGCTGGTGCGCACGCTGCGTTCGCGGATGAAGGTGACGGTGAACGAGGCGCGCCTGTAACGGGTGCATCCGGACCGGTCAGGACAGGCGCGGACGGCGACGTCCGCGCTTTTTTGTGTCGGATGACCGGCGCGGCCGCAACCGCGCTCGCAACCGGCGTTCGCCGACGCAGCCTCTCAAGGTGCCGGCGGTGCCAACGGACGAGGCGTCCTGTGTCACGCGTTCCGAGCCGCGTGCCAGGGCTCAGGGACTTCCCTGGGCGGTCTCCACGGCCGCAGTGCCACCGGGCAGCACGTCGTCGATCAGCAGGGTCATGCCCGGATGCAGCACGCTGTTGCCGCTGAGGCCGTTGCGGGCGAGCAGCTGGGCGACGCCGATGCCGTAGCGACGGGCGATGCGCCATACCGATTCGCCACGGGCGACCACATGCGAGCGCGGTGGCTCCACCGCCTGTGCGTAGTGGACCGGTTCCGCCGCCGGGGCGCGCGCCGGGACCGATGCCACCGATGTCACGGCCGTCCGGCTTCCGGCAGTGCCCGGGGCGTCGACCGGGATCGCGGCCACCGCGCTGTCGGCGCGGCCGGCACGTGCGGGCGCCAGCACCTGCAGGTTGCGGTCGGCGCTGGCGATACGCCCGTCGGGGAACGCCGGGTTGAAGCGCCGGATCTGGCCGGGGTCATGGCCCTCGCGCGACGCCCAGCTGTCGAGATGGCCCGCGCCTCGCGGCAAGGGCGCCGGGACCAGCACCGGCACGGTGTGGTCGATCGCCTGCAGCCACTCCTCGCGTTCGCCGGCCTCCAGCAGCAGGCATGACAGTGCCTGCAGCTTGCGCACGTAGGCGCGGGTGGTCTGCGGCATCGGCAGTTCCTCGGGCCGCGCATCGGCGGCGCGCTGCCCGGCCTGTCGCAATGCGCCGAACAGACGGTACTCGCCGGCGTTGTAGCCCATGACGGCAAGCCGCCAATCACCGGCGAACATGCCGTGCAGGGTCTTGAGGTAGCGCACCGCGGCCTGGGTGGAGTCCACCGGCGACAGGCGGCCGTCGTAGCCCGGACGGATCGGGACCTTGTGGTTGCGTGCGGTCAGCGCGATGAACTGCCACAGACCGGCCGGCCCGGACGCACTGCGCGCGCCCGGCCGGTAACCGCTCTCGACGAACGGGATCAGCGCGTATTCGGTGGGCAGGTGCTGGGCGCGGAGCTGATCGACCACATAGCCGAACAGGGGCAGCAGGCGATCCGGCGTGCGCGCGAGATCGGCGGGTACATGCGCGAAATGACGGCGCCAGCGGTCGCTGGAGTCGGCACTGCAGTCGCGATCGGCCAGACCGTCGACAAAGCTCTGGTAGATCTCCCGACCCTGGCGCTCGGTGCGCTCCGCGACCGGGGCGACCGGTGCGTCGGCCGCGAGCGCCGCGCCAAACGGCAGCAGGCAGGCGAGGGCGACGGCCAGCTGCCGCATCGCCGGGCGCCGCGCCGTCATGCGGCGAATCCGTCCTTCCAGGCGCGCAGGGCGCCGAACCAGGCGTCGCGGGGAGCATCCGCCGGCGGCGCCACCGGTGCGCCCCCGCGGATGGCGGTACGCACAGCAGGCACATCGATGCGCAGGAACGGGTTGCAGGCCAGCTCGTCGGCCAATTGCGTGGGCAGGGTCGCGTTGCCGGTCTGGTCCATGGTGTCCAGCTCCTTGCTGAGGCGCGCCAGCGCCGGGTTGTCCGGTTCCACCGCACGCGCGAAGCGGGCGTTGGAGTGGGTGTATTCGTGGCCGCAGCAGACCAGCGTCGTGCCGGGCAGGGCGGCGAGGCGGTCCAGGGAGGCCAGCATCCGGGCGGGCGTACCCTCGAACAGCCGACCGCAACCGAGGCTGAACAAGGTGTCCCCGCAGAACAGTACGCCATGGCCGGAAAAGGCCAGATGGCTGCGGGTGTGGCCGGGTACGGCCATGACCTCGAGCGACCAGGGGCCGATCGTGATCCGTTCGCCATCGACGACGCGGCGCGTGGCCGCCGGGATGCGCGGATCCTCCGGCGCGATCACCGGCGTCGCGGGCCAACGCTCCAGCAGCGCGGGGACGCCACCGATGTGGTCGCCATGGTGGTGGGTCAGCAGGATCGCCAGTGGTGGCCCGCGCAGGGCATCGAACACCGGGTCGGCCACCCCGGGGTCGACGACGAGCGCGTGCGCGCCGTCATCGTCGGCGAGACACCAGATGTAGTTGTCCGACAGTGCCGGGATCGGCTGCAGGTGCACTCGGCCGGCCCCCTGGGGTCTGTAGAATGCGTGACCATGCCCTCCACCTCCCTGAATGGTCAACCTCGGGTGACCACGTGGTTCGCCAGCCCGGCCGGCCGCATCCTGCTTGATGGCGAGGACGCGATGCTGGAGCGCAGCCTGGCGGAGCGCCCGTCGCCGCCCTGGCTGTGGCTGGCACCGGCACCCCGCCGTGATCCCGGCGATGCCTGTGGACGGGGGATGTGCCTGTGGCGCGACCGGCAGGGCTGGGCCGGCGCGGTCCGCTGCGGCACGGCGCTGCCGCTGCCCAGCGCGACCATGCGCGTGGTGATCCTGCAGCACGTGGTGCGCGCCGGTGGCGAGGACGATGACCTGCTCGAGGAAGCCGCACGCGTGCTGGAGCCCGGCGGGCGGCTGTGGCTGTTCACCCTCAACCCGTTGTCGCCCTACCGCTGGCGCTGGCGTGGCCAGGGCCTGCGCGCGGCCGAGCCGCTCGGTTGGCGCCGGCGCCTGCGCCGCGCCGGTCTCGAACCGGAACCGGTCTCGCAGGGGATCGGGCCGCAGTGGAAGCTGGAAACCAGCGACGTACTGCAGTCCGGGCCCGGCCTGCGGGCGGCCTATGCGCTGCGCGCGGAAAAGCGCGTGGCCGCGCTGACGCCGCTGCCGTCCGCGCGCCTGGCGCTGCCGCGTGGGTTGCCGGCGGCATGACGCGCAAGGCGGTTGAAATCCATACCGACGGCGCCTGTCTCGGCAACCCCGGCCCGGGCGGCTGGGCCGCGCTGCTGCGCTATCGCGGCCAGGAGCGCGAGCTGGTCGGCGGCGAGCCGTTGACCACCAACAACCGGATGGAGCTCATGGCCGCCATCCGCGGCCTGGAAACGTTGACCGAACCGTGTACGGTGATGCTGCAGACCGACTCGCAGTACGTGCGCAAGGGCATCACCGAGTGGATGCCGAACTGGCTGCGCCGCAACTGGCGTACCGCCGGCGGCGACCCGGTCAAGAACCAGGACCTGTGGCAGCGGCTGCACGCCGCGGCCCAGCGCCACGAGATCGACTGGCGCTGGGTAAAGGGCCATAACGGTGATCCCGACAACGAGCGCGTGGACGTGCTCGCCCGCGACGAAGCCGTGCGCCAGCGCGCGGCCGCACTGGTGCGTTGACTGATGGCAGACGGCAACCGACTCCGCATGCGACAGATCGTTCTCGATACCGAAACCACCGGCCTGGAATGGCGCAAGGGCAACCGCGTCGTTGAAATCGGCTGCGTCGAACTGGTGGAGCGCCGCCCCACGGGGCGCACCTTCCACCGCTATCTCAACCCGCAGCGCGAGTTCGAGATGGGCGCGCAGGAGGTCACCGGGCTGACGGTCGAGTTCCTCGCCGACAAGCCGCTGTTCGCCGATGTCGTCGCAGAGTTCATCGAGTTCGTCGACGGCGCCGAGCTGGTGATCCATAACGCCGCCTTCGACATGGGCTTCCTGGAAGCGGAGTTCGCCCGCTGCGAGGGCGTCGGCAAGCTGGGCGACCGGGTACGCGTGCTCGATTCGCTGGAGATGGCGCGCCAGCGCTATCCCGGCCAGCGCAACTCGCTGGACGCGTTGTGCCGGCGGCTGGGTGTCGACAACGCCCATCGCCAGCTCCACGGCGCGCTGCTCGATGCCCAGTTGCTGGCGGAGGTCTACCTCGCGCTGACCGCGGGGCAGGGCGAGATCGGCTTCGGCCAGGTGGACGAGGCGGAAGCCGGGAGTGCCGCGATCGCGCTGGCCGGGCTGCGGCTGGGGCCGCGCCCGCGCGTGGTGGTGCCGGAGGCCGAACTGCTTGCGCACGCGGCGCGGCTGGATGCGATCCGCAAGCGCGCCGGTGGCAGGACGGTGTGGGAGACGGTGCCTGCGTCGCCGGCCAGCCTGGAAACCCCTGCCTGAGGGCCGGGGTCCGTGCGTCCCGCGCGGACCTTCGCGGATGTTTCCGGATCCTGCTTGCCCGGTCGCTGCCGGTCGGGCGCTACTGGCTGCGCACCAGCACCACGGTGACGTTGTCCGAGCCGCCGTTGTCGAGCGCGGCGGCGACCAGGCCGTCCGCACACTCCTGGGCGCTGCACTCGTCATGCGCCAGCACCCGCGCGATGCCGCGGTCGTCGACTTCCTCGGTGAGCCCGTCGCTGCACAGCAGCAGCTGCATGCCGGACTGCAGTTCCCCTGACAGCGTCTCCACTTTCAGGGCCTCCGGCTCGGTAACGCCCAGGGCCTGGGTGACCACGTTCCGGTGCGGGTGGTGGCGGGCCTGGTCGATGCTGATCGCGCCGTGGGAGATCAGTTCCTGCACGTAGCTGTGGTCCTGCGACAGCTGCACCAGCTTGCCGTCGCGCCACAGGTAGGCGCGGCTGTCGCCGACCCAGGCCACCTGGAAGCGCTGGCCCTCGACCCGCGCCGCGACCACCGTGGTGCCCATCGGCAACGCATCGTGTCGCCGGCGCGATGCGCGGATGATCTCCTCGTCGGCGATGCGGATCGCCTGCGCCAGCGGCGTGCCCTGGCGGACCTCGCGCACGATGGTCTCGCGCGCCAGCGCGCTGGCGACCTCGCCGTACTCGTGGCCGCCCATGCCGTCGGCCACCAGCCACAGGCCGAGTTCGGCATCGCCGTAATACGTGTCTTCGTTCAGTTCGCGCCGCAGGCCGGCGTGGGTGAGGTGCCCGAACTCGATCATGCGTGGTCCGCGATTGCCGGTGGGGCCGAAGGGAACAACGGCGGTCCGGGCGGGGTGGGGTCAGCGGGCATGCGGTCCGTCGGGGCGCGTATGGCGTGGCGCGATGATGGCACTGACGGGCGGATACGCAAAACGCTCTCGTGATGTGGTGTCCGGGTGGGGATTGCGTGGCCGCTGGCCAGGCGCCCTGCGGCGCTGCGCGCCGTCGGGTCGAACCCGGGGGTTCGAGCCAAAGTCCCCCTCTCCGCCAGATACGCAAAACGCCCCTTGCGGGGCGTTTGCGTATCTGGCGGAGAGGGGGGGATTCGAACCCCCGAGGCGCTATAAACGCCTGCCTGATTTCGAGTCAGGTACATTCAACCACTCTGCCACCTCTCCGGTGGCCCGGGGCATGCGCCGCGGGCCGCACATCATACGGGTGCGTCCTGCGGCCGACAAGCGAATCCGCTGGCCCCGCTGAGCGACGCGCTACACTGCCGTCCGCTGCCCTTATTGCACGTGCCGATGTCCGAAATCCTCGTCCCCGTCTCGTTCGGCGAACTGCTCGACAAGATCGCCATCCTGCAGATCAAGGCCGAGCGGATCTCCGATCCCGCCAAGCTGGCCAACGTGCGCCAGGAACTGTCCGCGCTCGAGCGCACATGGATGGCGCATCCCGCCCCCGCCCGCACCCCCGGCGTCGAGGCGGGCGCCGCCGGCCTGCCGGCGCTGCGTGCCGAGCTCAAGGCGGTCAACGAGCGCCTGTGGGACATCGAGGACGCCATCCGCCTCAAGGATCGCGCAGGCGAGTTCGACGGGGAATTCGTCCGCCTCGCGCGCAGCGTGTATCTCGAGAACGACGAGCGGGCGCGGGTGAAGAAGGAGATCAACCTGCTGCTCGGCTCGGGCTACGTCGAGGAGAAGTCGTACCGCGATTACCGCGGCGGGGCAGCCGGCGCGGGCTGAGGCCCACGCCGCGGCACGTTTCAGCGCTGGCGGGCGCGCCAGCCGCGCACGGCGACCAGCGCGATCCACAGCAGCAGGCTGGCGGGCAGCAGCCACAGCGGCAGGAACATCAGCAGCAGGCCGTCCTGGGCGTCCTGCGGAAACCAGCGCACGCGGATGCGCGCGCCGAGGTCCAGCCCGGACATCGCCAATGCGGCCACGAGCGGCACCCACGCCGGCCCGACGCGCGTCGCCAGCGCGAGCACGCCGTAGGGCAGGAACGCGAACACCGCCAGCCCGGACAGGAACAGCCACTGGCCGAGATCGGCATCAGGACGGTCCATGTCGGCGATCGCGAGCGTGGCCAGCGCGACCGCCACGCCGGCAGCGAGGATCAAGCGGCGTGCAAGGCCCGGGCGGATCATCGCGCCGCGGCTCCCGTTCGCCCGGCATCGCGATCGGCCACATAGCGTTCGAACGCGGCGATGGCGTCGTCAACCGTGACCAGGTCCATCACTCCCTCGCGCTCGATCTTGCTGCCCCACCTCAACGCATCGGCGGGCTTGCCGAGGAAACGCCGCGCGGCATCGTCGTAGCGATCCACGCAGTAGCGCCGGTCGGAGTACGGCCCGCTGCGCACCGGGTTGCTGGCGGCGTGCAGGCCCAGCACCTTCGCGCCCATCGCGTTGGCGATATGCATCGGGCCGGAATCAGGGGTCATCACCAGCGCAGCGCGAGCCAGCAGCGCCGGCAACTGCTTGAGGGTGTCCTTGCCGACGAGATCGAGTGCGGGCCCATGCATCGCGGCGAGGATGGCGTCGGCGGTGTCGCGCTCCAGCGCGCTGCGTCCACCGCACAGCACCACCCGCCAGCCCCGCGAGAGCGCGTGGTCGGCCACCGCGGCGTAGCGCTCGGCGCGCCAGTTGCGCAGCACGTGGCTGGAGCATGGCGAGATCAGCAGCGCCGGGCGGCCGTCGTCGGGCCATTGCGCCGCCGCCCATGCGTGCGCCTCGGCAGGCACCGGCATATTCCAGACGACCTCACCCTGCTGCAGCCCCAGCGGCTCGCAGAAGCTGCCGATCGCGTCGAGCACGTGGATGCCGGGGCGGTCGGGAATGCGCTCGTTGACGAACAGGCCATGCAGATCCTTTGAGCGGGTACGGTCGTAGCCGATGCGGCGCCTGGCCGGAATGAACGCCGACAGCAGGTTCGCGCGCGCGGCAACCTGCATCTGCAACAACACGTCGAAGCGCCGGCCGCCGAAGCCGCGGCGCAATTCACGCATGCCGGCGAGGCCGCTTTTCTTGTCGTAGACGTGGAAGGCGACGCCAGACAGGCCGTCAAGCAGCTTCTGTTCACCGCGGCCGACGACCCAGTCCAGCGGCACGTGCGGCCATGCGCTGCGCAGCGTATGCAGCAACGGCAGCACATGGGTGACATCGCCAAGCGCGGACAGCCGCAGCAGGCAGATCGAGGCGGGCGCGTGCAGCGGCACGCTGGAGGAGGGCGGCATTGCGGACTCGCTGGATGGCACAGGCGGCGAGTGTATTCGCTGCCGGCCGCGTCGCCGCGGGCGCTACACTCGCGGCATGGTGCGATTCGATGCGAACGAGGACCTGGTTCCGTTCGAGGACGCTGCCGGCGGGCGTGGCGCGATCCTCGGTGATTCCGGGTGGATCCGCGAGGCCGAGCCCGGCTGGTTCGACCCCGCGTGGTGGGGTGAACGCGCGCGCCCGGTCGACAGTGGCGGGCGCGGCGGTGCGTGGTTCGTGCGCGGTCCGTTCGGCGACGCGGTGTTGCGGCTGTACCTGCGGGGCGGGCTGGCTGCGCAGCTCAGCCGCGACCGCTACTGGTGGCGCAGTGCCGCGGCCACGCGCAGCTTCGCGGAGTTCCGCCTGACACGCGACCTGCGGCTGCAGTCGCTGCCGGCGCCGGAGCCGATCGCCGCGCGCTATGTGCGCCGTGGCCCGACCTATCGCGCGGCGATCCTGGTGCGGCGGATCGACGGCGTGCGTTCGCTGGCCGACCGCATGGCGGTCGCCGGCGCCGATGCACCGTGGGAGGAAACCGGGCGGCTGGTCGCGAAGTTCCATCGCGCAGGGCTCGACCACGCCGACCTCAACGCCCACAACGTGCTGTTCGATGCCACCGGACAGGGCTGGCTGATCGACTTCGACCGCGGAAGGATCCGCGTGCCGGAAACGCGCTGGCGCGCGCGCAACCTCGCACGCCTTGAGCGTTCCCTGCTCAAGCTGCGCGGCGAGCGCACGGAGACCGACGTGCGGGCCGACTTCGCGCGGCTGCGCGCCGCCTACGACGCCCGCTGGGCGACGGGTGTGTGATGGGCTGGAGCCTGCGTTTCCACGGGGTCGGCAATGCGTCGGCGATCGAACTCGGCTCGTCGATGGCGACCATCGAACGCGACGGCCAGCCATGGCTGACCATCGATTGCGGCGGCGAGGGGTTGAGCGCATGCCTTGCGCATTACGGCCGCCCGCCGCGCGCGCTGTTCATCACCCACACCCACCTCGACCATGTGGCCGGTCTCGAGCGGCTGTTCGTGTCGGAATATTTCGATGTCGCACGGCGCGGGGCGATGCCGGTGTACGTGCCGGCGCCGGTGGTGCCGCTGCTGCACCAGCGCGTGGGCGATTACCCGAACGTGCTCGCCGAGGGCGGCGCCAATTTCTGGGACGCGTTCCGGCTGGTGCCGGTCGGCAACGCGTTCTGGCATGACGGCGTGCGCCTGGAGGCGTTCGCCGTTCGTCATCATTGGCCGGGCACGGCATTCGGGCTGCGCCTGCCCGGCAGCCTGGTCTGGACCGGCGACACCCGGCCGATTCCCGAGCTGCTGGCGCACCATGCCACGGAGGGCGAGCTGATCGCCCACGACTGCGGCCTGCATGGCAACCCGTCGCACAGCGGGATCGATGATCTGGTGCGCGAGTATCCGCCCGACCTGCTGGCGCGCTGCGTGCTCTACCACTATGCAAGCGCTGCCGATGGCGATGCGTTGCGCGCGCTGGGCCATCGCGTGGCCCGCCAGGGCGACGTGCTGGAACTGGCCGGCCCGTCGCCCGGAGCGCTGGTCGGGTGAGCATGCCGCAGCCCGCGCCGATGCCGCCGACGGACCGCCTGGGCCGGCCGCTGCATGATCTGCGGCTGTCGGTGATCGAGGCCTGCAACTTCCGCTGCGGCTACTGCATGCCGGCCGACCGGATGCCCGCCGGCCATGGTTTCGACGCCGCCGGGCGGATGGATTTCGACGAGATCGAGACACTGGTGCGCGCCTTTGCGCGGCTGGGCCTGCGCAAGCTGCGCCTGACCGGTGGCGAGCCGCTGCTGCGTCGCGACCTCCCGTTGCTGGTGGCGCGACTGGCGCGCATCCCCGGCATCGTGGAGCTCGCCCTGACCACCAACGGCAGCCTGCTCGGGCGCCATGCACGGGCATTGCGTGATGCCGGGCTGCATCGCCTCACCGTCAGCCTGGATGCGCTCGAGCCGGCGCGCTTCCGTGCACTGTCCGGCGGGCGCGGGGATGTCGCCGATGTGCTGGCCGGTATCGAGGCGGCGCAGGCGGCAGGGTTCGAACGACTGAAGCTCAACTGCGTCGTGCAGCGTGGCGTCAACGACGACCAGGTGCTGCTTCTGGTCGAGCGCTTCCGCCGCAGTGGCCACGTGCTGCGCTTCATCGAATACATGGATGTCGGCACCTGCAACGGCTGGCGCATGGACCGCGTGGTGCCGTCGGCCGAACTGCGCGCGCGCATCCACGCACGCTGGCCGCTGCACGCGCTGGACCCGCATTACCGTGGCGAAGTCGCCGAGCGACACGCGTTTGACGACGGCGCCGGCGAGATCGGCTTCGTGAGTTCGGTCAGCGCGCCGTTCTGTGGAGATTGCCACCGCGCGCGGGTGGCCGCCGATGGCGCGTTCTACAGCTGCCTGTTCGCGGGTGCCGGTCGCCCGTTGCGGCCGCTGATCGCCCAGGGCGAGGACCGCGTCGTCGAGGAACTGATGATGCTGTGGACACGGCGCGCCGGCCGCTACAGCGAACTGCGTGGCGCCTCGCCGCAGGCGCCACGGCAGCGCGTCGAGATGTTCCTGGTCGGCGGCTGAGCGCGGCTGCCGTTACCATCGGCCGCGGTTCCGATCGAGTCCGTCATGGCCGCTCCAAGATCCCGCAGCACGTCGCGCACCCCGGTGCCGGCGCTCACCCATGTCGACCCCGACGGGCGCCCGGGGATGGTCGATGTGTCGGCCAAGCCGGCGACCGCACGCAGCGCGACCGCGCGCTGCGACGTGCGCTTTCCCGTTGCGGTGGCCACCCAGCTGCGCGCCAGCGGCCTGCGCAGTGCCAAGGGCGCCATCGTCGATACCGCGGTGATCGCCGGCACCATGGCGGTCAAGCGCACCCACGAACTGATCCCGTTCTGCCATCCGCTACCGATCGACGGCATCCGCATCGCGATCGACTGGCAGGGCGAACGCGCGTTGCGCATCGAGTGCACGGTGCGCACCGTGCACCGGACCGGCGTCGAGATGGAGGCGCTCACCGGCGCAACCATGGCCGCGCTCACGATCTACGACATGTGCAAGGCGCTGTCGCACGCGATCGTCATCGGGCCCGCGCGGCTGGTGGCCAAGCGCGGCGGGCGGCGTGACGTGGGAGCGGCCGGATGACCCGGTTGACGGTGCTGTACTTCGCCAGCCTGCGTGATGCCGCCGGCACCGCGCAGGAAACCGTCGACATCGTCGCGGCGGACCTGGGCACGCTGTACGAGGCGCTCCGCGCCCGCCACGGTTTCACACTGTCGCGCGAACGGCTGCGGGTCGCGGTGGACGGCGCGTTCGCACGCTGGGAAGACGCACCCCGCGCAGGTACCGAGGTCGCGTTCATCCCGCCGGTGAGCGGGGGTTGAGCATGCGCGACACCACCGGTTTCCTCCTCTCGGCGGACGCAATCGACACGTCCGCGCTGCATGCCGGGCTGGAGGATCCCGCCGCGGGTGCCTGCGTGGTCTTCGAGGGTCGCGTGCGCAACCACCACGGTGGCCGTGCCGTGCTGGGACTGGCCTACGAGGCGTATGTGGAACTGGCGGAAGCCGAAGGCCGGCGCATCGTCGCTGCCATCCGTGAACGCCACGTCCTGCACCGCGCGCTGTGCGTACACCGGATCGGCGCGCTCGCGATCGGCGACGTCGCGGTCTGGGTCGGCGTATCGGCATCGCATCGTGACGCCGCGTTCGTGGGCTGCCGGGCGATCATCGACGCCATCAAGCAGGATGTCCCGATCTGGAAGCACGAGCGCTACGCGGACGGCGACGCCGCATGGTTGCATCCCGAAGAAGGCACAGGAGGTCGATGATGGGCAGGACACTGGTTCTGGCGTGCGCGCTGCTGGCGGCGATGCCGGCAGCAGCGGGCGAGCTGCTGGTCGGCAACAAGTCCGCCGACACCGTGTGGCGGATCTCGCTCGAGGATGGCGCGCGGCGTGCGGAAATCGCCACCGGTGCGGCGCCGCACGAGATCGCGGTGGCGCCGGACGGCCGCACCGCGGTGGTCACCAACTACGGGCACCAGGCACCCGGCAACAGCCTGACCGTGATCGGTCGTGACGCGGCACAGGTGCGCACGTTCGATCTCGGCACGCATGCGCGGCCACACGGGGTGCGCTACATGCCCGACGGGCGCCGCCTGCTGGTGACCACCGAGGGCAGCGGGTCGCTGCTGATGCTGGACGCGGCCACGGGCGCGGTCGAGCGTGCAATCGACATCGGCGATGGCGTCGGCCACATGGTGGCGCTGTCGCGCGGCGGCGACGTGGCCTACGTCAGCAAGATCCGCGCGGGCTCAGTGGTGCGCATCGACCTCGCGACCGGTGAAACGCTCGAGCGTCCCGCAGGCGCGGGCGCCGAAGGCATCGAGGTCGCTCCCGACGGCAGCGTGTGGGTGACCAACCGCGACGCCGACACGGTCACCGTGCACGACCCGCACTCGCTGGCAATCCGCGCGACGCTCGAAAGCGCCGGCTTCCCGATCCGCGTGGTGTTCACCGCGGACGGCCGGCATGCGCTGGTCACCAACGCCCGTGCGGCGACGCTGTCGGTGTTCGATGTGGCGAGCCATGGGACCGTGGCGACCGTGGCGCTGGCCGAAGCCGGTCGCGACTACCGGCAGACCCTGCTGGGCGAGGCGGCGCTTCCGATCGGCGTGATCGGGGATCCGCGCCGGCCGCGCGTCTATGTGGCAATCAGCGGCGGCAACGAGGTCGCGGTCGTCGACACCGTGCGCTGGGACGTGGTCGATCGCTGGTCCACCGGCAACGAACCCGATGCACTGGCGATCATGCCGCCGGCCGTTGACTGAAAAGGCGATGGCCCCGCCGACTTACCTCGTCGCCCGCATCAACCGATACCGTTGCTGCCTTCCGGCCCTGGCGGGATTTTCGATCTAGCGTCGCGAGGGGCCGACGGGGCCACCATGGAGACTTGCACCTGCCGTTGCAGCAGGCAGAACTGGCGGAGAGAGGGGGATTCGAACCCCCGAAGCGCGGTTTAGACGCTTACACACTTTCCAGGCGTGCTCCTTCAACCACTCGGACACCTCTCCGCACCTGACCCGTACACCTTGCCTGCCCTGGCGCGGCCACACGGGGGCCGTGATTCTAGCGTTCGCCCGCGGCGCCCACAAGGAACATCTTGCAGGTCGCTGGCGGACGATGCGCCCGGTACAGGCGGGTGCGGCACCGGCGGCCATGCCGACCGGCATGGCAGAATGGCGGCATGTCGTATCTCGTCCTCGCCCGCAAGTGGCGCCCCAAGCGTTTCGCCGAACTGGTCGGGCAGGAACACGTGGTCCGCGCGCTCACCAATGCGCTGGAATCCGGGCGCGTGCATCACGCCTTCCTGTTCACCGGCACCCGCGGGGTGGGCAAGACCACCATCGCGCGGATCTTCGCCAAGAGCCTTAACTGCGAGTCGGGTACCTCGTCCGACCCCTGTGGCGAGTGCGAGACCTGCCGCTCGATCGATGCCGGGCGCTTCATCGACCTGCTGGAGATCGACGCCGCCAGCAACACCGGCGTGGACGACGTGCGCGAGCTGATCGACAACGCGCAGTACATGCCTTCGCGCGGACGGGTGAAGGTGTACCTCATCGACGAGGTCCACATGCTGTCGAAGTCGGCCTTCAACGCGCTGCTGAAGACGCTCGAGGAACCGCCGGGGCATGTGAAGTTCCTGCTCGCGACGACCGATCCACAGAAGCTGCCGGTGACCGTGCTGTCGCGCTGCCTGCAGTTCAACCTCAAGCGGCTGGACCTGGCGCAGATCGAAGGCCAGATCGGCCGCATCCTCGCCGCCGAGGAGATCACCTTCGACGAGGGCGCGGTGCGCCAGATCGCGCGCGCGGCCGATGGCAGCCTGCGCGACGGGCTGTCGCTGCTCGACCAGGCCATCGCCTACACCGGTGGGCGGCTCGAGGATGCCGGCGTGGCCGCGATGCTGGGCACGGTCGACCGCACCCGCGTCGGCGCGCTGCTGGACGCGCTGGCGTGCGCCGATGGCGAACGGCTGCTGGCCGAGGTCGGCACGCTGGCCGAGTTCTCCCCCGACTGGGGCAGCGTGCTCGATGCGCTGGCCGAGGCGTTGCACCGCATCCAGGTGAGGCAGCTGGTCCCGGGCGCGGGGGTCGACGGCGAGGGCATCGACCTCGACGCGCTGGCCGCGGCGATACGCCCGGAACTCGTGCAGCTCTGGTACCAGATGGCGCTCGACGGCCGCCGCGAACTGCAGCACGCACCAAGCCCGCGTACCGGTTTCGAGATGAGCCTGTTGCGGATGCTGGCATTCCGCCCGCTCGATGGTGCCGCGACCGACGCCGGTGATTCCGGCAGCGCCGCGCCTGCGCGCGGGCAGGGCGGTGCTGTGCCGACCCGTGGGCGCCGCGACGCCGCGGCTGCCGCACGCGCCGCGCTGGAGGCCGACGAGGCCCCGCGGCGCGCGGCTCCGGCGGCGAGCTCCGGGATCCGCGTCCCGGCGCCACCGACTGCTGCGCCCGCGGCAGCGCCGGTCCCGCCGCGCGCGGCCGTGGCTGCGGCGCCCGCTTCACCGATGCCCGGGCCGGCCATCCCCGACGAGGATCGCGCGCCCTGGGCCACCGACCCGCGGGAAGATGTGCGCGCGCAGCCTGCGGCACCCCGTGCGGTCGCCAGCGCTGCCGCGGCCGTCGCCGCCGCTGGCGTTGTCGGGCCCGCGCGCGCGCCGCTGCAGGTCGATGCCGACGCCTGGCCGGACCTGGTCGTGGGTCTCGGCCTGCGCGGACCGGTCCGCGAGCTTGCCGCACATACCGCCTTCCTCGGTTACGCCGATGGCGTGCTGCGCCTGTCGCTGCCCGCCAGCGACGACCATCTGCAGACCCCGCTGCTGGTGGGGCAGTTCGCCGCCGCGCTCGCGCCGCAGCTGGGTGGTACGCCGACCATCCGCTTCGAGGTGGCCGCGGGTGGCGAAACCCTGCACGAGCGCCATGCGCGCGAACGCGATGTCCGCCAGCAGGCCGCCGAGCGCGCGTTCCTCGACGATCCCGACGTCAGTCGGATGATGTCGCAGCACGGCGCACGGCTCGTGCCCGATTCGATCCGCCCGGTCGACGACCGCTGAATCTTTCACCGCGCCCGAGCCGGCGCGGCCCCCACAGGAGAACCGACATGCGTGGAAACATCGCCCAGCTGATGCAGCAGGCCCAGAAGATGCAGGAGAACATGCAGCGCGCGCAGGAAGAGCTCGCCGGGCTGGAAGTCACCGGCAGTGCCGGCGGCGGCATGGTCAGCGTCACCCTCACCGGGCGCATGGAGTGCCGCAAGGTGCGCATCGATCCAAGCGTGATCACCGATGCGGAAATGACCGAGGACCTGGTCGCTGCGGCCATCAACGACGCGGTCAACAAGGTCAACACCGAATCGCAGGCGCGGATGTCCGCCGCCACCGCCGGCATGCCGGTGCCTCCGGGCATGAAGCTGCCGTTCTGAGCGCGGCTCCGCAGCCTCTCCGCGACCGCATGCATCCCGCCAGGTTTCCATGTCAGCGCTACTCGAACAACTGATCGACGCCCTGCGGGTGCTGCCGGGCGTGGGCCAGAAGTCGGCGCAGCGCATGGCCTACCACCTGCTCGAGCGCCAGCGCGACGGCGGCCGGCGGCTGTCGGAGGCGCTGGAAGCGGCGATGTCGCGGATCGGCAACTGCGGGCGGTGCCGCGATTTCAGCGAGACCCCGGTGTGCACGGTCTGCGCCAGCGCCTCGCGCGACGGGCACGTGCTGTGCGTGGTGGAGACACCGGCCGACCGCCTGGCGATCGAGCAGGCCACCGATTTCCGCGGCCTGTATTTCGTGCTGCACGGCCGCCTGAGCCCGCTCGACGGCATCGGTCCGCGTGAACTCGGGCTCGACGGGCTCGGCACGCGGCTGGCGGAGGGCGAGGTGCGCGAGCTGATCGTCGCCACCAACCCGACGGTCGAAGGCGAGGCCACCGCGCACTACCTGGCGCAGCTGGCGCGCCAGCACGGCGTGCGGCCCAGCCGCCCCGCGCACGGGCTGCCGCTGGGCGGCGAACTCGAATACGTCGACCGCGGCACGCTCTCGCACGCATTCGGCAGCCGCAGCGACATCGCCGGCTGAGGGTTGCGGGCACCCCGCCACGTCGCGCGGGGCTAAGCTGACGCGTACATCAACCGTCCGGTCGCGCCATGCCCACCACCTTCCACAAGATCATCCGCCGCGAGATTCCCGCCGAGATCGTCCACGAGGACGAGCACCTGATCGCCTTCCGCGACATCGCGCCGCAGGCGCCGGTGCACGTGCTGTTCGTGCCGAAGGAGACGATACCGACGCTGGACGCGGCGACTCCGTCGCAGGCCGAGGTCATCGGCCGGCTGGCGCTGGCGGCGGCCGATTACGCGCGCCGGGAAGGCTTTGCCGCCGACGGCTACCGCATCGTCATGAACTGCAACGACCACGGCGGGCAGACCGTCTACCAGATGCACCTGCATCTGCTGGCGGGCGCGCCACTCGGGCGCTTCGGTACGCCCTGAACTCCGGCTACCACCACCAGCCCGGGCCCCAGCCCCACGGATACGGCTCGTAGCGGATCACCTGCACGTCGGCGCGCTCGGGCCACAGGTAGACCACGTCGGCGTCCACCCGCGGCAGGCGGTAGTCGTACTCGCCGATCTGGACCTGCTCGGTCGCGGCAATCCGCCCGGTGAAGGTGACTTCGCGGTCGGCGGTGAACAGTGCGGGGTCGTAGAAGCCGGTGCGACAGGCGATGAAGCGGCCGCCGGCCTGGTTGCCGCTGAAACTGGGCCGGCCGTTGGCATCCAGCGGTGCCGAGAGCATCTGGAAGCAGGTGCGGTCGGGCTGCGGGGTGACCTCGACGATGCGCCCGCCCCAGCGCACCGCGGTGCCGATGGTGGACGCCGCCGTCGTGGCCTGGTCGGGCGACACTTCGGCGAAGGTGCCCTGCAGCGGCGTGGGCGCGGTGGCGCATGCGGCCAGCAGCGTGCAGGCGATCGCCACGGTCAGTGCGGCGGGCAGGTGGGCGCGATTCATCGGGGCGTCTCCGCGGGTCGGTGCCGGTGCAGGTCGCGGGCCAGCGCGCGTGCGGCCGCCGGTCCGGCTGGGTGGGGAGCGTAGCGCCAGTCGGAGAAACGCGCGCTGAGCGTGGCCAGCGCGGCGTCGTGCGGCCGTGCCGCCAAGACGCGCGCGGCCCAGGCGCTCGCAGGTTCGTGCGGTGCCGGTGCGAACCCGTGCCGGGCATAGCGTGCGCCCAGCGCATGCCAGGCCCGCAGCACCGGGTCGCGTTCGCGCTCGCTGCGCCCGACCAGCCACAGCATCCACGCCAGTGCCATGCCGCCCAGCGCCGCGAACAGCACCACCAGCTGCTGCATCTCGAGGTCGCGGATGCCCAGCGGGCTCAGCAGCTGGCGCTGGCGGGTGGCGTCGAAGCCGAGCACGAAGTCGTTCCACCCCCGGCGCATCCAGTCGCCGACGTCCCACATCCCGGCCAGCGCGTCGCGGGCGGCGCCGCCGTCCTCGGACAGGTTGGCGATGGTGTCGTAGATGCGCTCCGGGGCCACCGCGGCGGTGGGGTCGGCGCGCACCCAGCCGCGCCCTTCCAGCCACACCTCGGCCCAGGCGTGGGCGTCCTCGCGGCGCACCAGCCAGTAGTCGCCGAAGCGGTTGTAGTAGCCGCCGACATAGCCGGTCACCACCCGCGCGGGGATGCCCGCGGCACGCATGAACACCACGAAGGCTCCGGCGTAGTGTTCGCAGAAGCCTTCCTGCTCGTCGAACAGGAATTCGTCGATCGCATGGCGGCCGGGCAGGCCGGTGGCCAGGGTGTAGGCGAAGTCGCTGCGCACCCAGTCGAGGAAGCGCTGCACCAGGGCTTCGTCGGCGGCCACGCCGTCACCGGCTTCGGCGCGCCACTGCCGGGCCAGCGCGATGGTGCGCGGGTTGAAGCCCTCGGGCAGGCGCAGGGCCATCGTACGCAGCATCGGCCGCAGCTCGGCCTCGTAGGCAACGGGTGGCGCCGACTGCAGCCGCCAGCGGCGCAACGAACTCAGCGGACGCCAGGACGTGGTGCTGTGGTCGTGGCCGAGGCGGGTGCCGTCGGGCTCGGCCAGCGGCAGGTCCAGGGTCACGGCGAAGCGGCGGTCGGTAGGCTCGAGTTCGAGTTCGTAGTCCCATACCGGGCCGTCATGGCGCACCTCCGCGGGTGGCAGGCCCTGCGCCCATTCGGCCCGGGACCAGCGGCGGCCGTCGTAATCGGTGAGCACCGGGCCGCGCCAGTAGCGCTCGGTGCGATCCGGAACGGGGCCGAAGAAACGCGCGCGCAGGGCCGGTGAATCGTCACCCATCAGGTCGAGCCAGTCGCCCGGGCCCATCTCACCCGACAGCCCCGGCTTGGCGATCGCACGTTCCGGCACGCCCCACAGCGGTGAGGCCATGCGCGGAAACAGCCAGAAGGCCGCCAGCGCCAGTGGAAGCCCGACCATCGCCAGCCGCCCGACCTGCCACAGGCGCCGGCCAACGGCCTGCGCCGGTGGCAGTGCTTCGGCAGGCACCGCGGCGTCGAGCTCCGCGAGCCGCCACAGTGCGGCCAGCGCCACCAGGGCCCCGCCCAGCCCGAGCAGCAGCGACAGCGGCCCCTGGTCGAGCAGGAAGGTCGCGAACGGCGCGAACAGCGCGAAGCCCAGCAGGCTGCGCGCATCGCGCCAGGTGAACAGCTCCACCGGCTTGATCGCCAGCATCGCGGCGAGCAGCGCGCAGCCGGTGTCGCGACCGAAGGAAAAGCCGCTGCCGGCCAGCACCAGGCCGACCGCCGCCAGCGCCAGCAGCGCGCGCAGCAGCGACGGCAGGCGGCGCTTCCAGGAGATCGCCGCCACCGCGACGGCGAGGGCGCCGATCGCCAGCCCCAGCCATCCCGGCAGCTGCAGCAGCAACGGCAACTGGCACGCGAACGAGGCCGCCAGGCACCACGCGCGGGCGGCGTCGGGCAGGTTGCGTCGATCGGCCACCGCGGCGGGAGCCGCAGGCGACAGGCCCGGCAATGTCGCGATGCCCTCAGCCATGCCCGGCCTCCGGCAGCAGTGCCAGCGCGCGCAGGCAGGCATGGCGATGCAGCGCGCCGCGTGCGGGACCGACCGCGGGCTGTCCCGGCAGGCGCAGCACGTAGCGGCGCTGGTCGCGTTCGGCCTCATCCACCCAGCGCGCGAGCCGGCGGATGCGCGCCTCGTAGGGCAGTTCCACGGTGCCGCGCCATTCGATGACGACGTCGGCGCCCTGCGGCTGCTCGTACTCGCGGACCAGCAGCTGGTCACGCCGCGCCGAAGGCTTCCAGGCGATCGCACGACGCGAATCGCCCCGCCGCCAGTTGCGCAGGTGGTGGACGTCGTCGCCGGACGCGTGCAGCCGCGCCTGCGCGTTGTCGCCGGCGCCTTCGGGCAGCGGCGGGCCATGCGTCTCCGGGGCCGGGTAGACCAGCATCGGTGCTTCCGGCCAGACCCACGACCAGGCCCGCGCCAACCCCAGCGGGCGCGTGGTGGAGATCCGCAGGCGGCCGACGTCGAGCCAGCCGCGCTGCATGGTCGGCAGTTCGATGACCGCTTCGCCGGCGCCGTCGTCGAGGTGCAGGGCGGCGGCGGTGTCACCTGCGCGAACCTCGAGTCCGCGCCGGGCGCGGCCGGGATCGGCGTGGACATGCACGCGCAGCGCGAGCGGACGCCCGGCGGCCACGGGTTCCGCGTCGACCGCCTGCACCGCAAGTCCGCTCAACTGCAGGTGCGCGTGCAGCAGGCTCGCCAGCGCGGTGCCGGCCAACAGCAGGCACAGCAGCAGCGCGGGGTTGTTGTTGTAGTTGAGCGCGCCCACGCCCATCGTCAGCAACAGCGCGAAGAAGAACAGCCCGAAGGCGGTCGGCAGCACGTAGATGCGGCGGCGGTCCAGCCGCGCCGGCAGCGTTTCGGGCGCACGCGGCCGTGCAAGGCCCTGCAGGCGCTGGAACATGCGTGACGGTGCGCGGGCGCTCGCGGCCATCAGGAACTCAGTCCACCGCCACCGCGTGCAGGATGGCCTTGGCCAGCGCCGTCGCATCGCCGCCATCACTGGCGGGCACCAGACGGTGGCCGGCCACGGCGACGAACAGTGCCTGCACGTCTTCGGGGACGACATGGCGGCGGCCCAGCAACAGCGCGTAGGCACGCGCGGCGCGCAGCAGGGCGATGCCGGCGCGCGGCGACAGGCCGATGCGCACGCCGCCGTGGTGTCGGCTGCGCGCGACCAGCGCCTGCACGTAATCGATCAGCGCATCGCTTGCGTGCACGCGCTGGACGGCGTCGCGCAGCTTCAGCACGTCGTCGGCACCGAGCACCGGCAGCGCCTGCGCGATCAGGTCGCGGCGGTCGCTGCCGGCCAGCAGCGCGCGTTCGGCTTCCGCACCGGGATAGCCAAGGCTCAGGCGCATCAGGAAGCGGTCGAGCTGCGAATCCGGCAGCGGGTAGGTGCCGGCGAGGTCGAGCGGGTTCTGCGTCGCGATGACGAAGAACGGGTCCGGCAGCGCGTGGGTGACGCCGTCGATGCTGACCTGGCGCTCGGCCATCGCCTCCAGCAGCGCACTCTGCGTGCGTGGCGGTGCGCGGTTGATCTCGTCGGCCAGCAGCACCTGGGTGAACACCGGGCCGGGATGGAACTCGAAGCTGCGCGCCTGCGCGTCATAGACCGATACGCCGACGATGTCCGACGGCAACAGGTCGGACGTGAACTGCAGGCGCTGGAACTCCAGGCCGAGGGTCGCCGCCAGCGCATGCGCGAGCGTGGTCTTGCCCAGCCCCGGTAGATCCTCGATCAGCAGGTGGCCGCCCGACAGCAGCGCGACGAACGCCAGCCGCACCTCGTGGGCCTTGCCCAGCACCAGCGAATTCACCTGCTCCTGAGCCGCGCCCAGCGATCGTGAAAGCGCGTCGGGTAGCATGTCGGCGTGGGTGGGCGAATCGGCCATGCGGGTCTCCGGAGAACGGGGCGTGCGGTGATGTCGCCATGGCCCGCGTCTCCCCGTTGCCGCGGGCGCCAACTTCATCAATCGAGTGTAACTGGGTCGCATACGGATGCCGACAGACATCGACATGCGCAGTGCCGGCGTGCGCGCCTGGCATCCGCGCCATGTATTCATCGCCCTCTGGGGGGTGGTGACGCTGGTCAAGATCGCGCTGGCGGCGCGACTGCCGCTGTTCGTCGACGAGGCGTTCTACTGGCAGGAAGGGCAGCACCCGGCGTGGGCGTATTCCGACCTTCCCGGGCTCACTGCCTGGCTGATCCGCCTGGGCGTGGAGATCGGCGGCCACCACGTACTCGCCGTGCGCGCGCCATTCCTGCTGATGGCGGCGCTGCTGCCGTGGTGGATGGTCGCGCTGGTGCGCCGCGAGGTGGACGAGCGCAGCGCGTGGCTGGCCGGCATCGCGGTGCTGCTGTTGCCGCTGGCGGGCACCCTGGGCCTGCTGGCGCTGCCCGACGTGGCGATGGCGCTGGCGACGCTTGCATGCGTGGACGCCGCTACCCGGCTGGTACGCAGGGTGGATGCCGGCAGCGCCAGCCTGCTCGCCTTCGGGCTGGCGGTGGGCGCGCTCAGCCACTACCGCTTCGCGGCGGTGGTCGGGGTGGGATTCGTCGCGCTGCTGTGCCTGGAAGGTGGCCGGCGCGCGTTGCGCGATCCGCGCGCCTGGATCGCGATCGCCTTCGGTGCCGCAGCGTGGGCGCCATTGCTGGCCTGGAATTTCGACAACGCCGAGGCCGGCCTGCGCTTCCAGCTGGTCGACCGCCACCCGTGGGCGCTGCATGGCGAAGGCCTGCTGTTCCTGCCGGTGCAGGCCGGGGTGGTGACGCCACTGCTGTTCGTCGCGCTGCTGGCGGCGGCGTGGCACGGTGCGCGCAGCCGCGAGCCGGTGCGCCGGCTGTTGGCGCTACTGGGCGGGCTGCTGGTGGCCGGCTTCTTCGTGCTGGGCTTCTTCGCCGATGTCGAGCGGGTGAGCTTCCACTGGCCGTTGCCGGGCTATCTCGCGCTGATCGCGCTGCTGCCTGCATTGCTGGATACCTGGCCGCGCTGGCTGCGCACCGCTACCTGGTCGCTGGCGGCAGCCGGGCTGGTGGCGTTCCTGGGCTACTACGCCGCGGTCTCGTCGCCCTCGGTGCGCGAGCAGGCCGCGTCGGCGAAGTGGTATCCGTCCAACTTCGCCGGCTGGGACGAACTGGCCGCCGCGGTGGCCGAGGCACGCGCGCAGATGCCCGCCGGCACGCAGATCGTGGCCGACAACTTCAAGATCGGCGCCGAACTCGGTTTCGCACTCGGCGATCCGCGTATCGCGGTGCTCGACCATCCGCTCAACCGCGACCATGGCCGCGCCCCGCAGCTGCGGCTGTGGGGTCTGGAAGCGCAGGGCGCGCGCGAGCTGGCCCAGGGGCCGGTGCTGCTGGTGGTCGGCACCACCGACGTCAAGTTCAGCGAGCTTCTCGCCCATTACCAGAGCCTGTGCCAGCGCTTCGGCCACCTGCCGCACCCCGAGGCGGTCAACATCGACCATGGCGGCCGGCGCTTCCTGCTGCTGCGTTTCGACGGCACTGCGCCGGAGCACAGCGGTACGTGCGCGACGCCCGCGGTCGCGCATCTGCAGGAACCTGCAGCCGGCGCCACCGTCGAGCGGGAGTTCCGCGTCTACGGCTGGGCAGTGAAGGATGGCGTGGGTGTGCGCGAGGTCCGCCTGACGCTCGACGGCGAGGTGGTCGCCACCGCCGACTACGGGCAGGAGAACCGCTGGGTGGGCGAGTTCCTGCAGGGTCGTTCCAACGATCCCGGGCAACCGGCGGTGGCGTTCTCCGCGCAGGTCGATGCCTCCGCGCTGCCGGCGGGCGACTACTGGCTGGGGATGGAGATCGAAGGCGCCGACGGTAGCGTCGAGACCTGGGGCGAACGGCGCATCCGCCTGCGCTGAACGCGTGCAGCTCAGGGCAGCACGAACCCGGCGTCACGCAACAGGCGTGCGGTGGCGATCAGCGGCAGGCCGATCAGCGCGGTCGGGTCCCGGGTCTCGATCGCGTCGAACAGCGCGATCCCGAGCCCTTCGCTCTTGAAGCTGCCGGCGCAGTCGAGCGGCTGCTCGGCGTCGACGTAGCGTTCGATCTCCGCCCGCCGCAGGCACCGGAACGTCACCGTGGTGGTGTCCAGCGCCTCGCCGGCCAGTGCGTCGCCACGGCACAGTGCGACCGCGGTCAGGAACTGCACGCTCGAGCCCGACATCGATTGCAGCTGGGCGATCGCGGCGTCGCGGCTGCCCGGCTTGCCGAGCGCGTGGCCATCGAAGCCTGCGACCTGGTCGGAGCCGATCACCCAGGCCCCCGGGTGCAGGCGCGCGACCTCGCGTGCCTTCGCCACGGCCAGCCTCGACGCCAGCGCCGCCGGTGCCTCGCCAGGCAGCGGGGTCTCGTCGACGTCGGGCCGTTCGGTGGTGAACGGCAGCTGCAGGCGTTCGAGCAGTTCGCGGCGGTAGCGCGAGGTCGAGGCGAGAATCAGCGCGCCGGTCACGACAGCGGCGCCCGCGCCTGTTCGATGCGGTCGAGCTGCTGCTCGATGCGAGCGCGCGCGGTGTCGATCGAGTCGCGGACCTGGTCGAGCTGGCCGGTGGTCGCCGCATGGCCGTGCTGCTGCAGCCACAGGCGCTGGCGCAGCATCTCCTGCATGGCATCGCGCACAGGGTTGTGGTCGCTGCCGGCAACCGCTTCGATCTCGGCCCGTGCCACCCGCAGACGGTCCTCGAAGGCATCCGCGGCATCCAGCACCGCCGACAGCGCCTGCTGGCGGCGGCTGCTGCGGCGACGCAACCGCCACCAGCAGGCAGCGCATACAATCACCACGGCGAACAGGGTTGCGAGTGGGATCAAGGCCATCGGCGCCCGGAAAGGGAGGGGCAGTCTGCCGCGGGCGCTGACCGCCGGCAAATCGCCAGCGGCGGCGGGACTTTCCCGCGACCCCTCCGGTTTGACAGCCCCCTTCGCGAGGCCCTAACATTCCGCCTCTTATGTCCGCCGATCTTCCCGAAACCGTCGACGTCTGGCGCCTTGTCGTCGCACGGCGGGTGTTCGAAGGACGCTTGCCGTTGTCGGCGATGCCCCGTCTTGGCGAGGTGTTGCAGTCGACGCAAGGTGATGCGGATTACGTCATGGAATTCGGTCGTGACGCGTTCCAGGTGCCGTTCGTTGCGTTGCGGGTCGAGGCCGGGCTGCCGTTGCAGTGCCAGCGCACCCTGCAGGTCTTCAACGAGCCGGTGCAACTGGAACAGCGTTTCGGCCTGATCCGCGACGAAGCCGACGAAGCCGCGCTTCCGCCCGGATACGAAGCCCTGCTGGTGCCCGAAGACGGCATCCTGCGGCCCGCGGACCTGGTCGAGGACGAACTCCTGCTCGCCGTGCCGCTGGTGCCGGTGGCGCCGGGTTCGGAGGCGGTGGAGCGCGACTGGCCGGTGTCCCCCGACGAAGAGGCGCGCGCCAACCCGTTCGCCGCGCTGCAGGCGCTGAAAAAGAACACCTGAGTCGCCCGCGGGCGGCCCGGACTCCCAAAGATCGTAGAACTGTTTGCTGGAGCAACCCCATGGCTGTGCAGAAATCCCGAGTCACCCCGTCCCGCCGCGGCATGCGTCGCGCGCACGACAAGCTGCAGGCCAAGCAGCTGTCGACCGACCCGACCACCGGCGAGACCCATATCCGCCACCACATCACCGCCGACGGCTACTACCGTGGTCGCCAGGTGATCCAGCCGAAGGTCAAGATCGCCGACGAAGATTGACGGCGAGTGCCGTCGCGCCCTGGGCGCGGCGGTTTCCAGCGCCTCGCGGCCGCAGGGCTCACCCCGTCGCGTGGCGCACCCTGCCGCCCGCCTGAGGGTGGCGGTTGCGAGGATGACGGCACACGATGACTGACACGGGCGCGATGCCCCGCGTGTATGCGCGGATTGCCGGGACCGGCAGCTACCTGCCGGCAAACGCCGTCAGCAACGACGAGCTTGCCAGGCGGGTCGACACCAGCGACGAGTGGATCGCGTCGCGTACCGGGATCCGCAACCGGCACATCGCCGCCGAAGGCGAGACCACCTGCGATCTGGCGTACCACGCGTCGGTGCGTGCGCTCGAGGCCGCGGGAGTCGATGCGTCCGAGCTCGACCTGATCATCCTCGGCACCACCACGCCGGATCTCATTTTCCCGTCCACGGCCTGCCTGCTGCAGCACCGCCTCGGCGTTGCCGGCTGCGGCGCGTTCGACGTCAACGCGGCGTGCTCGGGCTTCGTGTACGCGCTGTCGATCGCCGACAAGTTCATCCGTTCCGGTGCCGCGCGCACCGTGCTGGTGGTCGGCGCCGAGACGCTGACCCGCATGATCGACTGGAACGACCGCGCCACCTGCGTGCTGTTCGGCGACGGTGCCGGTGCGGTCGTGCTCAAGGCCGATAGCGGGACCGGCATCCTCAGCACCCACCTGCATGCCGATGGCGGCAAGAAGGAGCTGCTGTGGAACCCGGTGGGCGTGTCGGTGGGCTTCGACGAGAACGCCCCCAATGCTGGCGTGCGCATCAACATGACCGGCAACGAGGTCTTCAAGCACGCGGTCAAGGCGCTTGACTCGGTGGTCGAGGAAACCCTTGCCGCCAATGGCCTGGATCGTCACGACATCGACTGGTTGATCCCGCACCAGGCCAACCTGCGCATCATCGAGGCCACCGCCAAGCGGCTGGACATGCCGATGGAACGCGTGGTGGTCACCGTCGACCAGCACGGCAACACCTCGTCGGGTTCGGTGCCGCTGGCGCTGGACGTCGCAGTGCGCTCCGGCCGCGTCGAGCGCGGCCAGCTGCTGCTGCTCGAAGCCTTCGGTGGCGGCTTCACCTGGGGCTCGGCGCTGCTGCGCTACTGAGCCGGGCGCAGGCCCGGACGCCCGCCTCATACGACGACGCCCCGGACATCCCGGGGCGTCGTCGTATCGGGCGAACGTCGCCGATCATGTGACATACGCGGTCGTACAGACGTCCCGACGGCGCAGCCCGTATCATGCCGCGCTTGTTTTCCCAGCCGGACCCGCGCGTGACCGATTCCCAGCTCGCTTTCGTTTTCCCCGGCCAGGGCTCGCAGTCGCTGGGCATGCTCGCCGAGCTCGCGCAGCGGCATGCGTCGATCCGCGACACCTTCGCCGAGGCGTCCGAAGGTGCGGGCGTCGACCTGTGGGTGGTGAGCCAGGACGGCCCGGAAGAGCAGCTCAACACCACCGAGTTCACGCAGCCGGCGCTGCTGGCGGCGAGCGTGGCGGTGTGGCGGCTGTGGCAGGCGGAAGGCGGTGCGCGCCCGGTGGCGCTGGCCGGCCACAGCCTCGGCGAATACAGCGCGCTGGTCGCCGCAGGCGCCATCGGCCTGGCCGATGCCGCGCGCCTGGTGCGCCTGCGCGGGCAGCTCATGCAGGCGGCGGTGCCGGCGGGCAAGGGCGCCATGGCGGCGATCCTGGGCGCCGAGGATGCGCTGGTGGAAGAGACCTGCCGCGAGCTGTCCAGCGACTTCGTGGTGGTGCCGGCGAACTACAACTCGCCCGGGCAGATCGTGATCGGCGGTGAAGCCGAAGGCGTCGACCGCGCGCTCGGCCTGCTGTCGGAGCGTGGCGTGCGCAAGGCGGTGAAGCTTGCGGTGAGCGTGCCGTCGCACACCCCGCTGATGCGCGAGGCGGCCAACCGTCTCGGCGAGGCGATGGCCGGCACCACCTGGCGCGAACCCGCGCTGCCGGTGGTGCAGAACGTCGACGGCGAAGTGCACGAGGGCATCCAGTCGATCCGCGACGCGCTGGTGCGCCAGCTGTACCTGCCCGTGCGCTGGACCTCGTGCATGCAGGCGCTGGGCGGGCGCGGTGTCACCCGTTTCGCCGAGTGCGGGCCGGGCAAGGTGCTGACCGGGCTGGCGAAACGCATCGACAAGGCGTTCGAGGCGCGCGCGCTGGGCACGCCGGCCGACTTCGACGCCGCGCTGGCCGAATGGAAGGCATGATCCATCCACGCCTGCCCGCGGGACACCGCGGATAGTCGGCCACATCGAGATCCGCCGCGATCGCCGCGTCCGGCGTCGTCGGTTTGTTGGTTTATCCGCCTGCATCCGCGAGAATCCGCGGCGAAGCACGCTGTACGGAGCAACTGAGCAATGAATCCACCACTGCAGGGCGAGATCGCACTCGTCACCGGCGCCAGCCGCGGCATCGGCGCGGCCATTGCCGACACGCTGGCCGCGCAGGGCGCGACCGTGATCGGCACCGCGACCAGCGAGGCCGGCGCGCAGGCGATCGGCACGCGCCTGCAGGCCCACGGCGGCCACGGTCGCGTGCTCGACGTGGCAGATGCGGCCTCGGTCGAGTCGCTGGTCGATGCGGTCACGAAGGAATTCGGCGCGGTGTCGATCCTGGTCAACAATGCCGGCATCACCCGCGACAACCTGCTGATGCGCATGAAGGACGAGGACTGGCAGGCCATCCTCGACACCAACCTCAGCAGCGTCTACCGGATGTCGAAGGCGGTGATGCGCGGCATGATGAAGGCGCGCAAGGGCCGCATCATCAACATCGCCTCGGTGATCGGCGTCACCGGCAATGCCGGCCAGGCGAACTACGCCGCCGCCAAGGCCGGCGTGATCGGCTTCTCGAAATCGTTGGCCAAGGAGATCGGCTCGCGCGGGGTGACGGTGAACGTCGTGGCACCCGGGTTCATCGACACCGACATGACCCGTTCGCTGCCCGAGGACGCGAAGACCGCGCTGCTGGGCCAGATCGCACTGGGCCGCCTCGGCGAGCCCGCCGACATCGCCAATGCCGTGGCCTTCCTGGCCGGGCCGCACGCGGCCTACATCACCGGCGAGACCCTGCACATCAATGGCGGCATGTACATGCCGTGACACCGGACCGGGGGACACTCCCCCAGCTTCACGGTTGCCGGCGCGCATCGCTGCCCGGCGGCCTTTCCCTTACACTACCGGCCGAATCAGGGCCCTGAGCGGAGCACATCCATGAGCACCATCGAAGAGCGCGTCAAGAAGATCGTCGTCGAGCAACTCGGCGTGAAGGAAGAGGAAGTCAACCCGAGCGCTTCGTTCGTGGACGACCTGGGCGCGGACTCGCTCGACACCGTCGAGCTGGTGATGGCGCTGGAAGAAGAGTTCGAGTGCGAGATCCCCGACGAGGACGCCGAGAAGATCACCTCGGTCCAGCAGGCGATCGACTACGTCAAGGCGCACGTCAAGAGCTGACGCGCCCGGCGGCCGGGGCCCTTCGTGCGCCCGGCCGTTGCATGACCTGCCCGGGGCCGCGCATGCGGCCTCGTGCGTTTGCGGCGTACACCTTGCCGCCGCGATCCAGAACCGATTGAGGAGCATTCCATGTCCAAGCGTCGCGTGGTGATCACCGGGATGGGCATCCTGTCGCCGGTCGGCAACGACCTCGCCTCGAACTGGGAAGCGATCGTCGCGGGTCGCTCGGGCATCGCCCCGATCACCCATTTCGATGCGTCCGCATTCCCGACCCGCATCGCCGGCCAGGTCAAGGGCTTCGACGCCAGCCGCTGGATCGCACCGAAGGACATCAAGAAGATGGACACCTTCGTGCACTACGGCGTGGCCGCCTCGATGATGGCGATCGAGGATTCGGGCCTCGACGTGGCCGCCGACGGCGAGCGCGTCGGCGTGGCGATCGGTGCCGGCATCGGTGGCCTGAAGGGCATCGAGGACACCACCATCAAGTACCACGAGGGCGGCCCGCGCAAGGTGTCGCCGTTCTACGTGCCCAGCACGATCATCAACATGATCGCGGGCCAGGTGTCGATCATGACCGGTGCCAAGGGGCCCAACGTGGCCGCGGTCACCGCGTGCACGACGGCCACCCACAACATCGGCCTGGCGATGCGCATGATCCAGTACGGCGATGCCGACGCGATGATCGCCGGCGGCGCCGAATACGCGACCACGCCGACCTCGCTGGGCGGCTTCTGCGCGATGAAGGCGCTGTCCACCCACAACGAGGAGCCGACGCATGCATCGCGTCCGTGGGACGAGGGCCGCGATGGCTTCGTCATGGGCGACGGGGCCGGCATCCTGATCCTCGAGGAGTACGAGCGTGCAAAGGCCCGCGGTGCGCGCATCTATGCCGAGCTGATCGGCTTCGGCATGAGCGGCGATGCGTTCCACATGACCGCGCCCAGCGAGAACGGCGAGGGCGCGGCACGCTGCATGCGCAACGCGATCAACGACGCCGGCATCGACGTCGCCCGCATCGGCTACATCAATGCGCACGGCACCTCGACGCCGGCTGGCGATCTCGCCGAGACGATGGCGGTCAAGCAGGCGCTGGGCGACCACGCGCGTTCGGTCATGGTCAGCTCCACCAAGTCGATGACCGGGCACCTGCTGGGCGCGGCCGGCGGCATCGAGGCGGTGTACTCGGCGATGGCGATCCACACCGGCGTGCTGCCACCCACGATCAACCTCGTCAATCCGTCGGAAGGCTGCGACCTCGACTACATCCCCAATACCGCGCGCGACACGCAGGTCGAGGTGGCGATGTCGAACTCGTTCGGCTTCGGCGGCACCAACGGCACGCTGGTGTTCGCGAAGGTGTAAGCCGCGAAGGCCTCCATGCAGATGCATTGAGGCCCGATGCCGTGCCGGCGGATGGTGCCGGCATCTCCGGCGGGTACATGCGTGAGTTCGACGCCGATGGTCGTCTGCGGCTGCCGGCGGCGTGGAAGACCGCGTCGCATCACGTTGCCGCCTTCCACCTGGACACCGCCGTGCTGATCACCCGCCAACTTGCCCCGGATACCGACCTGCTCGCGCTGCACCGGCGTGCACCGCAGCGCTATCCGGTGCTGCTGGAATCGGTGGCCCACGGCACCGCCCAGGCGCGCTGGGACCTGCTGCTGGTCGCCGACGGCGATGGTTTTTCGCTGGGCACGGATGGCGTCGTGCGCGACACGCGCGGCGACGCACTGGAAGGCGGCTTCCTCGGTGTGCTCGATCGCCACTGGCAGGCGCTGCGGCAGCCTCGCGAGGAACTGCGCTGGCCGTTCCGCGGTGGCTGGGCGCTGTTCCTGGGCTACGAGCTGGGCGCGCAGATCGAGCGGGTGCTGAGCCTGCCGCCTGCGCCCGGTGCGCTACCGGTGGCACAGGCCCGGCGCTGCCCGGCGGCGGTGCTTCGCGACCACACGACAGGCGAGTGCATTGCGGTGGACGAGGCCGCATATGGCGGGCTGCTCGATCTGGTCGAGGCGGACCTGGCGTGCGCAGCGCCACCGGAATTCAGGGCCTGGATGCCGCCCGCGGCGCTCGACGAGGACGCGCCGGATGCATTCCTCGACGGCGTGCATCGCATCCTCGATTACCTTGCGGCTGGCGACGTCTTCCAGGTCAACCTGTCGCGCGGCTGGGAGGCCCGCTTCGACGCGCCGCTGGAGCCGGCGCGGCTGTACGCACGCCTGCGCACGATGAGCCCGGCGCCGTTTTCCGGGCTGTTCGCAACGGCAGGCGGAACCGTGGTCAGTGCCTCGCCCGAGCGGCTAATCAACGTGCGCGGCGATGTCGTGCAGACCCGTCCGATCGCCGGCACGCGGCCGCGGTTGCCGGGCGAAGACGATGCCGCGCGCGTGCGCGAGCTGGTGGGGCATGCCAAGGAACGCGCCGAGCACGTGATGCTGGTTGACCTCGAGCGCAACGACCTGGGCCGCGTCTGCACCCCCGGCAGCGTGGAAGTGGACGAGCTGATGACGGTGGAGAGCTATGCCCATGTCCACCACATCGTCAGCAATGTGCGCGGCCTGCTGCGTGCCGATGCCACCCCCGGCGAGGTCATCGCCGCGGTCCATCCCGGCGGCACCATCACCGGCTGCCCGAAGGTGCGCTGCATGCAGGTGATCGCCGAGCTCGAGGCGGTTGGCCGCGGCGCCTACACCGGCGCGATGGGCTGGCTGAACCGCGACGGCGACATGGACCTCAACATCCTCATCCGCAGTGCCGAGGTGGCCGGGGAGCGGGTGCGCTTCCGCACCGGCGCCGGGATCGTCGCCGACTCCGATCCGCAGCGCGAGCTCGACGAGACGCGCGCGAAGGCGCGCGGCATGCTGCACGCACTCGCGGCGGACGCCGAGCCGACGCAGGGCCGGGGCACCCACGCTATCCTTGCGCGATGACCTGCCCCCACCCCGCACACGGCGTGCGCTGATGGCCACCTCCCGACGCTGGCGCGGCATCGGCGCCTTTCTTGCCCTGTTCGCACTGCTTGCCGGTGGCGCGGCGTACTGGGCGTGGGACCGCTGGCAGGATTTCCGGCACGAACCGCTGGCAGGCATCGATGCCGGCGACGGCTACGTGGTGGAACGCGGCGATTCCTTCGCCCGCGTGCTGCAGAAGATCCGCGAGGCCGGCGTGCGCGAAGGCAGCGACCTCGAATGGCAGCTCCTGGCCCGCCAGCTCGGCGCCGCCGGGCGGCTGCAGGTGGGCGAGTACGCACTCGAGCCCGGCATGAGCGCCCGCGACGTGCTGGCCAACATGCGCGACGGCCGGGTCGTGCGGCACCGCTTCACCATCGTCGAAGGATGGAACATCCGCGAACTGCGTGCAGCGCTCGCGCGCGCTGAACATCTCCAATCCGACAGCGCCGCGCTCGACGACGCCGCGCTGATGGCGGCGATCGACCGGCCGGGCGTGCACCCGGAGGGCCGCTTCCTTCCGGAAACCTATCTCTATACCCGTGGCGACAGCGATCTCGACGTGCTGCGTCGTGCCAACCGCGCGCTGGAACGTGCGCTCGACGAGGCCTGGGCGCAGCGTGCCGACAACCTGCCGCTGAAGACGGCGGAGGAGGCGCTGGTGCTGGCCTCGATCGTGGAGAAGGAAACCGGCATCGCCGAGGAACGGCCGCAGATCGCCGGGGTGTTCGTGCGCCGTTTGCAGATCGGCATGCGCCTGCAGACCGATCCCACCGTCATCTACGGCATCGGCGCGGACTTCGACGGCAACATCCGCCGCCGCGACCTGCAGACCGACACCCCCTACAACACCTACACCCGCGACGGGCTGCCGCCGACGCCGATCGCGATGCCCGGCGTGGCCGCGCTTCGCGCGACCACGCAACCCGCCGACGGCGATGCGCTGTACTTCGTCGCCATCGGTGACGGCAGTGGACGGCACGTGTTCTCGCGCACCTATGCCGAACACAACGTGGCGGTGCGCGAGTACGTGCGCCGCTACCGCGCGCGCGTGGCGCAGTGATGGGCGGTTCGACGCCAGCCGCCGGGTCGCCGGCATCCGGGGCGAGCGTGCCCGGCGCGATGGCCACGCATCCGCGCTTCGTCTCGCTGGAAGGCGGCGAGGGCGCTGGCAAGACCACCGTGCTCACCGCGTTGCGTACCGCCCTGGCCGAGGACGGGGCCGAGGTGCTGGTCACCCGCGAACCCGGCGGCACGCCGCTGGCGGAGCGTATCCGCGAACTCGTGCTCGATCCCGGCGGCGCCCCGGCGGTCGCCGAAGCCGAACTGCTGCTGGTGTTCGCCGCGCGGGTGCAGCACGTGCGCGAACTGATCGAGCCGGCACTCGCGCGCGGCGCATGGGTGCTGTGCGACCGCTACACCGATTCCAGCTATGCCTACCAGGGCGGTGGCCGCGGTCTCGACGCCGCGCGCATCGAACTGCTCGAGCACGGCTTCGTCGGCCTGCGCCCGGGCCTCACCCTGCTGCTCGACATCGATGTCGCCCGCGGCCGCGAACGCACCCGTGGCCGCGACCTCGTGCCCGACCGCATCGAAGGCGAGCGCGACGAGTTCTTCGAGCGCGTGCGCGCCGCCTATCTCGCCCGTGCCCACGCCGAACCCGCCCGTTTCCGCATCATCGATGCCGCGCCGCCGGCAGACGCGGTGGCGGCCACCGCGGTGGCGGCGCTGCGTGGCTGGAGGACGGCGGCGTGAATCCGTCGTCGCTCGCGCCCTGGCAGCAGCGCGCCTTCGACCGTGCGGTGGATGCCCTCGACAGTGGCCGCATGGGTCACGCGATGCTGCTGTGTGGTCCGGCACGGCTCGGCAAGCGTGCGGTCGCGGACCGTCTGGCCTCGCACCTGCTGGGCGCAGGCCACGATGCGCGCGCCGCCAGCCTGATCGCCGCCGGCACCCATCCCGATCTGCTTGCAGTGGGCCTCGAGCCGAACCGCGAGGGCACGCGCATGCGCACCGAGATCGTCATCGAACAGATCCGCGTGCTCACCGGCAAGCTGGCGCTCACCGCGCAGTACGGGCAGGCGCGGGTGGCGATCGTCGACCCGGCCGATGCGATCAACCATGCCGCGGCCAATGCGCTGCTGAAGACGCTCGAGGAGCCGCAACCCGGCCGCTATCTGTGGCTGGTGGCCGCGGAGCCGATGCGGCTGCCGGCGACCATCCGCAGCCGCAGCCAGCGCCTGGAGTTCCGCCTTCCGCCGCGCGACGAGGCACTGGCCTGGCTGCAGTCGCAGGGCCATGCGGGCAAGGCCGCGGCCGAGGCGCTGGATGCCGCCCGCGGACATCCCGGCATCGCGGAGCACTGGCTGCGCGAGGGTGGCATGGCGTTGCGTGCCGGCGTCGCCACGGATCTGGATGCGCTGGCCGCGGGCACGCTGGCGCCGTCGGAAGTCGCCAGGCGCTGGACCGGCGACGAGGATGCCGACGCGCGCCTGCGCCATGCCGCCGACCTCGCGGCGACGCGTGCGGCCGGCTTGACCGACCCCGTGCGAACCCGCAGGCTCACGGCCTGGTTCGCGCATGCCAACCGCACCCGCGACCTGCTGCGCACCACCGTGCGGGCGGACCTGGCGGTGGGCGAGCTGCTGCTGGCCTGGCGCGAGGCCATGGGCGAGAGCGGACACAGCAGGAGCGCCGGCGGGCGCGGTACGAGGAGATAGCGAATGGCGGCAACCGGTGGCGGCGCGCGACAGGGCATCCTGTCGTTGACGGTGAAGGACAAGGCCCAGCTCTACAGCGCCTACATGCCGTACCTGAAGCAGGGCGGCATCTTCGTGCCGACCGCCAAGCGCTATTTCATTGGCGACGAGGTGTTCGTGCTGCTGGTGCTGCCGGAGTCCAACGAGCGCCTGCCGGTCGCCGGCAAGGTGATCTGGGTGACGCCGCCGGGCGCGCAGGGCAACCGCATGGCCGGCATCGGCGTGCAGTTCGCCGATACCCAGGAAGGCGAGAACGTGCGTGGCAGGATCGAGACCCTGCTGGCCGGCACCGCCAATTCAGAGAAGCCCACGCACACGATGTGAGCCGGGCGCGTTACGGGACGCGGCGTGCGCCGCGCCCCGCAGGTGTCCGCGGTCAGGCGCCGCGCAATGCCGGGTTGTCCCAGCCCGGGCGTGGCGCAAAGCGGTCCCCATGCCGCGCCTGCAGGACCTTGAGCCGGGCCAGCACGGCGTCGACACCGGTCTCGCGCACGTACTGGATCGGACCGCCGCGGAACGGCGCGAAGCCGGTGCCGAAGATCACTCCCGCATCCAGCAGGTCGGCATCCGCCACCACGCCATCGTGCAGTGCCGCCACCGCCTCGTTGATCAGCGGCAGCACCAGGCGGTCCTCGAGGTCGTCGGGCGCCTTGTAGTCCTTCGGCAGTTCCGGCTTCTTCGCCTTGCCGTCTTCCCAGGCATACAACCCCTGACCGTCCTTCTTGCCGCGTCGGCCCATTTCCGGCGGGGTGGCCAGCGTGGCGGGGATCTGCAGGCCGAGGTAGGGCGCGAGCTCGCGGCCGACCCCGGAGGCGACATCGAGGCCCACGGTGTCGATCAGTTCGATCGGCCCCATCGGCATGCCGAACCGGACCGCGGCACGGTCGATCGCCGGCCCCGGGATGCCCTCGGCATACGCGGTCGCCGCTTCGAGCATGTACGGAAACAGCAGCCGGTTGACCAGGAAGCCGGGGGTGCCGGCGACCGGCACCGGCAGCTTGTCGATCGCCTTGCAGAACGCCGCCAGCCGCTGCTGCGTGGCCTCGTCCATGCCCGGGTGGCGCACGATCTCCACCAGCGGCATCAGCGCCACCGGGTTGAAGTAGTGCAGGCCGGCGAACTGCGCCGGACGTGCCAGGCCCTGCGCAAGCCCGTCGATCGGGATCGACGAGGTGTTGGTCGCCAGCAGCGCATCCGCCTTGAGCCGCGGCTCCACCTGCGTATACAGGCCGCGCTTGGCATCGGTGTCCTCGATGATCGCCTCGATCACCAGGTCGGCCCGTCCCACGCCCTCGCCCAGCAGGTCGGACTTCAGCCGTGCGGCGACATCGGGGCGCTTGGCGTCGTCCTTGACCTTCTTCTGGAACAGCTCCTGCGCGCGCGCAAGCGCCTTGTCGATGTAGGGCTGCTCGCGGTCCTGCAGGGTCACCTCGAAGCCCTTGTAGGCCGACCAGGCGGCGATGTCGCCGCCCATGACGCCCGCGCCGACCACGTGCACATGGCCGATGCCGTGGTGCCTGCCGCCGAGCGCCTTCAGGCGCTCCTGCAGGAAGAACACCCGGGTGAGGTTGCGCGCGGTCGGCGTGCCCGCCAACCGGACCACCGATTTGCGCTCGGCCGCCAGCCGCTGTGCGGTGGATCCGCCGGTGCGGCGCCAGGTCTCGATCAGCGCGTACGGTGCCGGGTAATGCTCCTTGCGTGCCTTGCGCGACACCTGCTTGACCATCTGCGGCGCCAGCAACTGGCGCACGGGCCAGGTGTTGGTCGCCCAGCCGAGTGCGCGCTGCCTGAGCGGCCGTTGCGCGCCCTTGAGCGCGAGCGTCGCCGCGGCGTCCAGCAGCAGCGCGGGCTCGACGACCCTGTCGACCAGGCCGATGCCACGCGCGGCCTTGGCCGACAGCGTGCGGCCGGTCAGCATCATGTCGAACGCCGCGGGCGCGCCCACCAGCCGCGGCAGGCGCACGCTGCCGCCCCATCCCGGATAGATGCCGAGCTTCACTTCCGGCAGGCCGATGCGGGTGGAGCCGTCACTGCTGGCGATGCGGTAATTGCAGGCCAGCGCGATCTCGGTGCCGCCGCCCATGCAGAAGCCGTGGATGGCGGCGACCGTCGGGCACGGTAGATCGGCCAGGCGCTGGAACACCTGCTGGCCGCGACGGATCGAATCACCGATCGTGCCCTTCGCGTCGAACTCCGCGAACTCGCGGATGTCGGCGCCGGCAATGAAGCCCTTTTCCTTGGCCGAGGTCACCACCACCGCTTTCGGCGGTTCGAGCGCCAGCCGCTCGAGCACGGCGTCGAGTTCGATCAGCACGTCCTGCGCGAACGTGTTGACCGATTCGCCCGCGCGGTCGAAGGCCAGCACGAGCACGCCATCCTCGCGTTGCGCGGCTTTCCAATGACTGAGGCGCAGTCCGTCGAGGCCTGCAAACATGCGGCACCATCCGATAGGGTACGGGAGAGGCCCTTATGATCCAGAGGTTGTTTCGCCTGCGTCAAATCCGCCGGCCCGTCGAAGGCCGTTTCGCCGCGCGCTGACGCCGTGTTCCGGCGCCGGCTTGTGGGACGGCACGGCAACCCCCAGATGCTTCACAGGGTTCAGACCACGGAACTTCCTGCCCGTATGCGGGTCACACCGCCCAGCCAGTCCGGCCGGGCCACAGGAGCTGCCGGCCGATGGCCGATATCGATACCGAACAGCTGGACCAGGAACTCGTCCGCCGCGTGCAGCGCGGCGACACCGCTGCGTTCGACCTGCTGGTGCGCAAGTACCAGCACCGCATCGCGGCGCTGATCGGCCGCTACATCGCCGACTGGAGCGAAGTGCAGGACGTGGCGCAGGAAACCTTCATCCGTGCCTACCGCGCGATGGGCAACTTCCGCGGCGATGCGCAGTTCTACACCTGGCTGCATCGCATCGCCGTCAACACCGCGAAGAACCACCTCGTTGCACACAGGCGGCGGCCGCCCACCGATGACATCGATGTCTCCGACGCCGAACAGTTCGATTCCGGCATCCGCCTGCGCGACAGCGACACCCCCGAACGTGAACTGATGCGACAACAGATGGAACAAACGGTCATGCGCGCGGTCGAAGCACTGCCCGAGGAGCTCCGGGTCGCGATCACGCTGCGCGAGGTCGACGGCCTGAGCTATGAGGACATCGCCACCCGCATGGGCTGTCCGATCGGTACCGTCCGTTCGCGCATCTTCCGGGCCCGCGAGGCGATCGACCAGGAACTCAAGCCCCTGATGGACAACGACACACCCGTGGAGCGCGCGATCCGATGATGCTTCCAGACGACAGCGACGCGCTGCAGCTGCAGCCCGATCCCGACAAGCTCTACCGCTATCACCGCCAGCAGCTGTCGGCGATGCTGGATGGCGAACTGTCGCCGGACCAGGCGCGCTTCATGCTGCGCCGACTCGAGCACGATGCCGAACTGGCCGGCTGCTGGGAGCGCTGGCAGGTCTGCGGGGACGTGCTGCGTGGCCGCCACGAGGCGCCGCTGCCAGCCGATTTTGCCGCCGGCATCGCGCTGGCGATCAATGCGGGCGCCAGGCTGCCCGAGGACACGGTGACCGTGCAGGCCGCGCCGGTCGCGCGCCGCGCCGGGCTGATGCGCTGGGGCGGCGGCGCGGCGCTTGCGGCATCGGTGGCGATGGCGGCGCTGTTCGTCGGCCGGCAGATGCAGCCGCCAGTGGAGACGGAGCTGCCGTCGCGCGTCGCCGCGGGCAACGCCGCACCGGCCAGCGGGGCGGTGGTGCCCGGAATGGCGCCGGAGGCCGAGGCCATGGACGCGAGCACCCTTGCACTGGCCAGCGCCGCCGCGCTGGCGGCCGCGGACGTGCCGCGTCGCAGCGAGCGCCAGGCGCGCGGAAGCTATGTCACGGCCACGCCGGCAGCCGCCGGGCGGTCGCAGCAGACCCAGGTCGCGGTGGCCGCGCAGCCACGCCCGCAGGCCACGGAGCCGATGGAGCCGTCGATGCCGGCGTCGCGTCCGGTGGTTGCGGCGGTGGAGTCCGTGGTGGCCGTGGACGCACCGGCCGCCCGCCCATGGCCGCGCGCCGGGGTCGGCAATCCGTTTGCCGCCGGGTACGGGCCCGACACCATGCAGGTGCGGACCTACCATCCGTTCGAGCCGCAGATCGATGCGCGGCCCCGTCCGACGCTGGTCTGGCCGATGCCGGTCGGCAGTCTCGGGGCCGGAGCGTCCGTCGATACCGCCGATACACCGGCGACACCCGGCGTCCAATGACCCCCGCACGCGATCTCCATCGCGTGCACACCCCACACAGAAACCGGTCGAGGATCCTTCCCCGATGAAGAAAGCGCTGCCCATCGTTGCCGTGGTCGCCATGACCGCCGCAGCCACCACCGCCATCGTGCTCCCGGTCGCCACCGCCGAACCGCAGGCCGCGGCCACCGCGCCCGCACAGTCCGCGCCCGCCGCTCCGCAGCTGGTCACCGGGCTGCCCGACTTCACCCGGCTGGTGGAGCAGGTCGCCCCCGGCGTGGTCAGTATCGAGGTGCTGGTGGGTGCGCCTGCGGCACGCAACCAGCCAGGTGGGCAGATGCCCGACGACGAGATGCTGCCCGAGATCTTCCGGCGCTTCTTCGGCCCGGGTTTCCGGTTGCCGGGTGCGCCCGGTGGCGCGGACCCGGGCATGCCGCGCGGCACCTCCACCGGCACCGGCTTCGTGATCTCGGCCGACGGTTACGTGCTCACCAACCACCACGTGGTCGAGAATGCACAGACTGTCAGCGTGCGCCTGCAGGACCGCCGCCAGTTCGAGGCGGAGATCGTCGGCAGCGACCAGGAATCCGACGTTGCCCTGCTGAAGATCGATGCCAACGGCCTGACCGCGCTGCGCGCCGGCGACGCCACCCTGGTCAAGCCGGGGCAGTGGGCGGTGGCGATCGGTTCGCCGTTCGGGCTCGAGCAGTCGGTGACTGCCGGCATCGTCAGCGCGACCGGCCGCTCCAATCCCTATGCCAACCAGCAGTACGTGCCGTTCATCCAGACCGATGTGGCGATCAACCGCGGCAACTCGGGTGGTCCGCTGCTCAATACGCGCGGCGAGGTGATCGGCATCAATTCGCAGATCTTCTCCAACACCGGTGGCTTCCAGGGCGTGAGCTTCGCGATCCCGATCGACATGGCGATGAACGTCGCCGAGCAGATCAAGGACACCGGCTCGGTGCAACGCGGCCAGGTGGGCGTGCTCTTCAACTCGATCCCGATGACCCAGGAACAGGCACGCGGCTTCGGCCTGCCCGACACCCTGGGCGCGCTGGTCAACGAGGTGGTGCCCGACAGTCCTGCGGAAAAGGCCGGCATCGAGCCGGGCGACGTGATCCGCGCGGTCGACGGCACCCGCATCTACCAGCCCAGCGAGCTGCCGCCGCTGATCGGCAACAAGGCGCCGGGCACCCGGGTGAAGCTCACCGTGTTCCGCGAGGGCCGCGAGCGCGACTACACACTGACGCTCGCGCCGCTCGACCGCAGCCTGGTGGCCGGCCGCGCCGGCAGTGGCGCGCCGCAACCGGGCGCCGCGCCGTCGGCATCGTCGAACCCGCTGGGCCTGGTCGGCCAGCCGCTGGCCGACGCCGAGCGTCGCCAGCTCGGCGTGGAGGCCGGCAAGGGCGTGCGCATCGGTCGCGTCGAGGGCGTGGCCGCGCGCCGTGCCGGCATCCAGCCCGGCGATGTCGTGCTGCGCGTGGGCCGCGACGAGGTCAATTCACCGGCGGAACTCGATCGCGCGCTGCGCGACGCCAGGACGGGCGACACCGTGATGCTGCTGGTGCGCAACGCCCGCGGCAGCCAGTTCATCGCGGTCACCCCGCGCGCCGAGTCGGAATAACCCGCCTCCCGGAACCCTGCGGTCCCTGCTGCGTCGCCCCGCGAGGGGCGACGTGCATTGCGCGGACGCCATCGCCAGGAGCGCTGGCGACCGTGCGCCCTGTGCGACAATGGCGCGTTTTTCGCCCCCTGACGCCGACGCGCCACCCCCATGACCCATTCGATGCGGAATATCCGCAACTTCTCCATCATCGCCCACGTCGACCACGGCAAGTCGACGCTCGCCGACCGCATCATCCAGCTGTGCGGTGGCCTCACCGCGCGCGAGATGGAAGCGCAGGTTCTCGACAACAACCCGATCGAGCGCGAGCGTGGCATCACCATCAAGTCGCAGTCGGTCTCGGTGCCGTACACGGCGCGCAATGGCGAAACCTACTTCCTGAACTTCATCGACACCCCCGGGCATGTCGACTTCTCCTATGAGGTCAGCCGCTCGCTGGCGGCGTGCGAAGGCGCGCTGCTGGTGGTGGACGCGGCGCAGGGCGTGGAAGCGCAGTCGGTGGCCAACTGCTACACCGCCATCGAGCAGGGCCTGGAAGTGGTGCCGGTGCTCAACAAGATCGACCTGCCCACCGCCGACATCGACCGCGCCAAGGGCGAGATCGAGGCGGTGATCGGCATCGATGCAAGCGATGCGGTGGCGGTGTCGGCCAAGACCGGCCTGAACATGGAGGAGGTGCTGGAGGCGATCGTGCATCGCATCCCGCCGCCGGCCGACCGCGGCAGCAACAAGCTGCAGGCGCTGATCATCGACTCGTGGTTCGACAACTACCTCGGCGTGGTGTCGCTGGTGCGCGTGATGCAGGGCGAGATCAAGGCCGGCGACAAGATCCAGGTGATGTCCACCGGCCGCTGGCACCAGGTCGACAAGGTCGGCGTGTTCACGCCGAAGCGCAAGGAAACGCCGTCGCTGCGTGCGGGCGAGGTGGGCTGGATCAACGCCAGCATCAAGGACGTGCACGGTGCGCCGGTCGGCGACACCCTGACCCTGATGGCCGACCCCGCCTCCGAGCCGCTGCCGGGCTTCCAGGAGATGCAGCCGCGCGTGTTCGCGGGCCTGTTCCCGGTGGATGCCGAGGACTATCCGGACCTGCGCGAAGCGCTCGACAAGCTGCGCCTCAACGACGCCGCGCTGCGCTTCGAGCCGGAGAGCTCCGAGGCGATGGGCTTCGGCTTCCGCTGCGGCTTCCTCGGCATGCTGCACATGGAGATCGTGCAGGAGCGCCTGGAGCGCGAGTACGACCTCAACCTGATCAGCAC
Source organism: Alterluteimonas muca (assembly GCF_021191595.1). NCBI lineage: Bacteria > Pseudomonadati > Pseudomonadota > Gammaproteobacteria > Lysobacterales > Lysobacteraceae > Alterluteimonas > Alterluteimonas muca. The sequence goes on from NZ_JAIWPS010000002.1 coordinate 264,223, forward strand.
CGCGCCCACGGTCATCTACGAAATCCTCAAGACGGACGGCGGGATCATGCCGCTGGACAATCCGGCACAGCTGCCGCCGGTGAACCAGATCGAGGAGATCCGCGAGCCGATCATCCGCGCCAACATCCTGACCCCGCCGGACTATGTCGGTGCGGTGATCACCCTGTGCGAGGAGAAGCGCGGCAGCCAGGTCGGCATCACCTACATGGGCAGCCAGGTGCAGGTCGCCTACGAACTGCCGATGGCCGAGGTGGTGCTGGACTTCTTCGACAAGCTGAAGTCGGTCAGCCGCGGCTATGCCTCGCTGGATTACAGCTTCGTGCGTTTCGACGCCGGCCCGTTCGTGCGCGTGGACATCCTGATCAATGGCGACAAGGTCGATGCGCTGTCGGTGATCGTGCACCGCAGCCATGCCGACCGTCGTGGCCGCGAGCTCACCGAGAAGATGAAGGACCTGATCCCGCGGCAGCAGTTCGACGTTGCCATCCAGGCCGCGATCGGCTCACAGATCATCGCCCGCACCACGGTCAAGGCGCTGCGCAAGAACGTGCTGGCCAAGTGCTATGGTGGCGACATCTCGCGCAAGAAGAAGCTCCTGGAAAAGCAGAAGGAAGGCAAGAAGCGCATGAAGCAGGTCGGACGCGTCGAGATCCCCCAGGAAGCCTTCCTCGCCGTGCTGAATACCAGCCGCGATTCGTGATCACCGTGGTGCACGCCCGGTCGCCGGTACGCGCAGCGCGCGCGTGTGCGGCGCCTGCGTGCGCCTGCCGTCGCACTGCGCGGCCGCAAAGGAGCGCCAATGAAGTGGTTTGAAATCGGACTGGTCAGCCTGACCTTCCTGAGCGGCCTGATCTGGCTGCTCGACCGCCTGGTCTTCGCGAAGGGCCGTGCACGCCGCGGTGGCCTGCTCGGCTCCGACGAACCGGTGATCGTCGACTACGCGCGCAGCTTCTTCCCGATCCTGGCGGCGGTGCTGATCCTGCGCAGCTTCATCGCCGAGCCGTTCCGCATCCCGTCGAGCTCGATGATGCCGACCCTGCTGATCGGCGACTTCATCCTGGTCAACAAGTTCTCCTACGGCCTGCGGCTGCCGATCAACAACCGCAAGGTCATCGACATCGGCGAGCCCGAGCGCGGCGACGTGGTGGTGTTCCGCCCGCCGCACCATCCCGACCAGGACTGGATCAAGCGCGTCATCGGCCTGCCCGGCGACACCATCGCCTACCGCGACAACACCGTGTACGTGAACGGCGAAGCCTTCGACTACATCGATGGCGGCGCCTACGAGGGTCGTGGCCGCGGCCAGGAGATGACCGGCGCCACGCTGCTGCGCGAGGAGATGCCCGGGCGGAGCCACGAGGTGCTGGAGATTACCGGGCTGCCGTTCCGTGATCCGGGCGAAGGCGAGTGGACGGTGCGGCCGGGACACTACTTCGTCATGGGCGACAACCGCGACCGCAGCGACGACAGCCGCTTCTGGGGCGAACTGCCCGAGAGCCAGCTGCGCGGCAAGGCGTTCCTGATCTGGATGAACTGGGACGGTGCCGCCGGCGGTGTCGGCTTCGACCGCATCGGCCGCAACATCCGTTGAATCACCGCGGCCCGGCCCTGTCCAAGGGCCCGGCCTGCCGCTAGCATCGCAGCCGGACATGCACCTTTCGGGGAGAAGGGCAATGAAGCAGAAGCAGAAGGGGATGACCCTGCTGGGGTTCGTCATCGTGCTGTCGGTGGTGGGGTTTGCCGCCTACATCCTGATGAAGCTGTTCCCGATGTACTCGGAGTACTACAGCGTGCGCCAGGCGATGAAGGGGCTGTCGCAGGAGCCCGGCATCGCCACCCAGGATCCCGCGCGCATCCAGGACCTGTTCTTCCGCCGGCTGTACATCAGCTACTCGGAGAACGTGAAGAAGGAACACGTCAAGCTGCGCCGGATCGACAACGGCTGGCAGATGGACGTGAACTACGAGATCCGTCGCCCGCTGGTCGGCAACCTCGACGTGGTCGGCAAGTTCAATGCCTCGCAGGCGCTGACCCGTTCGGGTGCCGGCGAATAATGCCGATGCGTGTGCGCGATGGCCGGCAGTGATCCGTTCGGCCACCGGTTCGGCGACCAGGGCCTGCTCGCGCAGGCGCTGACCCATCGCAGTGCCGGCGCGCCGCACAACGAGCGGCTGGAATTCCTCGGCGACGCGCTGCTTGGCCTGATCGCCGGGGAGGCGCTGTACCAGCGCTTCCCGCGTGCCGACGAAGGCGCGCTCACCCGCGCGCGCGCCGAGCTGGTGCGCGAATCGACGCTTGCGCGCATCGCCCGGCGGCTCGACGTGGGGCCGCGGCTGATGCTGGGGCCCGGCGAGATGAAGTCGGGCGGGCATCGCCGCGACTCCATCCTCTCGGATGCACTGGAAGCGGTGATCGCCGCGATCTATCTCGATGCCGGCTTCGACGCGTGTCGCACCGCGGTGCTGGCCTGGCTTGCGCCGGAGCTCGAGGGTTTCGAGATCAACAGGGTCGGCAAGGATGCCAAGACCCGGCTGCAGGAATGGCTGCAGGGCCGACAGCGTGCGTTGCCGCAGTACGAGCTGCTGGCCGAGACCGGCGACGAACACGCGCGCACCTTCGTGGTCGCCTGCCGGATCATCGAGCCGGAGCTGGCCAGCGAGGGCGAGGGCGGTTCGCGGCGTGCCGCCGAGCAGGCCGCGGCGGCGGCGATCCTCGAGCAGCTCGAAGCGCCGCGCTGACGGCGAGCGCAGGGTTCTTGCCGCGGATTCGCGCGGATCAGCGCCGATCACGCAGGTCGCGTGCCTCCGCGTGGACCCGTGCCGGGAACAGCCCGCGCTCGCCGGGCGGACCGCCATCTTCGCCCGCCGCAGCCGCGGCGACGCATACAATGCGCGGATGACTGAGAACACCTCCTACCGCGCCGGCCATGTCGCCGTGATCGGTCGCCCCAACGTGGGCAAATCCACCCTGATCAACGCCCTGGTGGGCGCCAAGGTCAGCATCGTCTCGAACCGGCCCCAGACCACGCGTCATCGCCTGCTTGGCGTTGCGACCCTGCCCGGGGGGCAACTGGCGCTCGTCGATACCCCCGGCCTGCACCGCGAACAGGGCAAGTCCAGCGCCACCGCGATGCACCGCTGGATGAACCGCGCCGCGCGCGGGGCCGTCGAGGGCGTGGATGCGGCGTTCCTGGTGGTCGAGGCCGGGCGCTGGGAGGACGAGGACAGCGCCGCCTATGACCTGCTGCACGGCAGTGGCGTGCCGGTGCTGCTGGTGGTCAACCAGGTCGACCGCATCAAGGACAAGGGGGCGCTGCTGCCGTACCTGGCCAGGGTGTCCGAAGGCCGCGAGTTCGCAAGCGTGCACCCGGTCTCCGCGCTCAAGCGCAAGGGCCTGGACGGCCTGGTGGCGGCGGTGCTGCCGTTGCTGCCACAGCAGGCCGCGCTGTACGAGGAGGATGCGATCACCGACCGCAGCGAACGCTTCCTCGCCGCCGAACTGCTGCGTGAGCAGCTGATGCGCCAGCTCGGCGCGGAGCTGCCGTACGCCACCACCGTCGAGATCGAGCAGTTCGTCGACGATGCCGGCATGGCGCGCATTTCCGCGGTGATCTGGGTCGAGCGCGAAGGCCAGAAGGCCATCGTGATCGGCAAGGGCGGCACGCGGCTGAAGGAGATCGGCGGCAAGGCGCGACTGGGCATGGAGCGCCTGTTCGACCGCAAGGTGTTCCTCGAGACCTGGGTGCGCGTGCGCGAGGGCTGGTCCGACGACGAGGCCGCGCTGCGTGCGTTCGGCTACGAGGACCCGGGCCGCCCGGACCGCTGATCGCCGGCGCCGAGCGCTTCCGGACCCCGCGCCATGCGCTACACCGGTGAACCGGCATTCGTCCTGCATGCGCGCCGCTGGCGCGAGACCAGCCTGCTGGTGGAAGTGCTGAGCCTGTCGCACGGTCGGCTCGGCCTGCTGGCGCGCGGCGTGCAATCGCCTCGCCGCCACGCCCTGCGCGCCGCGCTGCAGCCGCTGCAGCAGATCCGCTTCGATGCCGTGCAGCGTGGCGAACTGGCGACGCTGGCCGGCGCCGAAGCGGTCGACCGCGCGCCATCTCTGACCGGTGACGCGGTACTGGCCGGCTTCTACGTCAACGAACTGATGCTGCGGCTGGCACCCCGCCAGGATCCGCATGCCGAACTGTTCGAACTCTATGCGACGGTGCGCCAGCGGCTTGCGGCGCCGGGGCTTGCCTGGACGCTGCGGCGCTTCGAGCGCGACCTGCTCGACGCCCTCGGCTTCGGCCTGGCGTGGGACAGCGCCAGCGACGGCACGCCGATCGACCCGGCGGCGCGCTACCGGATCGATCCCGAGCAGGGCGCGCGCCGGGTGCTCAGCGAGCGCGACGGCGAGCGCAGCCGCGCCGCGACCGGTCGTGCGCTGCTGGCGCTGGCCGCAGACCGGACGCCTGATGCCGAAGACCTGCCAGGGCTGCGCCGCGTGCTGCGCGATGTGCTTGCCCACCACCTGGGATCGCGCGGGCTGAAGTCGTGGGAGCTGATGGCCGACCTCGGCCGGCTCGCCGGTGCCGCGCCGAGGCCCGCACCGACTGGCGACTGACGCATGCCGCGGGCGGTCGCCGGCGGCGGTCGCTCCGGCCGGGCTCAGGCGGTCTGTACCGTCTGTGGCGTTGCAAAGGTCTGGTCGGTGGCGTCGACGAAGCCCTGCAACGCGGCCGCGTCATCGGGCATCGCCTGCAGCGCCTGCACCGCGTGATCGACCCGGGCGGCGCCGACGAAGCCGGCACTCGCGCGCAGCTTGTGCAGCGCACCGCGCAGGCGGTCGTGATCGTGCACGCGCGCCGCGGCCAGCACCTGCTCGCGGGCCATCGGCAATTCGGCGAGGAACAGGTCGCGCAGGGCGGTCACGTGGGTGGGGTTGCCGCCGAGTGCACGGGTGGCGGCCTGGTCATCCCACACCGGGGCGGCACCTGCGGGCGCGTGCGATGCGTCCACCTCCGCCGGCGCGGCACAGCCATCCAGTGCGGCGCGGATCGCGTCCTGCCACGCGGCAGCGCTGAGCGGCTTGATCGCGACGTCGATGAAGCCGTCCGCCAGCAGCCGCTGGCGTTCGCTGTCGTCGCAGGCGGCGGTGTGGGCAATGGCCGGTGTGTCGAGGCCGTGTTCGCGCAGGCGCCGCAGCAGGGCGCCCCCGTCGCCGTCGGGCAGGTTGGCGTCGACCATCCACAGGGCGTAATCGTTGTTCTTCGCCAGCGCGTAGGCCTCGGACAGGCGGTCGGCGGTATCGACCTGCGCCGGCAGCGCGGCGGCCGCGGCCTGCAGGAACAGCCGGCTTGCCGGTTCGTCCTCGACCAGCAGCAGGCGGGGCGTGCTCGGGCCGCTACGGTCCATGGGTATCCTTCCTGGATGGGTCGCCTCCTCATCCTACTCCTGGTCGCCGCGGGCTGCGCACTGCCCGCATCCGTGGCGGCGCGCACGGCGGAAGCGACGATCCAGCGGGTGGAGACCGCGGTGGCGCAACTGCACGGCGTGCGCGTGCAGCTGCACTGGCCGCAAGGGGCGGAGGCCGGCGAGCTGCGCCTGCAGGCCGAACGCGTGGAATCGCCGACGCTGGGCTACGTTTTCCGCGACCTCGACTGGCGCTGCCCGCTGCGGCGGCCCGGGACCGGGGCCTGGGGCTGCGACGGCCCGTTGCGTGCCGGCAATGGTTCTCCGGTGGCACTCGCAGTGGCCCTGGATGCATCGGTGGTGTCGGCCGGGCTCAGGCAGGGTGCCGCGACCCTGGCACTGCATCGCGATGCCACCTCTCCCGACCTCGTGCGCATCGACCTCACGCGGGTGCCGCTGGCATGGGCTACGGCCCTGATCCAGCAGGCGGCGCCGACCCTGCAACCGGGGCGCGGCACGCTCGACGGCCGCGTCGACGTGCATGTCGCCACCGCGGCGCCATTGCGCATCGGGGCTGCGTTGCACGGTCGCGGACTCGCCTTCGACTCCGACGACGGCGCATTCGCCGGAGAGGGCATCGACCTGGCCGTGGACGTCGACTACCGCCAGCCGGGCGCGGCCCACGCACTCGCACTGCGCGGCACGCTGCGCGGCGCCAACCTGCTGCTGGGCGCGGCCTATCTCGAACTGCCGTCGGCGCCGATCGCGCTGACCGTGGATGCGGTGCGCGAACAGCCGGATGCGGGCTGGCGGTTCACGCACCTGCGCTGGGACGACGGCGCAGCCCTGCGCGCCGAGGGCGCGGTGGCGCTGGGTGCGGATGCCTCGCTGCGCGCCATGGACCTGCGGCTGCACAGCGACGATGCATCGTTGCTACCGCCGCGCTACCTGTCGGGCTGGCTGGGCGTGGCGGGGCTGCCCGGGCTGACCCTGGCCGGCACCGTCGACGCGCATGTGCGGATGGTCGACGGCGCGCTTGCAGGTATCGATGCCGGTCTGCGCGGGGTCGACATCGCCGATGGTCGCGGCCGCTTCGCCTTCGCCGGGCTGGATGGCGACCTGCGCATCTCCGAAGGCGCGCCCGTGGACAGCGCGCTGTCGTGGCGTGGTGGGCGCCTGCAGGCGGTGGAATTCGGCCCGGCGACGCTGCCGTTCCGCAGCGTCGCCGGACGCCTGGACCTGCGCGGGGACGTGGCCGTCGAAATGCTCGACGGCCAGCTGCGGTTCTCCGACCTGTCGTTGCTGCTGCCGGCACGGGGGCAGGGCATGCGGATCGAGTCGGGGCTCGCGGTCGAGGCGTTGCGCCTGGACGAACTGGCTTCGGCGTTCGGCTGGCCGGCGTTCGCCGGCACCCTGAGCGGCGAAATTCCGCGCATGCGCTATGCCGATCAACGCCTCGACTTCGACGGCGGGCTGGCGATGCACGTGTTCGACGGCGAGGTGCGCTTCGGCTCGCTGGCGCTGGAGCGGCCGTTCGGGGTGGCGCCCTCGCTGTCGGCCGACATCGAGCTCGAGGACCTCGACCTCACCATGCTCACCGGGGTGTTCGACATCGGCCAGATCGACGGCCGCCTGCATGGCCGCTTCGATGGCCTGCGGCTGGTGGACTGGCAGCTCGCCGCATTCGATGGCGAGCTGCACACCGAGCGGCGCCGTGGCGTACGCCAGCGCATCAGCCAGCGTGCGGTGCAGGACATCTCCAGCGTCGGCGATGCGTCGTTCGCGGGTTCGCTGCAGGCGCAGCTCATCGGCCTGTTCGACGACTTCCGCTATCGCCGCATCGGCATCAGCTGCCGCCTGCGCAACGAGGTCTGCGAGATGGGCGGACTGCGTTCAGCGGGCAACACCTTTACTATCGTCGAGGGCTCCGGCCTGCCGCGGCTGGATGTCGTCGGCCATAACCGCAACGTCGACTGGCCCACCCTGGTGGAGCGCGTCGCGGCGGCGGTCGGTGGCGATGTCGCACCGGTGGTGGAGTGACCGCCGCCCTTTCCTGTCAGGAGACGTCCATGATCCGCTGGTTCGCCATGTTCGCCACCGCGCTGGTGCTGACCGCCTGCGTCACCATCAACGTGTATTTCCCCGCAGCCGAGGCCCGCGAGGCCGCGCGCGAATTCGTCGACGACGTGATCGGCCGCGAGGCGGCACCCGCGAGCACCACGCCCCCGGGCGGCATGGCACGTGGCGGCGGCTTCCACCCGCTGATGCTGCTGGGCATCTCCACCGCGCACGCGCAGAGCCCGGACATCACCATCCGCACGCCGGCGATCGAGGCGATCCGCTCGCGCATGGCAAGCCGCTTCCAGTCCTCGCTGTCGGCGCACTTCGATTCCGGCGCGCTGGGCTTCACCAGCAATGGCGAAGTCTCGGTGCGCGATGCCGGCAGTATTCCGATGCCACAGCGCGCGCAGGTCAACCAGGCGGTCGCCGAGCAGAACCGCGATGCGCGCGCGGTCTACCGCGAGATCGCGGTGGCCAACGGCCAGCCCGACTGGGAGCCGCGCATCCGCCAGGTGTTCGCCGAGCAGTGGGTGCAGCGCGCCAAGGGTGGCTGGTGGTACCAGGACGCAGGCGGCAGCTGGCGCCAGAAGTAACGGCGGACCCTGCTGCGCGGAGCCCGCGCGCGACCCGTCGCTGACCGGGCCGACTGCACATCGCGGCTGAAGCCCCACAGCGGCGTGGGGGCGCGCTGGCGCGATGCCCGCAGGCCGGAGCATCGCATCGTCGCCGGGGCCGCCCCACCTGTGCAGGGCCATGGACGATCTCTGCGACAATGGGCGGCTTCCGCAGCTACCGCTCCGCCACGTGGCCCGACTCGACCAGACCCCGTTCCCGCTCGACATCCTCGACCTCAGCCATGACGGCCGCGGCGTTGCCCGCCGCGAGGGCGGCAAGACCGTGTTCGTCACCGGCGCACTGCCCGGTGAGCGCGTCGTCGTGCGCCAGACCGCACGCTCGCGCAGCTTCGACGAGGCGGTCACGCTGGAGGTCGAGCGCGCCTCGCCGGATCGCGTCGAGCCGCGCTGTCCGCATTTCGGCGTGTGCAGCGGCTGCGTGCTGCAGCACCTGGACGAATCGAAGCAGATCGTCGCCAAGCAGCGCGTGCTGCTCGACAACTTCACCCGCATCGGCCATGTGACCCCGGACGAGGTGCTGCCGCCACTGACCGACCGCCAGTGGGGATATCGCCGCAAGGGCCGGTTCTCGGTGCGCCGGGTGGAGAAGAAGGGCAAGACCGTGGTCGGCTTCCGCGAGCTCGACCCACGTTTCGTCGCCGACCTGTCGATCTGCTACACCGCGATCCCGGCGATCGGCGAGCGCGTCGAGGCGCTGTCGGCGCTGGTGGATTCGATGGACGCGCGCCGCGAGATCCCGCAGATCGAGTTCATCGCCGGCGACGACACCGTCGCGCTGGTGTTCCGCCACCTCTCGCCGCTCTCGGATGCGGACCGCGAACGCCTGCTGGCGTTCGCGCAGGCGCAGGGGTTCGCCATCTTCCTGCAGCCGGGCGGCATCGATTCGGTGCATGCGCTGTGGCCGCAGGATCCACCACTGGCGTTCCGCCTGCCGCAATGGGACGTGACATTGCAGTTCCGCCCGCTCGACTTCATCCAGGTCAACAGGGGCCTCAACGAGAAGATGATCGCGCGTGCCATCGAGCTGCTCGATGTGCAGCCCGGGGAGCGCGTGCTCGACCTGTTCTGCGGGCTGGGCAACTTCACCCTGCCGCTGGCGCGCGGCAGCGCGCAGGTGGTGGGCGTGGAGGGCGATGCCGGGCTGGTGGCACGTGCGCGCGAGAACGCCGCGCTCAACGCGCTTGGCAACGCCGAGTTCCATGCCGCCGACCTGACCCAGCCGCTCGATGGCAAACCGTGGGCGCGGCAGGGCTTCGACCGGCTGCTGCTGGACCCGCCGCGCTCGGGCGCCGATGCGGTGCTCAGGCAGCTGTCGCTCAAGGGGCTCAAGCGCATCGTCTACGTCAGCTGCCATCCCGGCTCGCTGGCGCGCGATGCCGGCTATCTGGTCAACGAGCGCGGCTGGAAGCTGCGCGCCGCGGGGGTGATGGACATGTTCCCGCACACCGCGCACGTGGAATCGATCGCGCTGTTCGAACCGTGAGCGCAGCACTGGAGGTGATGCATGGGCGTTGAGATCGAGCGCAAGTTCCTGCTTCGCGACGGGCGCTGGCGCGATGCGGTCGATCGCACGGTGGTGATGGCGCAGGGCTATCTCAACGATGCCTCTTCGCTCGACAGCGGTGCACAGCGTGCGTCGGTGCGGGTGCGGCTGCAGGACGACCTGGCCTTCCTCAACATCAAGTCACGTGAAGTCGGGCTGCGCCGCCAGGAATTCGAATATCCGCTGCCGATCGACGATGCACGCGCGCTGCTGGCGCTGTGCGTGGGCGGCCGGATCGAAAAGCGTCGCCACCTGGTGCGCCATGGCGCGCATCTGTGGGAGATCGACGAGTTCGATGGCGACAACGCCGGGCTGGTGGTCGCCGAGATCGAACTCGGCGACGAGGGCGAGGCTTTCGAGCGACCGGACTGGCTGGGCGACGAGGTCACCCATCTGCAGCGCTACTACAACCTCGCATTGGCGGATCGTCCGTACCGCGAGTGGAGCGCGGACGAACGCTCCGGTCGTTGAGCGTCCACGCCGGGTTCAACGGATTCCCGGGGTGTGACTGCCCAACGCGGTAGCGCCCACCGCAACGTCGGACTGGGCGCACCCGCAGGCCGCGGCGCGGTTCTGCGACAATGCCGGACAGGCACGATGGTGTGCCGATGGAGATCCCCGCATGCTCGTGATCGGCGTCGCCGGCACCGAACTTACCGCCCAGGAACGTGACTGGCTGCAGCACGATGCCTGCGCCGGCGTGATCCTGTTCACCCGCAACTTCGCCTCGCGTGCGCAGGTAGCCGAGCTGTCGCAGGCAATCCGCGAAGCCGCACCGCGGCCGCAGCTGGTCTGCGTGGACCAGGAAGGCGGCCGCGTGCAGCGCTTCCGCGAGGGCTACGCCGCGCTGCCGCCGTTGGAAACCTTCGGTGCGCGCTACCGCGATGATCGCGAAGGCGCACTGGCCGCCGCGCGCGAGCACGCCTGGCTGATGGCCAGCGAAATCCGCGCCACCGGCGTGGACCTGAGCTTCGCCCCCGTGGTCGACCTGCACCGTGGCAACCTCGCCATCGGCGACCGTGCCTTCGATGCCGATCCGGAGGTCGCCGCCGCACTCACCCGCGCCTACGTCGAAGGCATGCACGATGCCGGCATGGCCGCCACCCTCAAGCACTTCCCCGGGCACGGTTCGGTGCGCGAGGACACCCATTTCGACAACGCCGTCGACGACCGCGCGCTCGAGGAGATCCGTGCACACGACCTGGTGCCGTTCGTCGCCGGCATCGATGCCGGCGCTGACGCGGTGATGCTGGCGCACGTGGTGTACCCGCAGGTCGCACCGGAGCCGGCCGGTTATTCCAGCCGCTGGATCAACGGGATCCTGCGCGAAGAGATGGGCTTCCGTGGCGTTGTGTTCTCCGACGACATCGGTATGGCCGCGGCGCACGGCGTGGGTGGTGTCAGGGCGCGGATCGATGCGCACCTCGATGCCGGTTGCGACGTGGTGCTGGTCTGCCATCCGGAACTGGTGGCCGAATCACTCGCGGCGGTGGAAGGCCGTTCGCTCAACACGATGGCGCTGACCGGCCTGATCGGCCGCGGCGCGCTGGGCTGGGATGGCCTGCTCGCCGACCAGCGCTACAACGCCGCGCGCGGCGCCATCCCGGGAGGCTTCATCGCATGACGCCCAGACTTGCCGACGCGCTCGTGGGCGCGGAGTGCCTGCACGACCGCGCCGCACTCGATGCCGCGATCGCACGCATGGCCGATGCCATCCACGCCGACTACGCCGGCGACGCCACGCCGCCGCTGTTCGTGACCATCATGCATGGCGGCATGCCGTTCGCGACCCAGCTTGCCTTCGCGCTCGGCGAACGCGGGCTGGACGTCGAGTTCGAATACCTGCACGCCACCCGCTACCGCGGGCAGACCCGCGGCTCCGGGCTGGCATGGCTGCACCGGCCGGCGACCCCGATGCGCGACCGCCGCGTGCTGCTGGTCGACGACATCCTCGACGAGGGCCACACGCTGCATGCGGTCACCCGCTGGTGCGAGGACCAGAACGCCACCGACGTGCGCGTGGCGGTGCTGGCCGACAAGCAGCACGACCGTCGCGTCGAGGGCATCGTCGCCGACTACATCGGCGTCGAGGTGCCGGACCGTTACGTGTTCGGCTATGGCATGGATTTCCACGAGCAGGGCCGCAACCTGCCGGCGATCTACGCGCTCGCCGAGTGATCCCCGGCATGTCTTGAACCTGGCACGTCCACAGGAACCGCGATGATCAACATCGACCTGGCCGTCATCGGCGGCACCGGCCTCTACCGCATCGCCGAACTCGACAACGTGGATACCCACCAGCCGCCGACGCGCTATGGCGCGCTGTCGGGGCCGGTGCGCGTCGGCACGCTGGAAGGCCTGCGCGTCGCCTTCCTGGCGCGCCACGGCGAAGGCCACTCGGTGCCGCCGCACCGCATCAACTACCGCGCCAACCTCGCCGCGCTGCAGGCGCTCGGCGCGCGCCGGGTGATCGCGCTCAACACCGTGGGCGGCATCACCGGACGCTTCGGACCGCGCGTGCTCGCCTGCCCGGACCAGCTCATCGATTACACCTGGGGGCGGGTTTCCACCTTCTGCGAGGAGGAGGGCACCGATGTCCTGCACGTGGATTTCGGCGATCCCTACACCCCGACACTGCGCACGCAGTTGCTGGATGCCGCGCGCGCGGCCGGCGTCGATGTGGTGGATGGCGGCTGCTACGGCGCCACCCAGGGTCCGCGGCTGGAAACGAAGGCGGAGATTGCGCGCCTGCGCCGCGACGGCTGCGACCTGGTCGGCATGACCGGCATGCCGGAGGCCGCGCTGGCACGCGAGCTCGGGCTGGAATACGCATGCCTGGCGATCGTCGCCAACTGGGCAGCCGGCTGCGCGGATGCGGACGAGATCACGTTCCAGGAAGTGCTCGACAACGTCGCGGCGGTGTCCGGGTCCATACCCGCCATCCTGCGTCGCTTCCTGACGTCCTGAGATTGCAAACCGCGACCGTTTGCTTCGATACTCGGCCCCGTGCGCCGATTGGCGTGCGCTATCGAATCCAGACGAAGGTGGAAGGGTTATGCAGTACGGCACAGTGAAGTGGTTCAACGACGCCAAGGGTTTCGGCTTCATCGCCCCGGAAGACGGCGGTTCGGACGTATTCGTCCATTATTCGGCCATCGATTCGAAGGGCTTCCGTAGCCTGCAGGAAGGCCAGCGCGTGAGCTACGAAGTGACCCAGGGCCCCAAGGGCGCCCAGGCGACGGGCGTGGCCCCGGTCGCGTGAGCCACGGACCACGGTGACCTCGAAGCCCCGCCCGGTGCGGGGCTTTTTTGTGATGGCCGGCTCTGGACGTTCCCTTGGGGCCACGGCGGGCCGCCCGGACCCACTGGCGGCGATCTCGATGGGAAGAGATCCGTTCCCGCCTTCCCACAGGGCGCTGCCATGAACGTCGATGCCCCGGGGTCGTGTTGCTGCACCCGCGGGTGAACGGCTACAGCCAGTCCTGCAGCGAGATGCCCAGGCCGATGTAGGTGGCCTTGTGGTTGTAGTCGATCAGGCTTTCGCCATAGCCGTGGAACACCTGCAGGTGGCCGCGGAAATTGCGGAAGTCCGGGTGGATCGGGAACCCCCAGTCGACCTGCAGCGCACCGCGCGATTCGTCGCCGCCGCGCAGCGAATGGCGGCCCATCACCGTGAAGCGATGGTCGCCGCGCACGTGCATCAGGGTGAGGTCGCCGCGGCCCATGTAGTCGGCGATGTCGGGGTTGTCGTCGTCGCTGCCGTCCTTGAGGTGCACCCACGGCCGCGCCACCAGCGCCCAGTTCTCGCGGTCGAAGCCGAAGTTGAACATCAGCCGGTTCCAGCTGCGCGACAGCGGATCGCCGCGGCCGTTGGACTGGTGGTTGATGCCGATCGCGCTCATCCGCCCGTGCCAGCCGCCCGGCAGGCTGTAGCCGTTGCGGAAGACCAGCAGCACTTCCGGCTCGTAGTTGGTCTCGCGGAACGGACGCGATTCGTCGGTGTTGTAGATCTGCCAGCGCGAACTCTGGGTATAGCCCATCCACACGTCGCCGTTGTCGCCGAACAGGTTCTCGAGCGCCTTGGTCTTGAAGCTGATCTGGAACTTGGCCTCCAGGCTGTCGAGCGACTGCGGCGTGTCGACGACGTTGTCCGGATTGGGCGACGACGGCATGTTGTTGATGTCGCTTGTCCAGAACGCCGGCAGCAGGTAGAGCGGTTTGTAGACGCGGAAGTTGAACAGCCCAAGCTTGGAGTCGCGCGCCAGTTCCCAGCGCGTATCCAGCAGCGAGCCCTTGCCGACATTGGCGATGGCATCCAGGCGCTGGCTGTCCGCCCCGACCCGGAACATCTCGCCGGCGGGCTGCACCGCATCGAGTGCTTCGGCATCCGTCTCGGCTTCCACGCTGGCACGGGCCACGGCGGCGGCGACATCGGCCTGCTGCGGGCCCTGCTGCACGCGACCCGCCGCGGTGTCATAGCACTGCAGGCGCTGGGCGTCGTTCTCCAGCCCCACGCATGCGCTGGTGTCGGCGGGCTGGAGGACCTGCTGCGCGCTGGCAACGGGTGCGAACGCGAGCGCAATGGCGGCAGCGAGCAGGCTCGGCGCGAGGAATCGGGGCATATGGATCTCGTGGGATTGGATAAAGCGGGGGATTGGACAGTGCGTGGTGTCGTCAGCGCGTAGTCCACCAGGACAGCGCGAACACGCCGATCATTGCGAAGGCTAGCATCAGTTTCAACGCGACCGCGACCACCACGCCGACCCATGTGCCGACTCCGACACGGGTGGCGGCGCCGAGGTCGGTCGCACCGATCCGGCGGCGATGCCAGAGCTCACCCGCCATCGCGCCGGCGAACGGGCCGACGAAGATGCCGGGGATGCCGAAGAAGATGCCGACGAAGGTGCCGATGACCGCACCGGCAAGCGCCTTGCGGCTGGCACCCACGCGCCTGGCGCCCATCGCGGTGGCCCAGAAATCCACCAGCAGCGACAGCACCGTCAGAAGCGCAAGCAGCCCCAGCGTCAGCCCGCCGACATGCACGAAGCCATCGGCCCAGGCTGCCAGCAGCATGCCGGCGAAGATCAGAGGGATACCGGGGATGGCCGGCAGCACTGTACCCAGCAGGCCGACGACGACAAGCAGGATGGCGAGGGCATGGAACAGTGGTTCGGTCTGCATGTCACGTCCGGAAGGGGGGTCGACGGCCGTCGGCCGGGCGCGGGAGGCGCATTGCATTCTCCCTGAATCCGCGATAACTTGGCCGCGCTGTGTTTGTCAAGGTCACCGTGAAACGTGGCCCGGATGCAGTTGATTCGTGCTGGATACACCCGCGTGGTTCCACCGGTCCGCTACATCGAACGCTCTGCGCTTCCCCCTTGCAACCAGCCGCCGGCGACGGCGTACCCATCAATGAGGTCCAGGCAGTCCGTTCGAGGGAGCAAGCGCAATGTCAGATCGTGAAACGGGTACCGTGAAGTGGTTCAACGACGCGAAGGGGTTCGGCTTCATCAGTCGCGAGAGTGGCGAGGACGTGTTCGTGCACTTCCGCGCGATCCAGATGCAGGGGTTCAAGAGCCTCAAGGAAGGCCAGCGGGTGAGCTTCACCGTCGTCCAGGGCCAGAAGGGCCTGCAGGCGGATGCGGTGCAGGAAGCCTGAGCGGCGAACTGAGTGACAAGAAAAACCCGGCCATTGGCCGGGTTTTTCTATGGGTGCCTGAGGAACTTACAGCGCCCAGGCACGTCCGTCGCGGACCTGCACGGACGACCCTTCCCGCAGCCCGCTGACATCCTCCTGCACCATCACCACGGTGCGGCCGTCGTTGAGGCGCACGTGGACGTCGTAGAAGTTGCCGCTGCCGGTGCGGTTCTGGATCGCGTTGCCGGCAACGGCACCCGCCACCGCGCCTGCGCCGGTGGCCACGTTGCGGCGGCCGTCACTGTCGCTGTTGCGTCGTGCGATCTCGCGCCCGGCGGCAGCGCCGACGATGCCGCCGATCAGCGGGCCGGCGACGTTGGGGCTGCTGTCGGGACGGCGTTCGATCCGCGTCACGGTGCCGCAGTCGCGGCAGTTGGCGGTGTTGTAGCCGCCGCCGTAGCTGCCGCCGGAACCGTAGCCCGAGCCGTAGCCCGGTGAGGTGGCGCAGCCCGCGAGGGCCAGGGCGGCGGCTGCGGCAGTGGTGAGGAGCAACGGGGTCTTCATGGCATCTCTCCGCTTCGGAAGGTGATGCGCGACAGGGCGCGCACGCAGCGAAAGTAGAAGTGCCGCCGTGAACAGGCCGACAACCCGCATGGGCCGGAGCGTCCCGGTCGTCGACCACCGGGCCAGGGTTCATCCGCGCGTGGCGGTCAGCCGCGGAAATCCTGGTGGCAGGCGCGGCAGGTGTTGCCGATGTCGCGCGTCGCGGTGCCCAGCGTGCCGCAATTGATCGGTGGCGACGCCAGGCTGGCATCGAGGGTGCGGCGCATCTGGCTGGCGGCCGCGGAGAAGCGCCTGTCGTCGCGCAGGTCCGCGAAGGCGGGCTCGAGGTCGTCCGCCATCACCCGCAACGTGCGCAGGTGGGGCAGGGTGTCCGTGGCCTCGCAGCGGTTCTGTTCGACCTTGGTGCGCAGCTGGTCGAGATGCCACTGCTGCACGTGCATCACGCTCGACGGGAAGTGGTCCGCGCGTGCCTGCAACGCGCGCATCAGCATGACCGTGGCCACCACGCCCACCACCAGGCCCAGCACGAACAGGAACAGGTAGCGCTGCGCGGCGGAGACCCGCGCGGACGGCTGGCGGGGCGCGGGCTTGTCGGCTGGCGTGGACATCGCGGTCTCCGTGGCGGGGCGGGCGGACCATAGCACGCGCCCCTGCCGGCGCAGCGTGGCGGGCGCACTAGAATATCGGCCATGGACAGCACCTGGACCGACCGTTTCCGCGGCATCGACCGCCTCTATGGCGACGGCGCGCTTGCCGCGCTGGCGCGTACGCATGTGGCCGTGATCGGCCTCGGCGGGGTCGGTTCGTGGACGGTGGAGGCACTGGCGCGCAGCGGCGTGGGAAGGATGACGTTGATCGACGCGGACGACCTGTGCGTCTCCAATACCAACCGCCAGCTGCCGGCGATCGCGGGCCAGTACGGCCGCGGCAAGGCCGAGGCGATGGCCGAGCGCTGCCGTGCGATCAACCCGGCGATCGAGGTGGCCGCGGTCGCCAGCTACCTCACCCCCGGCAACCTCGACGCACTGCTCGGCCCCGGCTACGACCTGGTGGTGGATGCGTTCGACAGCTTCCGCGCCAAGGTCGAGGCGATCGCCTGGTGCCGCCGCCGCAAGCAGCCGATCCTGACGGTCGGCTCGGCCGGCGGCCGCATCGATCCCACGCTGGTACGCATCCGCGACCTGTCGCGCACCGAGCACGATGCGATGCTCGCGCTGGTGCGCAGGAAGCTGCGTGGCGAGTTCAACTTCCCGAAGGGGCCGAAACGCTACTTCGGGGTGCCGGCGGTGTACTCGCTGGAGAACGTGCGCTATCCGCAGGCCGACGGCAGTGTCTGCGGGCTGCGCCCCAAGGTCGATGGCGAAGCGTCGCTGAAGCTCGATTGCGGGGCCGGTCTCGGCGCCGCCACCCATATCACCGGCACGTTCGCGTTCGCCGCTGCCGGCAAGGCGATCGCGATGCTGCTGGCGCGTGCGGAAAAGGCGCGCGACGCGGCCTGAGGCCGGGCAGTCGCCGCCTGCAGTTATTGCGGCAGGCCGAACAGCCGGCAGGCATTGCGGGTGGTCGCTTCCGCCAGATCCGCGAGTGACATCCCGCGCAGCCCGGCCACCACGTCGCAGACGCGGGTCAGGCGCGCCGGCTCGTTGCGCTGGCCGCGGTGGCCGCTGTCGGGCTGGTCCGGCGCATCGGTTTCCAGAAGCAGCTGTTCCAGCGGCACCGCAGCCACCACCCGGTGCATGCGTTTGGCGCGTTCGTAGGTGACCGGTCCACCGATTCCGATCAGGAAACCCAGCTGGTGCAGCTGGCGCGCCTGTTCCTCGCTGCCGGCAAAGCTGTGCACCACCCCATGCACATTGCCGACGCGCCGGATCGACTGGATCACCGCATCCACCGCGCGCCGCGCATGCACGATCAGCGGCAGGCCGGTCGCGCGCGCGAGTTCCAGATGGCCGTCGAACCAGCGCTGCTGGGCGTCGAGGTCGAGCCCTTCGACGTAGTAGTCGAGGCCACATTCGCCGATCGCCACCGGTCGCTCGCGGCGCACCCATTCGTCGAGCAGCCCGAGATGCGCGTCGTCGTGGTGCTCGAGGAAGGTGGGATGCATCCCGTAGGCCGCGTACAGGCCCGGGTCGAGCCGGCAGGCGTCACGCAGCAGCGTCCACTCGTCGGCGTGGGTGCCCGGCAGGATCTGACGGGTCACCCCGGCGGCGCGGGCACGGGCGATGACGGCCTCGCGGTCGCCGTCGAACTCGCTGGCATCCAGGTGGCAGTGGGTGTCGACCAGCATCACGCGAACGTGCTCAGCGCTGGCGACGTGCCTGGCCGTCGATCGGCGGCCGGCCATCGGATGCCGGGGCATCGTTGCGCTTCACCCGCGCCAGCAACAGCGTGCCGAGGCCGAGCAGCAGTTCGTCCACCAGCGGGATCGGATCAGGCACCACCAGCGTCAATGCGAACAGCGCGGCGGTGACCGCGAACAGGCGTGGATAGCTCAGGCGTCCGAGCCAGCGCAGCATCGGGCCGAGCAGCATGTAGCGCATTGGAGGACTCCGTGTGGCGGGTCTGGGCGGCTCGTCGTCACGCTAGCACGCACGGTTCAACGCGGCGTTCAGGCGTTGACAGGAGTAAGCGTTTTCTCCGCGGCATCCATTCAGGAAGGAAATGCTCGAATCCGGCTCAACGCTTCGCGACACCTCGCGACATGCGAGCAAGGAGAGAGACCCATGAAGAACAACACCCTCGCCATCGCCCTGGCATCGCTGCTGGTCGGCGGTGTCGCTGTCGCAGCCTTCCAGAGCAACCGCGACGAGGTGCCGGCCACCGGTACGTCGTCGGGCGTGTTCGAGGCGGTCGAAGGCGAGCAGCCGCTGGCCGATGACGCCATCCCGGTGGGCGGCCGCGTCGAATACGCGGACGTGGTGCAAGTGGAGCCGATCACCGAACGCCGCGACCTCTACGCAAGCGTGATCGGCAGCGCGCCGATCCACGAGACCACCACCAGCACCACCCCGCGCGAGGTGTGCGAGGAGGTGGTGGTGCAGGAACGCCTGCCCGAGCGCGACGGCAACGTCGGCGGTACCGTGGCCGGCGCGGTGATCGGTGGCCTGGTCGGCAACCAGGTCGGCGGCGGCAACGGCCGCAAGCTGGCCACCGCCGCCGGTGCGACCGCAGGTGGCTTCATCGGCAACCGGGTCGACCGCAACCACGTCGGTGGCCGCGTGGTGGAACGCGTGGACCGCCAGTGCCGCACCGTGCAGGACTCCTCGCAGTCGTCGCGGGTGGTCGCCTATGACGTGACCTACCGCAACCCGGACGGCAGCACCGGCACGCTGCGCACCGACAGCAAGCCTGGCGAGCGCATCCGCCTGGGCGCCGAGGACGTGCCGGTGGCGTACGACGTGACCTACCGCTTCGACGGGCGCGAGCGCACCGTGCGCATGGAGCAGCGTCCCGCAGGCGAGCGCCTGCCGGTACTCGATGGCCAGGTGGTGACCCAGACCGCCGCTGTCGACGACGACGCGCGGCTGCAGTAACCAGGCGCCGGGCGCGTGCCCGGTTGCCTGGAGTGACGTCAAAGGGTCGGACCATGTCCGGCCCTTTTTCTTGCGTCGAACTCGACGGCAACGGCGTCGAGCCGAGTGTTTTGCGCCTGTTAGCTGCTTCCTGGTGACTCCGCGTTGCCCGTCGCGCACACCGGGGGGTGTGCTGCCCCGGCCGGAGTCCGCGTCCAGCTGCCACGGCCGGCCGCCGGCCATCCATGGCCGGCTGTGCGCACACCCCCCGGTGCACGCGACGGGCTTCGACGTTCATCGGCTTCGGCGACGGAGAGCCGAAGCCGACGAAGTCTGCAACCGACCACTCTCGTGCGTCCGTCCGTTCGGGCACGGAGATCGACAGTGGCTCAGCCGAAGCCTTTTATTGCCATGACTGTCTGACGATCCTTGCTCTTGACCTTCTTCCGGCCGCGGTGACGGCTCGGGGCCCGCCGCGGACGCAGGGGGATGTCCAGAGCCGGCCATGGATGGCCGGCGGCCGGATGTGGGAGCAGGACGCGGAGATATCCGGCTGGGCATCCCCCTGTGGCCGTGGCGGGCCACGCGTGCCAGCCAACGCCTTCGTGCCTTTCAGGTGATTCGTCTGTCGACGCGTGCGTAATCCACCTGATGCGCCCGCAATGCGTCCGACGGCTCCAGGATCCGACCGCGCAAGCCCCCGGGGGAAGAGGATCCCCCCGTTGGCATGTGCAGCCTTCCGCCGACGAAGGATCCGGCACAGGTCAGCAGGCCATGGCCCCGCGCAGCCGGGGCGATACAATCGCGGCTTTCCGCACGCGCGAACGCCATGGCCCTCAATCCCTACGATCTCTACGACATCCGCTCGCTCCTGACCGAGGAGGAACAGGCCGTCCAGGACGCCGTGGCGCGCTTCACCGACGAGCGCGTGCTGCCGATCATCGGCGAGTGCTTCGACGAAGGCCGCTTCCCGAAGGAGCTGATCCCGGAGATCGCCGGCCTCGGCCTGCTGGGCGCGACGCTCCCCAGCCAGTACGGCGGCGCCGAGCTCAACTACGTCAGCTACGGGCTGATCTGCCAGGAGCTCGAACGCGGCGATTCCGGCCTGCGCAGCTTCGCAAGTGTGCAGTCCTCGCTGTGCATGTACCCGATCTACGCCTACGGCACCGAAGAGCAGAAGATGCGCTGGCTGCCGTCGATGGCGCGCGGCGAGACCATCGGCTGCTTCGGCCTGACCGAGCCGCACGGCGGCTCCGACCCGGCCAACATGAAGACCCATGCGAAGAAGGACGGCGCGGACTGGGTGATCAACGGTTCGAAGATGTGGATCACCAACGGCAACCTCGCCGACATCGCCATCGTCTGGGCGCAGACCGATGACGGCATCCAGGGCTTCGTGGTGGAGAAGGATTTCGCCGGCTTCACCGCGCAGGAGGTCAAGCACAAGATGAGCCTGCGCGCCTCGGTGACCAGCGCGCTGTTCTTCGACAACGTGCGCGTGCCGGACGCCAACCGCCTGCCGAACGTCAAAGGCCTCAAGGGTCCGCTCGGCTGCCTGACCCAGGCGCGTTACGGCATCACCTGGGGCCCGATCGGCGCGGCGATTGCCTGCCTCGACGAGGCACTGAACTATTCCAAGGAGCGGATGCTGTTCGGCCGCCCGGTCGCGGCCACCCAGAGTGCGCAGATCAAGATGGCCGACTGGGCGCGGCGCATCACCAGCGCACAGCTCCTGAGCCTGCAGCTCGGTCGCCTCAAGGATGCCGGCAAGATGCAGCCGACCCAGGTGTCGCTTGCGAAGTGGAACAACTGCCGCATGGCCATCGACATCGCCCGCGAAGCGCGCGACCTGCTCGGCGGCGCCGGCATCACCACCGAGCATTCGCCGATCCGCCACGCGCTCAACCTCGAGTCGGTGATCACCTACGAGGGCACCGAGACCGTGCACCAGCTGGTGGTGGGCCGCGAGCTGACCGGCATCAACGCGTTCTGACGTCCCGGGCTCCGGTGCGAGCCGGGGCCCGCGATCCGCTTCATTCGCGGATTTCGCGTCGTTGCAATCGAGCCCTGGGGGACCTGGCATGTCGCTTCCGGATATCCGCATCGAAACCGAGCGCCTGGTCCTGCGCCTGCCGCAGGCGGGGGATTTCGAGCGCTTCGCCGAGCTGATCGGCGACGAGGACGCGGCGCGCTGGATCGGCGGCCACATGCCGCGTGCCGCGGCGTGGCGCAAGTTCCTGCAGCAACCGGGCGCGTGGATGATCCAGGGCTTCGGCATGTTCTCCATCATCGACCGCGACAGCGGGCAGTGGCTGGGGCAGGGCGGGCCGTGGAAGCCCGATGGCTGGCCCGGCAACGAGATCGGCTACATGCTCCACCGCGATGCATGGGGCCGCGGCTACGCCACCGAAGCACTGACGGCGGCCATCGACTGGGCGCTGGACGAACTCGGCTGGGACGACTTCGTCCACTGCATCGCGCCGGAGAACGTCGCCTCGAAGAAGGTCGCGTCGAGGCTCGGTTCCACGTTTATCGGCATGGCCACGTTGCCACCGCCCTACCAGGATTCACCGTGCGAGGTCTGGGGACAGACCCGTGCGCAGTGGCAGGACACCCGCAGGCGCCGCGGCTGACCGCGTCGCTTTCGCAACCACCCGACCAGGCATTCCATCGACATGTTCGCAGCCGTACCCAGTCCGATCCCCGCCCGCATGAAGGGGCTCAACCGCGCGGAAATCTGCGACGTCAACTTCCAGGAGTCCGTGCGTGGCTGGGACGGCCGTGCCGACGCCCGCCCGGCCGCTGACGACGCCATCCTCGACGGCAGCGCGCTGGACGCACGCGGTTTTCGCGAACTGTTCGAGTCCCAGCTGATCAGCCGCCATCTCGACCTGATGGCGCGCGTGCTGCGCGTGCAGAACAAGGTCTTCTACACCATCGGCAGCTCGGGCCACGAAGGCAACGCGATGGTCGCCCGGCTCACCCGGCATACCGATCCCGCGTTCCTGCATTACCGCTCGGGCGGCTTCATGGCCGAGCGCTTCCGCAAGCTGCCGGGGATGGATCCGGTGATGGATTCGGCGCTGTCGTTCGCCGCTTCCAAGGACGACCCGGCATCGGGCGGCCGCCACAAGGTGTGGGGCAGCAAGCCGTTGTGGGTGCTGCCGCAGACCTCCACGATCGCCTCGCACCTGCCCAAGGCGCTGGGCACCGCGATCGCGATCGAGCACGGCCGCCGCATCGGCCACGCGCTGCCGGTGCCCGACGACAGCATCGTGGTGTGCTCGTTCGGCGATGCGTCGAGCAACCACGCCACCGCGCAGACCGCGTTCAACGCCGCGGCCTGGACGGCCTACCAGAAGCTGCCGGCGCCGGTGCTGTTCGTCTGCGAGGACAACGGCATCGGCATCTCGGTCAAGACCCCGGACGGCTGGATCGCACGCAATTTCGCCAACCGCACCGACCTGGATTATTTCGCCGCCGATGGCCTCGACCTCGCCGCCGGCTACGGTGAGGTGCAGCGTGCGGTCGAGCATTGCCGCCGCACCCGCCGGCCGACCTTCCTGCACCTGCGCACCACCCGCATCATGGGCCACGCCGGCACCGACTTCGAGATCGAATGGCGCTCGATCGAGGAGCTGTGCGCGGTGGAGGCGACCGACCCGCTGCTGCGCTCGGCATCAATCGCGCTCGAGTCCGGGTTGATGTCGAAGGACGAGGTGCTTGCGCTGTACGAGGCCACGCGCGAGCGCTGCTTCGCCGCCGCCGAAGACGCCGACAGCCGCCCGCGCCTGTCGACGCTGGACGACGTGGTCGCGCCGCTGGCGCCGTACACGCCCGACGCGGTGGCCGCCGAAGCCGCCCGCGCGGACTATGACGAGCGCCGCCTGCAGGCGTTCGGTGGCGAGGCGAAGTTGCCGGAGAACGCCGGGCCGAAGCATCTCGCCATCCAGATCAACGCCGCGCTGCACGACCTGTTCGCCAAGTACCCGGAAGTCCTGCTGTTCGGCGAGGACGTGGCGCAGAAGGGCGGTGTCTACACCGTCACCAAGGGGCTGCAGAAGGCGTTCGGCGCGCGCCGCGTGTTCAACACGCTGCTCGACGAAACCACGATCCTCGGCATGGCGCAGGGTTACGCCAACATGGGCCTGCTGCCGCTGCCGGAGATCCAGTACCTGGCGTATTTCCACAATGCCTGCGACCAGATCCGCGGCGAGGCGGCGAGCCTGCAGTTCTTCTCCAACAACCAGTACCGCAATCCGATGGTCATGCGCATCGCCTCGCTGGGTTACCAGCGCGGCTTCGGTGGGCATTTCCACAACGACAACTCGATCACCGCACTGCGCGACATCCCCGGGCTGGTCATTGGTTGCCCGAGCCGCGGCGACGATGCCGCCACCATGCTGCGCACGCTGGTGGCACTGGCGAAGGTGGATGGGCGCGTCTGCGCGCTGCTGGAGCCGATCGCGCTGTACATGGCCAAGGACCTGCACGAGCCGGGCGACGGCGGCTGGCTGACGACGTACCCGTCACCGGACGAGGCGATGCCGCTCGGCGAGGAGCGCGTGTATGACGCCGATGCCCGTGACCTGGTGATCTTCACCTTCGGCAACGGCGTGCCGATGAGCCTGCGCGCCGCGCGTGCGATCGAGGCCGCGCACGGCTGGAAGGTGCGCGTGGTGGACCTGCGCTGGCTGCTGCCCTTGAACGAGGCCGCGATCGCCCGTCATGCCGGCGAGTGCGCGCGTATCCTGGTGGTCGACGAGGGCCGCCGAAGCGCCGGCGTGGGCGAGGGCATCATCACCGCGATCAGCGAAGCTGGCCTGGGGCACAAGCCGCTGCGGCGCGTGGTCGGCGCGGATACCTTCACTCCGCTTGCGGGCGCCGCGTTCCTCGTGATTCCGTCGGACGAGGACATCGTCGCGGCGGCGGCGGAACTGGCGCAGGGCTGAGCCGTTCGAGGCGGCCCGCGCCTGCGTGGTGCTGACCCTCTCCCCGCGCGGGGAGAGGGCCCGGTCCAACTCAATCCGCGAACTGCACCCGCACTTCCACGCGGCGGTTGGGCGCCAGGCAGTCGCGCAGCGCGTCGCCGCGCATGCCTTCGCAGTCCTCCACCGGCTCCACGCTGCCGCGGCCCACGGCGGTGATGCGCTCGGCGGGTACGCCGCGGTCGATCAGGTAGTCGCGTACCGCATTGGCACGCTGCTCGGACAGGCGCAGGTTGGCGCGGTCATTGCCGATGCGGTCGCTGTGGCCGATCACGTGCACGATCTCGAGCGGGCGCGACGACAGGCGCGTTGCCAGGTCGTCGAGCGCGGTGCGGCCCTCGACGCTGAAGTCCTCGATGCTGGCACTGCCGAACGCGAACAGACCGTCCGCGGACAGCCGCTCGAGGAACGTCGAGGGCAGCTGCGGAACGGGTTCCGGCGCCGGTTCGGGCGCGGGTGCCTGGCTGGCGCAGGCGGCAAGCAACAGCGTGGAAAGCGCCGCGGCGGCGGCGGTCGGTGCAAAGCGCATGGTGGTTCCCCTTCCTCTGGAGGCGGTATCAATACATCGACTGCGTGAAAGCGGTATGGCGTCCTGCCCGATGCGTCCGCGGTCCGGGCGCCACAACGATGACCGTGCGCGAATATGGGCCGCGCGCCGCCCCGGATCAAGCGCGCAATCAGCGCGCCAGGCCGTCCAGCAACGGCAGGGCTCGGGCGGCGGTGCCACCCACCTGCAGGTCGACCGGCGCGGGATCCAGAGGCAGTACCGCAAGCGCCTCCGCACCCTGGCTGCAGACGATGCGTCCGCCACCGGTTGCGGCGGCCACCTCGTCGCCAGCGGAGACCGTCGCCGCATCGATGTGCAGCCTGGCCAGGCCACGCTTCACCTGGCCGAGGAAATGTGTGCGCGCGACGATTTCCTGCCCCGGGTAGCAACCCTTCTTCACGCTGAAGGCGCGCAGGCGATCGAGCGACAGCTGCTGCGGCGTCCATTGCTCCAGCTGCGACGGCTCCAGCCGCGGCAGGCCATGCGCGAGATCCAGTGCACGCCAGCGGCCGTGGGCGACCGGGTCGATGGTCGCCGGGCCGGCGCCGATGCGCAGGGTGCGGGGCTCGTCCACGCCGCCGAGATCGAGCTCGGTCGCGCCATCATCGTTGACCGAAGCCTGCGCGCCACGGGCGCTGCCCGGCGCGGCGAATGCCCCCGCAACCGCCACGTCGGCCTCGGACGCCAGCGTGACCTTGCTGCGGAACACGAAGCGCTGCAGGCGTTCCACGAACCCCGCCGGGTCGGCGTCGAGCAGCAGCAGGCGCAGGGTCTCGCCATCCACGCGCAGCACCGCGAACAGCGCCACCACGCGGCCCTTCGGCGTCAGCCAGCCGTTCCACTGCCACTGGCCGTCGGCCAGGGCGGCGACATCGTTCATGAATTGCGCCTGCGCGAACACGATCGCGTCGCGCCCGTGCATGCGGATCACGTGGATGTCGG
Source organism: Alterluteimonas muca (assembly GCF_021191595.1). NCBI lineage: Bacteria > Pseudomonadati > Pseudomonadota > Gammaproteobacteria > Lysobacterales > Lysobacteraceae > Alterluteimonas > Alterluteimonas muca. The sequence goes on from NZ_JAIWPS010000002.1 coordinate 290,049, forward strand.
GGATGGCGAAGAAATCACCAGAGAGGGCGTCCGACTTGTCGAGCATGGGCGTGGGAACTAGAATCCGTGCGGTGAAGAACCCGGCCATGATAGGCGAAAGCGTCCCGACTCCGGATCCGGATCAGGCGGCCACGCCCGCCACGGAACCGACGCCCAGGCCGGTGGAAATCGGCGGACGCGACGGCCCCGAACCCACCCGATACGGCGACTGGGAAAAGAACGGCCGCTGTATCGACTTCTGATTCCAGCCACGCGGCACCGCCGCCAGCGAGGAGATTGCCAGCGATGGCGAATCGCGAACGCCCTTTGTCACCCTTCATGCTCGGACAGACGTACAGGTTCCAGCTGACGTCGCTGTTGTCCATCCTGTTCCGCATCGCCGGCATCGGCATCACCGTGGGCGCCTTCGTGTTCGCGTGGTGGCTGCTGGCCGTGGCGCAGGGCGGTGACGCCTACGAGCGCGCCGCCGCGTGCCTGGCCTCGCCGGTCGGCATGGTCGCGCTGTTCCTGTTCTCGCTGGGCATGGTCTACCACCTGCTCGCCGGCATCCGCCACCTGCTGTGGGATGCGGGCTGGGGCTTCGAGCTGCCCGAGGTGTACCGGTCCGGCTATGCCGTGGTCGGCCTGACGCTGGTGTTGACGGCGGCGATCTGGTTCGTCGCGCTGCGGGGTGGGGCATGAGCGACGTCAAGGCGAACACGAACGGCGCACCGGTGCGCCGCGACCTGCGCACGCCGCTGGCGCGCGCCCGCGGCCTCGGTTCCGGCAAGTCGGGCACCTCGCACTTCTGGTGGATCCGGGTGACCGCGGTGGTGCTGGCGCTGCTGGTGCCGTGGCTGGTGGGCCTGCTGGTGTCGATGATCGGCGCCGACCTCGACAGCGTTCGCGAGACCATCGCGCGGCCGTGGAACGCGATCCTGCTGACCCTGTTCGCGGTGTCGATGTTCTGGCACACGCGGATGGGCCTGCAGACCATCATCGAGGACTACATCCACGCCCGTTCGCTCGAGATCGCCCTGCAGTTCCTGGCGATCGTCGCCTGCACGCTCGGCGCGCTGGCCTCGCTGTACGCGATCGCCCGCATCGCGCTCCTGTAATTCCGCAGTGTCCGAAGCCCCGAGCCATCGGGGCGAGGGTGCCGTCGAAGCGGCTCCCGTCGACACATTCGCCCCTCGCCCGCAAGCGGGAGAGGGGATGGGGTGAGGGCCCAGGCCGTCCGCCGCCTCCCCCGCGCAACCAGAGACCCACGATGACCTCGACCTACAAGATCACCGAACACAAGTACGACATGGTCGTCGTCGGCGCCGGCGGCGCCGGCCTGCGTGCCACCTTCGGCCTTGCCGCCAAGGGCCTGCAGACCGCCTGTCTGACCAAGGTGTTCCCCACGCGTTCGCACACGGTCGCGGCGCAGGGCGGTATCTCCGCCGCGCTCGGCAACATGGGCGAGGACGACTGGCGCTTCCACTTCTACGACACCATCAAGGGCTCGGACTGGCTGGGCGACCAGGACGCCATCCAGTACATGTGCCGCGAGGCGATCCCCGCGATCATCGAGCTCGAGCACCAGGGCGTGCCGTTCTCGCGCACCGAGGAAGGCAAGATCTACCAGCGCCCGTTCGGCGGCATGACCACGCATTACGGCAAGGGCACCGCGCAGCGCACCTGCGCCGCGGCCGACCGTACCGGCCACGCGATGCTGCACACGCTCTACCAGCAGTCGCTCAAGCATGACGCGCGCTTCTTCATCGAATACTTCGCGCTCGACCTGATCATGGACGAGGACGGCGCCTGTCGCGGCGTGCTCGCACTCGACATGGCCGAGGGCACGCTGCACCTGTTCCGGGCCCATGGCGTGGTGCTGGCCACCGGCGGCTATGGCCGCGCGTACTTCTCCGCGACCTCCGCCCACACCTGCACCGGCGACGGCGGCGGCATGGCGCTGCGCGCCGGCCTGGGCCTGCAGGACATGGAGTTCGTGCAGTTCCACCCCACCGGCATCTACGGCGCCGGCTGCCTGATCACCGAGGGCGTGCGCGGCGAGGGCGGCATCCTGCGCAACGCCCAGGGCGAGCGCTTCATGGAGCGCTACGCGCCCAACGCCAAGGACCTCGCCTCGCGCGACGTGGTGAGCCGCTCGATGACCATCGAGATCCGCGAAGGTCGCGGCGTGGGCACCGACAAGGACCACATCCACCTCGACCTCACCCACCTCGATCCCAACGACATCCACGAGAAGCTGCCCGGCATCGCCGAGAGCGCGCGGATCTTCGCCGGCGTCGACGTGACCAAGCAGCCGATCCCGGTCATCCCCACCGTCCACTACAACATGGGCGGCATCCCCACGAACTATCGCGGCGAAGTGGTCCAGCTCAGGGACGGCAACCCGGATGCGGTGGTGCCGGGCCTGTACGCGATCGGCGAGGCCGCCTGCGTGTCCGTGCACGGTGCCAACCGTCTGGGCTCGAACTCGCTGCTCGACCTGGTGGTGTTCGGCCGCGCGGTGGCCAACCGCTGCGCCGAGACCATCAGGAGCGGCGCCCCGCACAAGCGCCTTGCCGACGATGCCTGCGACCGTTCGCTGGCCAATCTCGACGCGCTGCGCCACGCCACCGGCAGCACCTCGACCGCCGAGATCCGCGACCGCATGCAGCGCACGATGCAGATCGACGCCGCGGTGTTCCGCACCGGCGAGACGCTGGCCGACGGCGTGCAGAAGATCCGCGAGATCCACGCGTCGTTCGCCGACGTCAAGGTCAGCGACCGTTCGCTGGCGTGGAACTCCGACCTGATCGAGACCTTCGAGCTGCAGAACCTGCTCGGCCAGGCGCTGGCGACGATCGTGTCGGCGGAGAACCGCAAGGAATCGCGCGGCGCCCATGCCCGCGAGGACTTCCCCGACCGCAACGACACCGAGTGGCAGAAGCACACCCTGTGCTGGGTGGACGAGGCCGGCAACACCCGCATCGACTACCGCCCGGTGCACATGTACACGCTCGACGACGAGGTCCAGGTCGTCCCCCCCGTCGCCCGCGTCTACTGACCGGGTGACCGAACGAGGAGCGAGTCCGGTATGGTCTTCAGCCATCAGTTCATGATGTTCTGGGCGCTCGGCGTCATCGCCGCGGCGCTGGTCCTGCGCATGCTCTACGTGCGCAATGCGCATCTCGCGCAGGTCATGTTCTGGGTGCTGCTGACGATCTTCGCGACCCCGCTGGGCGCGCTGGTCGTCTATCTGCTGCTCCGTACCGTCCGTGTCCCACAGCTGGCGCCGAAATCGCCTGCCAATACCGAGATTTGACCGTGGCCGCATTCTCCCTTCCGCAGAACTCGAAGATCCAGGCAGGTCGCCACTTCCCGGCGGCCGGCGCCACGCGCGTGCGGACCTTCAAGGTCTATCGCTGGAACCCGGACGACGGGCGCAACCCGAGCGTCGACACCTACGAGGTCGATCTCGACAGGTGCGGGCCGATGGTTCTCGACGCGCTGATCAAGATCAAGAACGAGATCGACCCGACGCTCACCTTCCGCCGTTCGTGCCGCGAGGGCATCTGCGGTTCGTGCGCGATGAACATCGACGGCACCAACACGCTGGCCTGCACCAAGGCCATCGAGGACTGCGGCAAGGGCAACGGCGACGTGCCGATCTACCCGCTGCCGCACATGCCGGTGGTCAAGGACCTGGTGCCCGACCTCACGCACTTCTACGCCCAGTACGCCTCGATCAAGCCGTGGCTGCGCACGCAGAGCGCGCCGCCGCCGGACCGCGAGCGCCTGCAGTCGAAGGAGGACCGCGCCAAGCTCGACGGCCTCTACGAGTGCATCCTGTGCGCCTGCTGCAGCACCGCGTGCCCCAGCTACTGGTGGAACGGCGACCGCTACCTCGGCCCGGCGATCCTGCTGCAGGCCTACCGCTGGATCATCGACAGCCGCGACGAGGACACCGGCGCGCGCCTGGACGACCTGGAAGATCCGTTCAAGCTCTACCGCTGCCACACCATCATGAACTGCACGCGGACCTGCCCGAAGGGCCTGAACCCCGCCAAGGCCATCGGCCAGATCAAGCAGATGATGCTGGCGCGCCACGGTTGATCATCCCGCGCCGGCAGCCGCCGGCGCGATTCGTTCGGGGGCAGTGATGGTGACCAGCAATCCGATCCTGTGGCCCGGCCTGGCGCTGGTTGCGCTGACCTTCGTGGTGGCCGGGGTGATGTACCGCCGGCGCATCGGCGAGATGGTGCGCGAGCGCATCCATCCGCAGTCGGTCGCGTTGTCGGGGCAGCTGGCGCAGCGGCTCAGCGACAGCCGCGCGTCGGACAACTACCGCAACCTGTTCGAACTGCCGGTGCTGTTCTACTTCGGCGTTGCGGTGGCGCTGGCGGTCGGCGTGCGCGACCCGTGGGTGGTCGCCCTTGCATGGGGTTTCGTGGCCCTGCGCATCGCCCACAGCGCCATCCAGTGCGGCTACAACAAGGTGATGCACCGCTTCCGCGTGTTCCTGCTCGGGGTTGCGGTGCTGCTGCTGTTCTGGATCCGTCTCGGCTGGCTGCTGGCGCAGGCATGAGCACGCACGACGACGCCGAACTCAAGCGCCTGCGCTGGCGCTGCCGCCGCGGCATGCGCGAACTCGACGTGCTGTTCAACGCGTATCTCGACCGTGCATGGCCAACCGCGTCCGACGCGGAACGCGGGGTATTCCTACAGCTGATGGACTGCGAGGACGATAGGCTCTGGCGCTGGTTCATGGGCTACGAGGACGTCCCCGATGCCAGCCTCAGAGGTCTTGTCGAACGCATGCGTTCGCTCCAGGAACAGCGCTGACGGCAGCACCGTCGCCTGGGTGCCTTCGCGCTGGCTGCTGGCCGCGCTGCTGTTGATGACCGCGTTGGCGCCGGTGGCGATCCTCGCCTCCGAGATGCCGCGCATTGCCGCATGGCCGCTCACGCTGCTGGCCTGCGCCTACGGCATTTCCGTCGTACGCCGCGAGGCACGCCGGCCGCCACGCACGCTGCATTTCCCCGGCAATGGCCGCGTCGAGGTGGACGGGCAGGGCGTGGACGGCTTCGAACTCGCGTGGCGCGGGCCACTGGCGTTCGCGCGCTGGCGCGATGCGCACGGGCGCGCGCAGCGCATCGCCTGGTGGCCCGATACCCTGCCGCCGGCCGCACGCCGTGAACTCCGACTGGCCGCGCCCACCACGCACACTGCGCGCAGGGCACCGTCGATGGCACCATAAGGCTCTTGTGCCGGTGCAGACCGCCGGCGTCCCTCGCGAGCCCCGATGTTCAGACCCCTGTCCGCCTCCATTGGCCTGCGCTACCTGCGCGCCAAGCGACGCAACGGCTTCATCTCCTTTATCTCGCTCGCCTCCATCCTCGGCATCGCGATCGGCGTCGCCGCGCTGATCACCACGCTGGCGGTGATGACCGGCTTCCAGCGCGAGATCCGCGACCGCCTATTGCAGATGTCCGCGCATGCCACGGTGAGTGCCGACAGCGGCGCGATGGAGAACTGGCGCTACGCGGTCGACATCGCCGGGCGCGATGCACGCGTGGCCGGCGCCGCGCCGTATGTGCAGAGCGAGGCGCTGATCGCCGGCCCCAACCGCCAGCCCGCACTGTTGCAGGGCGTGCTGCCGGAACAGGAGAAGAACGTCTCGGTGATCGCCGAGCGGATGGTGGAAGGCGCGTTCGACTCGCTGGAAGCCGGCAGCTTCAACATCATCCTCGGCCGCGAGCTCGCGCTGTGGCTGGGCGTGCGCGTCGGCGACCGCGTGGTGGTCACCACCGACTTCCAAACCACGCCGATGGGCGCGGTGCCGCAGCTCAAGCGCTACACCGTGAGCGGCCTGTTCGAGGCCGGCCACCAGCAGTTCGACCGCAACCTCGCGCTGGTCAACATGGCCGACCTGCAGCGCGTGCAGCGGCTGGGCGAGGGCGTGACCGGCGTGCGCCTGCGCCTGCACGACATGAACCAGGCCTGGAATGTCGCCCGCGACCTCGCCATCGCGCTGCAGGGCCCGTACCGGGTGAGCGACTGGAGCCGCGAGAACGCCAACATGTTCCGCGCGCTCCGGCTGGAAAAAACCATGATCGCGATCCTGCTGTCCTTGATCATCGCGATGGGCGCGTTCAACCTGGTGTCGTCGCAGGTGATGCTGGTCACCGACAAGCAGGCCGACATCGCCATCATGCGCACGCTGGGCATGCCGCCCGGCGGCATCCTGCGGGTGTTCATCGTGCAGGGCACGCTGATCGGCGTCATCGGCACCGTGCTCGGCGTGGTCGGCGGCGTGCTGCTCACGCTCAACCTCGAACACATCCTGCGTGCGATCGAAGCCGCGTTCGACGTGGTGCTGATCCCGCCCGACGTCTACTACATCACCGGCCTGCCCACCGAGCTGCGCGCCGACGACGTCACCATCATCGCGCTGGTGGCGCTGGCGATGGCCTTCCTTGCCACGATCTACCCGGCATGGCGTGCATCGCGCACCGCCCCGGCGGAGGCGCTGCGTTATGAGTGAGCATCACGACCCCGTGCCGACCACGCTGCTGCCGCGCGAAGGCGAGCCGACCGCCACGCCGGGCATGCCGGTCATCCGCGCCGAAGCGCTCGGCAAGACCTACCGCGAAGGCAAGCTCAACACCCCGGTGTTCGACGGCCTCGACCTCGACGTGTACCCCGGCGAGACGGTGGCGATCATCGGTGCCTCCGGTGCCGGCAAGAGCACGCTGCTGCACCTGCTGGGCGGGCTGGACGTGCCCACCGCCGGCGAGGTGTATGTCGACGGCCACCGCATGAGCAGGCTGTCCGATCGCGCGCGCGGCGCGCTGCGCAACCGCGCGCTCGGCTTCGTCTACCAGTTCCATCACCTCTTGCCCGAGTTCACCGCGCTGGAGAACGTGATGCTGCCGGCGCTGCTCACCGGGCAGGCAGTGGATGGCGAGAAGCGCGGCAAGCCGCCCGCCATCGCCGAGGTGGAGCCCAAGGCACGCGAACTGCTGGAGTCGGTCGGCCTCGGCCATCGCCTGCAGCACAAGCCCGGCGAACTCTCCGGCGGCGAACGCCAGCGTGCCGCCGTGGCGCGCGCACTGGTCAACCGCCCCGCCTGCGTGCTCGGCGACGAGCCCACCGGCAACCTCGACGACCGCACCGCGGCCACCGTGTTCGACCTGATGCTCGACCTCAACCGCGCCCAGCGCACCAGCCTGGTACTGGTCACCCACGACCGCAGCCTCGCCCGCCGCCTGGACCGCGTGCTGGAACTGCACGAAGGCAAGCTGCGCGAAGTGGCGCCGTCGACGGTGTAACAAGGCTCGCCGCGCTTGATGTTGACTTCCCTCTCCCGTCTGCGCGAGGGGCTGGGGTGAACCAGGAGCGGCGGTTCGCCGCCTCCACTCATGAACGTCACCGGCAGCAGGACTGCCTGCTGGCTCGAGTCACACATCGACGGCCTCGGCACCGCGTCCGCGGAGCCTGCAGGTCATGCCGATCGAACCCGGCGAAGGATGGCTGCCGCCCGGGCGTCGGCCACAAAGAAGCGGCGCCGTTGCCGGCGCCGCCTGTTCAACTCACCCGGTAGCGGGCGTCGGCTACATCACGCTTCCGCCGTCGCTTCCAGCTCCGCCTTCGGGCCGGGGAGGCGGCCTTCCAGCACTTCCTCGGCGGTGGCGGGGTGGTTGGTGACCGAGCTGGTCCACTGGCCCCAGACCTCGGGGTCGATGGGGTCGTTGTTGTTGCCGAGGTTCTTCAGGCGCTGCTGGTCCTCGTCGGTCAGCACCTGGCCCTGCAGCGGTTCGAGGTGGCGCACGTCGTCCACGCGCATGCCGAGCTTCTCGGCCACGCCCTGGCCGTACTGGTCGTGCACCAGGAAGAAGTGCCACAGCATGCGTTCCTGCACGTCGCGCTCGCAGGCCGAGAGCAGGGTGCCCATGTTGTCGATCAGGTCCTGGCGCTCCCAGTCCTGCATGGTGTTGAAGCGGCCGCGCGCCTGCACGTAGTCGTTGCGGCGCTCGATCACGCTGCGGGTGAGCGCACCGCGGATCTCCGGCGCGTTGTTCGGGCCCATGTCCGGCGCTTCCTGCAGGCCGTTGTGGATGGAGGGCTCGAAGTTGATGTGCGGGTTCTGCCCCGGGGCAAGGTCCACGCCGTAGGACATCTGGCCGCCCCTGAGGTTGGTCTGCACCCGCTGCACGCCCTTGGGCTGGTTCACCGGCAGCTGCAGGTAGTTGGAGCCGACGCGGTAGCGCTGGGTATCGGAGTACGAGAACGTGCGGCCGACGAGCATCTTGTCGTCGGAGAAGTCCAGGCCGTCGACCAGCACGCCGGTGCCCATCGCGATCTGCTCGTTCTCGTTGTGGTGGTCCTCGACGTTGCGGTTGAGCGTCATCACGCCCACGTGCAGCAGCGGGAAGTCCTTCTCCGGCCAGATCTTGGTGTCGTCCAGCGGATCCCAGTCGAGCTCGGGATGGTCGTGGTCCTCCATGATCTGCACGTACATGTCCCACTGCGGGAATTCGCCGCGCTCGATGGATTCGAACAGGTCCTTCGAGGCCGAGCCCAGGTCCTGGCCCTGCACCTTCGCGGCTTCCGCCGCGGTCAGGCTGGCCACGCCGCAGCGCGGGTGGAAGTGGTACTTCACCAGCACCGTCCGCCCTTCGGCGTTGACCATCTTGTAGGTGTTCACGCCGAAGCCTTCCATGTGCCGGTAGCTGGCCGGAATGCCGCGTGGGCTGAAGAGATGCGTGAGCATGTGCATCGACTCCGGCGTCTGGCTCATGAAGTCGAAGATGCGGTTGGGCTCCTGGCGGAAGGTGACCGGGTCGGGCTTGAGCGAATGGATCACGTCGGGGAACTTGATCGCGTCGCGGATGAAGAAGATCGCCAGGTTGTTGCCGACGAGGTCCCAGTTGCCGTCCTCGGTATAGAACTTCACCGCGAAGCCGCGCGGGTCGCGCGCGGTTTCCGAGGAATCACGGCCGCCGATCACGGTGGAGAAGCGGATCGCCAGCGGGGTCTTCTTGCCGGCCTGGGAGAAGATCTTCGCGCGGGTGTACTTCGATGCGGGCTCGTCGCCGATGTTGCCGGTGGCCTCGAACTGGCCATAGCAGACGAAGCCGCGCGCATGCACCACGCGCTCGGGGATGCGTTCGCGGTCGAAGTGGCTGATCTTCTCGAGGAACTGGTAGTTCTCGAGCGTCGCCGGGCCGCGGCTGCCCACGGTGCGCTGCGACTGGTTGTTGCAGATGGGATGGCCCTGGCGGTTGGTCAGGCTGCGGTCGCCGGAATTACCCTGGTTGTTGTCGTCTTTCATAGATGCATCCTCGCTGGATGGCTGGGATCGATAGGATCGGTCATTCGACGCCGGGTTTGGGCGTTCGGGGGATTGAACTTTCCGATGGATGTGATAGGCGCTGTACCGCACGTTCCGCGCCCATGCCGCGGGCGAGATCAAGCGCGGTGGCGCCATCGGCACCGGCGTGCTCCGGGTTCGCGCCATGCGCAAGCAGCAGTTCGATGATTTCCACGCGGTCGAACATCGCTGCAAGCATCAGCGCGGTGCGGCCGCCGTCAGGTTGGTCGTCGACCGGCGCGCCGCCTTCGATCAGTACGCGCACCACGTCGATGTCGCCCTTGAACGCGGCAGCGCCGAGCGGGGTCTGGGCGCGGTCGTTGGCAAGGGACGCATCGGCGCCGTGCTGCAGCAGCACGCGCACCGCATCGGCATGGCCGTGGTAGGCGGCCAGCATCAGCAGGCTGTCGCCCTTGCCGTCGCGCAGGTTGGGCACCAGGCCCATGCCGAGCAGGCGGGCGAGGGTGGCGGCATCGCCGGCGCGCACCAGCGCGAACAGCTCCTGCACGCGGGCGTGGGTCTCGGCGTCGAGTTCGGGGCGGTCGGGTGCGTTCATCGCCTGGTCCCTGTGGCAGAAGGCGATGGTGGCCCGACCGGGGTATGGGGGCGTGACGCGGGAGTGAAGCGCGCGGAACCCTTCTCCCGCGTGCGGGAGAAGGTGCCCGCCGCCTGCGCGCACCCGTGGCCCTAGCCCTGCGTCAGCTGCGCCATCAGGCCGCGCGCGGCGTTGAGGCGGTCGGCGGCCTCGGGCAGCGGCAGCTTGATGCGCAGCTTGTCGGGGCCGTCCATCGCGTAGAGCTTGGGCTGCTTCTGGATCAGCTGGATCAGCGCCATCGGGTCGATGCGCGGGGTGGCCTCGAACACGATGCGGCCGCCGTTCTCGCCGAGGTCGATCTTGCGGATGCCCATGGCGGTGGCCTGCAGCTTCATCTCCGCCACCGCGAACAGCTGCTTGGCGGCATCGGGCAGCAGCCCGAAGCGGTCGATCATCTCCACCTGCAGCTCGCGCAGGGCGGCCGCGTCGGTGGCGGCGCTGATGCGCTTGTACAGCGTCAGGCGGGTGTGCACGTCGGGCAGGTAGTCGTCCGGGATCAGTGCGGGGGCATGCAGTTCCACCTCGGCACCGCGCGATTCCGGTTCGTCGGCATCGGGCAGCTTGCCCTGGCGGATCGAGCGCACCGCGCGTTCCAGCAGCTCGGTGTACAGGCTGAAGCCGACCTCGGCCATCTGCCCGCTCTGCTCCTCGCCCAGGAGTTCGCCGGCGCCGCGGATCTCGAGGTCGTGGGTGGCCAGGGTGAAGCCGGCACCGAGCTCGTCCATCGAGGCGATGGCGTCAAGGCGCTTCTGCGCATCGGCGGTGATCGAGCGTTTGTCGGGCACCACGAGGTAGGCGTAGGCGCGATGGTGCGAACGGCCGACGCGCCCACGCAGCTGGTGCAGCTGGGCGAGGCCGAAGCGGTCGGCGCGGTTGATGACGATGGTGTTGGCGTTGGGGATGTCGATGCCGGATTCGATGATGGTCGTCGACAGCAGCACGTTGAAGCGCTGCTTCTGGAAATCGACCATCACCTTTTCCAGCTCCCGCTCGGGCATCTGCCCGTGGGCGATGCCGATGCGCGCTTCCGGCACCAGCTCCTGCAGCTCGCGCTGCATGCGGCCAATCGACTCGACGTCGTTGTGCAGGAAGTACAGCTGGCCGCCGCGCGCGAGTTCGCGCTGGAAGGCTTCGCGCAGCAGCGAATCGTCCCATTCGCTGACAAAGGTCTGCACGGCGAGGCGGTGTGCCGGCGGGGTGGCGATGATCGAGAGATCGCGGATGCCGGCCATCGCCATGTTGAGCGTGCGCGGGATCGGCGTGGCGGTGAGCGTCAACAGGTGCACGTTGGCGCGCAGCGCCTTCAGCGCTTCCTTCTGGCGCACGCCGAAGCGCTGTTCCTCGTCGACGATGACCAGGCCCAGGTCCTTGAACTTCACGTCGGGCTGCAGCAGGCGGTGGGTACCGACGATCACGTCGATCTCGCCACGGGCGACCTTCTCCAGCTCGGCCTTGATCTCCTTCGTCGACTTGAAGCGCGACAGCACCTCGACGCGGATCGGCCAGTCGGCAAAGCGGTCACTGAAATTACGGAAATGCTGTTCGGCCAGCAGCGTGGTCGGCACCAGCAGCGCGACCTGCTTGCCGGCCGCGGCGGCCACGAACGCCGCACGTACCGCGACCTCGGTCTTGCCGAAGCCCACATCGCCGCAGACCACCCGGTCCATCGGCTGGCTGGAAGAGAGATCGCGGATGACCGCCTCGATCGCCGAATGCTGGTCCGGGGTTTCCTCGAACGGGAACGCCGCGGCGAACGGCTCGTACATCGCGCGGTCGATGTCGATCGCAAGGCCGGCGCGTGCGGCGCGCTTGGCCTGGATCTCCAGCAGCTCGGCGGCGACGTCGCGCACCTTCTCGGCGGCGCGCTTCTTGGCCCTGGTCCACGCCTCGCCACCCAGCGAATGCAGTGGCGCGGTTTCCGGCGAGGCGCCGGAATAGCGGTTGATCAGGTGCAGCTGCGCGACCGGCACGTACAGGCGGTCGCCCTTGGCGTATTCGATCTCGAGGTATTCGGCCGGCTGGCCGCCGGCTTCGAGCACCACCAGCCCGCGGTAGCGGCCGACGCCGTGGTCCTCGTGGACGATCGGCGCGCCTTCGGTGAGCTCGCCGAGGTCGCGGATGATCGCTTCCGGCTCGCGACCGGCACGGCGCGCGCGGCGCGGCTGGGTGGCGCGCTCGGGAAACAGCTGGCGCTCGGTGAGGATGGTGACCTGCGGTGCGTCCAGCGCGAAGCCGTTGTCGAGCGGGGCGACGGCCACGGCGAAGCGGGCATCGTTTTCCGCGGCGATGAAGCCGGCGAAATCCGCCACCACCTGCGGCTTGAGGCCGGTGGGGGCGAGCAGGTCGATCAGCGCCTCGCGACGGCCGGCGCTGTCGGCGGCCAGCAGCACGCGGCCCGGGTAGCTGCCGAGGAAGGACTTCAGCGCCGCGGCGGAATCGACCTCGCGCGTGGACACCGGCAGGTCCGGCGCCGGCTGGTCGCCCAGCGCGACGGCCTGGGTGACCTGGGCGTGGCTGTCGTCGGCGACGTCCACGCGCTCGCCGCGGTTGAGGCATTCGCGCAGGGTGTCGGGCGGCAGCCACAGTTCGGCTGGCGGCAGCAGCGGGCGCTCGATGTCGTGGCGGCGCTGCTCGTAGCGGTCGCCGATCTGTGCCCAGGCATGGTCGGCCGCGGCCAGCGCGCCCGGCGCGAGCACCGGCAGCGCCCCTTCGGGCAGGTAGTCGAACAGCGTGGCGGTGGCGTCGCCGGCATCGCGCTCGCCGAAGCGCCCGCGCGGGGGTTCGAAGAACAGCGGCAGGTAGTACTCGACGCCCGACGGCGACAGCCCGGACTTCAGGTCCTGGTAGAGCGAGCTGCGGCGCTGGTCGATGTCGAAGCGCTCGCCGAGCGCCTCCATCGCGCGTTCGCGCGCGGCCTCGTCCAGCGGCACCTCGCGGCCGGGCAGCATGCGGATCGCCTCGACCTTGTCGAGCGAGCGCTGCGATTCCGGGTCGAAGCTGCGGATCGACTCGATGTCCTGGTCGAACAGCTCGACCCGGAACGGCGCATCGGCGCCCATCGGGTAGACGTCGAGCAGGCCGCCGCGGACGGCGAAATCACCGGGGTCGAGCACCTGCGGCACGTTGCGGTAGCCGGCGGCTTCCAGGCGGCGCTTCTCGGCGTCGAGGTCGAAGCGCTGGCCGACCTGCAGGTCGAAGGTCTGGCCGGCGATCCACGCCAGCGGCGGCAGCCGCTGCATCAGCGTCTGCACCGGCACCACCACCAGCCCGCGGGTGAGTTGCGGCAACCGGTTCAGCGTGGACAGGCGCTGCGAGACGATGTCCGGGTGCGGGCTGAAGTGGTCGTAGGGCAGGGTTTCCCAGTCGGGGAACACCAGCATCGCCACGTCGCCGTGGCCGCCCGACAGCGTCTGCAGGTCGGACTCCAGCTGCTGCGCATGGTGGTTGTCGCGGGCGACGACCAGCAGCAGGCGGCCATGCACGGAGGCTGCGCGCAGCAGCGACCAGGCCAGTGCCGAGGTGGAGGCGGGCGCACGCCAGAACGCGCGCTGCTGGCCGCGGCGGGGCAGCGGCGGAACGGAAGAGTCGGGTGTTTTCATCGAACCGCGCATTGTACGGGCCGCGGTTGCAGGCGATGAGAACGCGGCCTCAGAGCTCGAGGATGACCCGGATCGTGCCGGGGTTGTCCGACGGTTCCTGGCGGAAGCCCAGCGACTGGGCAAGTGCCAGCATCGGCTGGTTGTCTTCCTGCACCTCGCCGATCAGGCGCTGCAGCTTCTTGCCCTTGGCCCAGCGCACCAGCCGGCGCATCAGCTGGCGGCCCGCACCCAGGCCCGCGATGTAGCTGCTGATCAGGATCATGAACTGGCCGTCGCGGGTGCCGGGCACCATCGCCACCCGCGCCACGCCACCGACCACGGCATCGCCGGGCGGCAGCGGCTCGGCGGCGACCAGGGCGAATTCGGTCCTCGGGTCCGGCCGGGTCAGGCGGTCGGCCATCTCGGCGCTGAGTTCGGGGAGCGGCGCAACCAGGCGCTGGCGGATTTCCTCCGGGCCCAGCAACGCAAAGCCCGCACGCAGCGGTTCGGCATCGTCGGGGCGTACCGGACGGATGAGGATTTCGCGGCCATTGGCCAGACGGATCTGGTCATGCCACGGCGGGAGTCGGTTGCGGGCGGCCATGACGGCGGATGCTGCCACGCGGCGGGTGAAGTTCCTTTGCAGAAGCTGAATGGGCGAACGGGCGTGAACGTGACGCGAACTCGCCGTGACGGGCCCGATTCAGTCTGCAGTGCGCAGCCATTCCAGCCGGGTGGGGTCCGCCATCGGCACTTCGGGCAGCAACCCGCCCAGCGCCTTCAGGACGGCGCCGAGCCTGCGGTCGAGCCCCCATGGCGGATTGACCAGCAGCATGCCGCTGCCATTCATGCGCAAGGGCGAGTCGTCCGGGCGCACCAGCAGTTCGCAGGCCAGCACGCCGCCCGTGGCTTCCAGCGCTGCCGCGCTGCGGAAGGTGCGCTGCAGCACACGGCGCTGCTTGATCGGATACCACAGCGCATAGCTCGCCTGCGGCCAGCGCTGCAGGCCTTCGCGAATGGCGCCGAGCGCCGGTGCGAATTCCTCCAGCTGCAGCTCGTAGGGCGGATCGACCAGCACGAGGCCGCGGGCGATGCGGGTGGCGCCGTCGCGCGGCGGCAGCAGGGCGCGCACCGCGCCATAGCCGTCGCGCGCGTGCACGGCCACCCGCGCGTCGCCGGCGAAGTTCGCCTTGAGTGCGGCGGCCTCCTCCGGCTGCAGTTCGCAGCAGGCGATGCGGTCCTGTTCGCGCAGTGCATGGGCGAGCAGCCACGGCGAGCCGGGGTAGGCGTCGGCACCGGCCTGCGCGCGGCAGGCATCGACCGCATCGAGATAGCGGCGCAGCAGCGGTTCGTCGACGGCCGCCGCGCGCAACCGGCCGATGCCGCTGTCGGCCTCGCCGGTCTGCCGCGCGGCGTAGTCGCCGAGCCCGTACAGGCCGCGGCCGGCGTGGGTATCGAGGGCGAAGCAGGCGGCGGGCTTGGCGGTGAGTGCATCGCACAGGGCCAGCAGCACGACGTGTTTGAGCACGTCGGCATGGTTGCCGGCGTGGAAGGCATGGCGGTAATTCATCCGCGCAGTGTATGCCGCGCCGCCACGCTCTATGCTGCGCGGCATGCCGGAACCCGCGCGCATCCTCGTCGTCGAGGACGAACAGGCCATCGCCGATACCCTGCTGTACGCGCTCGGCAGCGAGGGCTACGCGGTGCGCCACTGCCTGCTCGGCCGCGATGCGCTCGCGGCCCTGCGCGACCCCGGCGCGGAGCTGGTGGTGCTGGATATCGGGCTGCCGGATCTCAACGGCTTCGAGGTGTGCCGGCAGCTGCGCGGCTTCAGCCAGGTGCCGGTGATCTTCCTCACCGCGCGCAATGACGAGGTCGACCGCGTGCTGGGCCTGGAACTGGGGGCCGACGACTACATGGCCAAGCCGTTCTCGCCGCGCGAACTGGTGGCACGCGTGCGTGCGCGGTTGCGCCGGAGTGTGCCGGCGGTTGCCGCGGGCGATGACGGCTGGCGCACGCACGGTGCGTTCGCCATCGACCACGACGGCCGCCGCATCCGCTATCGCGACGCGCTGCTGGACCTCACCCGCTACGAGTACGCGCTGCTGGCCGCACTGCTGCAGCGGCCGGGCGCCATCCTCAGCCGCGCGCAGCTGATGGACCGCGGCTGGGACGATGCGGCGGACAGTGGCGACCGCACCGTCGATACCCATGTCAAGACGCTGCGCGCCAAGCTGCGTGCGGCCGGTGCCACCCGCGATCCGATCCGCACCCATCGCGGCATCGGCTACGCGCTGGACGCCTGAGCATGCGCATCGGGTTGCGGCTGTTCCTGGCGTTCTTCCTGATCGTCGGGGTCGCGGCGTTCTTCGTGATGCGGGTGTTCGTCGACGAGGTGAAGCCCGGCGTGCGCCAGGCGCTGGAGGCCACGCTGGTCGACTCGGCCAACACGCTGGCCGAACTCGCCGCCGATGACCTCAAGGCCGGGCGCATCGCCGATGGCCGCTTCGCGCAGCGGGTGGCGCAGGCGCATGCGCGCGACCCCGGGGCACGGGTGTGGGAGTTCGCGAAGACCAGCGTCGACCAGGAGATCGTGATCACCGATGCGCAGGGGGTGGTGGTGTACGCCTCCACCGGGCGCGACATCGGCCGCGACAACTCGCGCTGGAACGACGTCTACCGCACCCTGCGCGGCGAATACGGCGCGCGCTCGACCCCGCGCGTGCCCGGCGCCGACGACGACAGCGTGATGCACGTGGCCGCACCGGTACGCGATCCCGACGATCCCTCGCGGCTGCTCGGCGTGCTGACGCTGTCGCAGCCCAACCGGAGCGTCGAGCCTTTCATCGTCGCCAGCCAGCGCAGCATCCTCGCGCGCGGCGCGTGGCTGATCGGCATCGCCGCCCTGATCGGCATCGCCATGACCTGGTGGCTGGTGCGTGGCATCGGCGGCCTCAACCGTTATGCGCAGGCCGTGGCGCGTGGCGAGCCGGTGCCGCCGCCGCGACCGCGCCGCGACGAGATCGGCGACCTCGGCCAGGCGCTGGAGGCGATGCGCCGCAGGCTCGAGGGCAAGGCCTATGTCGAGCAGTACGTGCAGTCGCTGACGCACGAGATGAAGAGCCCGCTGGCGGCCATCGGCGCGTCCGCGGAGCTGCTGCAGGAGCCGCTGCCCGACGCCGAGCGCGCACGCTTCGCCGCCAATATCCTCGCCCAGCAGCAACGCCTCACCGAGACCATCGACAAGCTGCTGGCGCTGGCCGAGGTCGAGCAGCACGGCTGGCTGCAGAAGCGCGAACCGATCGACGTTGCCGCACTGCTGCAGCAGGCGGCCGAGGCGGTGGTCGCGGATGGCCGCGACGTGCGCGTGCGCTGCGATGCTGCCGCCGGTGTGCAGGTCAGTGGCGATCCCTTCCTGCTGCGGCAGGCGCTGCGCAACCTGGTGGACAACGCGCTGGCGTTCTCCCCTGCCGGTGGCGAGGTGCGGGTGGACGCGGTGGTGGATGCCGGCCGTGTGCGCATCCGCGTCGCAGACCGCGGGCCCGGCGTGCCGGACTACGCACGCGAACGGGTGTTCGAGCGCTTCTATTCGCTGCCGCGCCCGGATGGCACGCCACGCAGTTCCGGCCTGGGCCTGCCGTTCGTGCGCGAGGTCGCGCGCCTGCATGGCGGCGACGTGCGTCTGGAGAATCGCGACGGCGGCGGCGCCATCGCCATGCTGTCGCTGCCGCTGGCCTGACCACTTCACATTCGCTTCAAACCCGCTTCGAACCCCGCCCATGCACGACGCGCACCCTGCGGGCCGGTTCCTGGTGAGAGTGCGAGATGAAATCGATGAAGCTGGTGCTGCGGTTCGCGGTGATCGGTGCGCTGGTGCTGGCACTACTGGTGCCGCTGGCGATGATCCGTGGCGTGGTGCATGAGCGGCAGCAGTACCGCGCGCAGGCGGTGGAACGGGTGGCGCAGGGCCGGGCGGGCGAGCAGCGCCTGGTCGGGCCCTTGCGGGTGCTGCCGTGGACGGAGGAACACGAGGTCGCCGAGCGCGCGGCCGACGGCAGCCAGCGCGTGGTGCTGCGCACCGTCACCGGGCATCTGCTGCAGGCGCCGACGCGGCTGGAGATCGAGGGCGGGCTGCAGCCCTCCGAACGGCGCGTGGGCCTGTTCCGCATCCCGGTCTACAGCTGGCAGGCAAGCGCGGCTGCGCAATTCGCGCCCATGGCCTACCCCGTCGCGCCCGGGCGTGTGTACGGGCGGCCGTATCTCGCGGTGGGCATTGCCGACGTGCGTGGACTGGTCGGCACGCCGCGGCTGCGCGTCGACGGGCAGGCGCTGGCGCTGGCGGCGGGCACGCGGGAGCTCGCGGCGCTCACCGGCGGCGTGCACGCGGAACTCGAGCCGCTCGCGAGCACCGGTGCCGGCACGCTGCCGGCACTGCGCGAGGTGCGGCTGGCGGCGACCATCGACGGCACCCGTTCGCTCGCCATCGTGCCGGTGGCCGACGACAACCGCATCGACATCGCATCGCCGTGGCCGCATCCATCGTTCGAAGGCCGCTTCCTGCCGACCCGTCGCGATATCGATGCCGATGGCTTCCGCGCGCACTGGGCGCTGTCGTCACTGGCCAGCGATGCGCAGGCGCAGCTGCACAAGGGCGAAGCGCATGCGCTGGACACCCTGCAGGTGAGCCTGGTGGATCCGGTGGACGTCTACACCCGGGTCGACCGCGCCACCAAGTACGGGCTGCTGTTCGTGCTGCTGACCTTCGTCGCGTTCGGCCTGTTCGAGCTGATCAGACGCCTGCAGATCCACCCGCTGCAGTACCTGCTGGTCGGCCTGGCGCTGGCGATCTTCTTCCTGCTGCTGCTGGGCCTGTCCGAGCACATCGCGTTCCACTGGGCGTACCTCGCATCGGCTGTGGCCTGCATCGGCGTGCAGGCGATGTACCTCTCCGGCGTGCTGCGCAGCTGGCCGCGGGCGCTGGGCTTCGCGGCGATGCTCACCGCGCTCTATGGCGCGCTGTACTGCCTGCTGGTGTCGGAGGACAACGCGTTGCTGATGGGCTCGCTGCTGCTGTTCGCCATCCTCGCCACGATCATGTGGATCACCCGCAAGGTGGACTGGTACGCGCTGGGCAACGACCTGCGCTAGCCACCGGCGAGGGGGCAACGCTGCGTCCCGCTGCCGGCCGGCGGCGGGGCGCAACGGGCCGATAGAATCCGCGCCATGACCGCATCCTCCCTCGACGTGCGCCGCGTGTCCGGCGCGGACCTGCAGGCGCGCCTCGACGACGTGGCCCGCCTGCGCGTCGCGGTGTTCCGCGACTGGCCCTATCTCTACGCCGGCGACATGGACTACGAACGCGGCTATCTCGCGGCTTACGCCGCATCCGACGACAGCGTGTTCGTGCTGGCGTTCGATGGCGACAGCGTGGTCGGCGCCTCCACCGGCATTCCGCTGGCCGACGACGACAATGCCTTCCAGGCACCGTTCCGCGCGCGGGGGCACGGTGTCGACGACGTGTTCTATTTCGGCGAATCGGTGCTGCTGCCCGCCTACCGCGGCCGCGGGGTGGGGCATGCGTTCTTCGATGCGCGCGAGGCGCATGCACGCGCGCTGGGCCGCTTCCGCATGACGGCGTTCTGTGCGGTGGACCGGGAACAGGACGATCCGCGCCGGCCCGCCGGGCACCGCGACAACGACGCGTTCTGGAGCCGTCGCGGCTATGTGCGGCGGCCGGAGCTGCGCATGCAACTGGCGTGGGACGAACGCGGGCGCGGCGAATGCGAGCACACGCTGACGTTCTGGACGCGTGCGCTGGAGCATTCCGCATGAAGATCGCCGTTGCCCGCTACCCGGTCGGCCGGCCAGGCAGCTTCGCGGAATTCGCCGAAACCCAGCGCCAATGGATCGAAGAGGCGGCGCAGGCGGGTGCCGGCATCGCGCTGTTGCCGGAGTACCTGTCGCTGGAGCTCGCGGCGGTGTTCGACGATGCCGTGCGCGACGACCTGCATGCGTCACTCGCTTCACTGCAGGCGCTGCGGCAGGACTGGATCGATCTGTACCGCGGGCTCGCCGCGGACAGCGGCATGCTGCTGGTGCCGGGCAGCTTCCTGCTCGATGTCGGCAATGGGCGCTACCGCAACCGCGCCGACGTGTTCACGCCCGATGGCGGCCACGACTGGCAGGACAAGCTGCAGCTGACCGGCTTCGAGAAGGGCGCCGCGATCATCGACGGTGGCGATGCGCTGCGGGTGTTCGAGTACCGCGGCCTGCGCTTCGGCATCGCGGTCTGCTACGACATCGAGTTCCCGCTGCCGGTGCGTGCGCAGGTGGAGGCGGGCGCGCGGCTGATCCTTGCGCCAAGCTGCACCGACACCGCTGCCGGCGCCACCCGCGTGCGCGTGGGCTGCCTGGCACGCGCGCTGGAGAACCGCTGCTTCATCGCCCAGGCGGTGACCGCCGGCGACGCGCCATGGAGCCCGGCACTCGACGTCAACACCGGCGAGGCGGCGGTGTATGCGCCGATGGATGTCGGCTTCCCCGCCGATGGTGTGCTGGCTTCCAGCGATGGCCGCGACGGCTGGACGCTGGCGGACGTCGATTTCGACGCACTGCAGGCCAGCCGCGCGCATGCGCAGGTGGCCAACGACCGCGACTGGCCGCAGCAGTCGCTGCCGCCCCTGCGTGCGGCACGGGTGACCGCGCTGGGCTGAGTAGTCGGGCGGGCGTGCACTCGGCGTGTGGGCCGGTCAGCCCACGATCAGGGCGACCAGCGCCGGCCCACCGAGGATCGAGAGCCCGGCCAGTACACCGCCGATGGCCACGGCCGCGAGCACATCGCTCGGGTAGTGCAGGCCGAGCACCACCCGTGAGGTGGCGACCGCCGAGGCGAACGGCACGAGGACCCAGACCAGCGCCGGGTAGTGCCAGACGGCAACGCCGCTGAAGGCCACCGCGTGCAGGGTGTGGCCGGAAGGAAAGCTGTATTCGTCCAGCGGTGCCACCCAGGCACGGATGCGCGCATCCGCCGCAAAGGGTCGCGGCCGGCGGGTGTGTCGCTTGAGCGAGCGGTACAGCGTGAGCGCGATGACGCCGGTGGCGGCCATGTGCACGCTGGCATGCAGGCCGTGCCAGCCGTCGGCGACGATCAATGCGGCCATCAGCAGGTACCAGGACACGCCATCGCCCAGGCGGCTGATGCAGGCGAACAGGGCGAACACCGGGCCGCGCTCGCACCAGCGATTGGTGCGCAGACACCAGCCGGCATCGCGGGTGGTCCAGTCAGGCGGTGGCGAGTGCGGCAGTGGCATGCGGCTGGCCCAGGCTCGAGAGGATGCGGTCGAAGTCGGCGCACACCGCGGCCGGCGACAGGGTCCCGGTGGCCTTGCGTGCGGCCACGCCCATCGCCCGGCGCGCGCTGGCATCGCCTGCCAACGCGCGTGCGGCATGGATGAAACCTGCCTCGTCGGCGACGCGTCGCCCGTGCACGCCATCACCCAGGTGTTCGCGTGCGGCGCCGTTGTCGAAGGCGATCACCGGCACGCCGCTGGCCATCGCTTCGAGCACCACGTTGCCGAAGGTCTCGGTACGGCTGGGAAACAGGAACAGGTCGGCGGACGCCACGTGCTCGGCGAGCGCGCGCCCGGTCTGCGTGCCGCAGAACACGAAATCGGGATGCTCGCGCTGCAGGGTGGCGCGCAGGGGACCGTCGCCGACCAGCACGAAGCGCGCGCGGGGATGGCTGCGCTGCAGATGGCGGAACGCCGCGATCGCCAACGGCAGGTTCTTCTCCGCGGCCAGTCGCCCGACGCAGGTCACCACCAGGTCGTCGTCGTGCATGCCCCAGCGCGCCCGCAACGCGGCATCGCGGCGCCATGGTGCGAAGCGCAGGGTGTCGACTGCGCGCGGCAGGTGGTGCAGGGTGCGGAAGCCGCGGCCTGCGAGTTCGTCGCGCAGTGCCTGCGTGGGCACCAGCGTGGTCGCGGCGGAATTGTGGAAGCGGCGCATCCAGCCCAGCGCCAGCGGCGCCAGCATCCCGATGCCGTAGTCGTGCATGTACAGGTCGAAGCGGGTATGCAGGCCGGTGGCAACCGGAATGCCGACGTTGCGCGCCGCGCGCAGTGCCGACCAGCCGAGCGGACCTTCGGTGGCGATATAGATCGCGTCCGGGCGGTGCAGTCGCCAGCGTGTCTCCAGCAGGCGCTGTGCGGGCAGCCCGAAACGCAGGGTGTTGTAGCCGGGGAGGCGAGCCCCCGGCACCAGCAGTTCCTGAGCCACCGGTTCCACGTCATCGTGCTGGCGCGGCCGGATCACGTCGGTGAGATGGCCACGTTGCCAGAGGCCGCGGGCGAGGTCGCGCACCGTCAGTGCGACCCCGTTGATCTCCGGCGGCCAGGTCTCGGTCACGAGCGCGTAGTGCATGGGCGTCCTCCCGGGTTGCAGCCAGCGTGCCGGGCGCATGTGCCGGGGCGGTGTCGCGGCGATGTCGGTTGTGTTGCAACAGCGCGGCGAGCGCTGTTCGAGGTCATGGTGTCGACGTGCGACCCGCGCCGGGGGCATCGCCGTGGTGCAGCCGGCTCCAGCCGGCCGGGCCCGGCTGGAAACCCGCCGCCTGCAGCCATGCCTGGGCGGGCGCATCAGGGGTGCCGGCAACGCGCATCTCCGCGTCCCATGCGCCGTCGCCGTGCACGCGCAGGGTCGCGGAGAAACCCTCGAGCGCTCCATGGCCGGTGACCGGGGCCATCTCGATCACCGCAGTGCGCCCGGCGCAGGCCGCGTCGCCAGCGAGCTCCGCGCGCGGCGCGGCGTCGCCCGCGGCGAGGATTGCCGCGCGCAGCTGGCCGTCGGCGCCGATGCAGCGGTCGCCATCGAACAGGATCCGCAGGTCCGTGGCATGCAGCAGCAGGTCCAGACCGGCCAGCGCGGGCACCTGCCGCAGTTCGAACGCCCCGGTGACGCCATCGATACCGCTGCGACGGCCATGCAGCACACGGCCACGCACTGTCGCGACATCCACCCGGACTGCACGCACTCCCGCCAGCCATGGCCACGGCTGCAGGCGTACACGGAGATCTCCCAACGGATGGCTGTGCAGTTGCGCGTCCTGCAGCCGTCCGTGCCAGATGCTGCCGGCCACCTCCGTCGCGGAGAGCCCCCATTGCTGCGCGCCGGCCAGACGCAATGCGAAGCCGACGGGAAACGTGGCCAGTCCCGCCACCGGCAATGCCAGTGCGAACACCAGCACGAGGGTGCGCGTCTTGAGCGCGGTCATGGCGGGGGGAACCGGAGCGAACCGCGCAACCTGCCGTCGCGCCGTTCGATCCGCACGGCGAGCGGCGCGACGCGGTGCTCGAGGCGCAGGGTGTCGAGCCACGCGAACAGGGTGCCGGTGTCGCTGGCGTCGAAGTCGATCTCGAGGCCGCCGCCACTGTCGGGCGACTGGTGCTCGACGCCGACACCGGCGACGGCTGCGGTATCGGTGATCAGCGCGAAATGGGCCGCCGGGGTCAACCCGGATTGCACCCCCTCCGGCGGCAGGGACGCGAGGGCGGCCTCGACCTCGGCTGCGCTACGCGTTGCCGCGGCAAGGCGTGCGCCGCCGCGCTCGAGCGCAGACTCGAGCGGGGTCAGCACCGCGAACCAGGCGAGGAACACGGCGATCGATGCGGCCATCGCGGCCAGCATCCAGCGCTCGCGCGGGGCGCGCGCGTTCCACCAGTCGCGGCCGGCGTCGATGGGCCCGGGGCCACGTGCGGGGCGGGTCATGGCGCGGCTCCCTGCAGTTCCACTTCGGACATCAGCCGGCCGTCGGCGGCGCGGCTTCCGGCGACGGTCAGCCGCAACCCATGGCCGGTGGCGATGGTGGCCAAGGTCTCGAGGTCCGCCGCATCGCGATGGGCGACGCCGGCACGCAGGCCGCTGGCGGCGTCCCAGTCGAGACGCTCGACGTTGGCGCCATCGAGTGCCTCGACGCCCGCGAACAGAGCCCGGGTGGCATGCGCGAACCCATGCCGGGCGCCGGTCCGCGTGCGGACCTCGTGCACAACGGCGTCCGCGGAGAGCGCGGGGGCCCCGGGCAGTGCCGCGGCGATGCGCGCCGCGGTGCGGTCCTCTATGGCACTGGCCAGACCGGCGTAGCGTGCGAGTGCGACGACCGACACCAGCGGCACCGAGCACAGCAGTGCCGCGGCCAGCAACGCGCTGCGGCGCCAGGTACGCCGACCGCGCGCGCGCGCATGCCCCGGCGCGTAGCGGTCCTGCAACAGGTCGAGGGGCGCATCGAGGGCCCCGCGGGCCAGCAGCGTTTCGATGCGGTCCATGTCGCTCACGGCAGGCGGCGGTGCGATCGAAAGCGCGGACGCCAGTTCCGCCTCGATGCGGTAGGCCCCGGTCGGCGTGCGCACCAGCCAGTCCCCGCCCAGTGCGACCACCGTGGCGGTGGTCCCGGCCGGGTCGGCGTCGGCACCGGTTGCAGGTGGCGGGGGGAGCGCGAGATGGTCGGGCACCATCGCGTCCGGGTGCAGGCCCAGCGCGGCGGCCTGGCGCAGCCATTCGTCCATCGCGGCGCTGGCCACGACGACCACCGGCGCGGGCCCGGCATCCTGCATCCGGGCGACGGCGACGTGCACCGCGCCCATGTCACCGGCCACGCGCTCGCGCAGCTGGATGCGTGCGGCTGCGCGTGCCTGCGCGATGGAGCCGGCCGGAAGCTCCAGCCACTGCGCGGGCGCCGCGGTGCCGGGAACCAGCAGGATCGTCCGCACGGCGGTCGCGCTGGCGGCAGGCGAGGCGGCCTCCAGGATGTCGCGCTGGAGGATGTGCCCCCGGGCATCCACCCTCAACCGCACGGCGGCTGCGCCGGGGGTGGACGCGAGCCACACCACGTCGGTGACGGGGTCGGTGGTCGATCTCATCGTTCTGTACTCCAGTCACGGGAGAGGACGCGTGCCGGTGCGTCGGCTCCTTCCGCCTCGTGTTCGACCAGCGCGTTGAGCGTGACCTGCGCGGGGCCGCTGTCGACCTCCGCACGCAAGCGGTAATAGCGGCTGCGAAGCCGGATCTGCTCGATGGCCGCCTGCGGCGGCTTTGCCTCTTCCATGCCGGGGGCGCTCCAGAACGCGTGCGGATCGCGCCAGCCCTGCGGCGGGCGTGCGGCGATGACCCGTCGTGCCCGCGCAGCGTCGATCCTGCCTTCGGTGAGCATCGCCAGGATCGGCGCATCGGCCTCGCCCAGCATGTTCGGGTTGACCGGTGTCGGGGCGGTGGTGGGCAGCGCGCACACGTGCGGTCGCAGGCGCGCATAGAGCGCGGGCGTGTAGCCCTGGATCGCGCGCAGCTCGCTGGGATGGGCCAGCAGGGTGCCGCCGGTACGGTAGCCGTCGCGGCCGCGCATGTAGGCCGCATCCTCCTGGCCCAGGCCTTCGCGCTGCTGGTCGGCGTCGATCCAGTCGGCGAGCGCGTGCGCGAGCGACAGCGCCTGTGCGGAGCCCATGTCGAGTGCCTCGAGCAATGCCACGTACTGGTCGATGCCCTCCTCGCGGCGTGTCAGCAGGTCGCCCGCGCCGTACACGACGCTGTTGAGGTTGAAGCACGCGGTGGCGTCGGCAACGCTTGCGCGGATCACGCCGTCGTCGATCGGGAACAGGAACGCACGGCCGTTCCAGCCACCGGCGGGCGTGGTCACTCCGGGGTCGCGCTGTGCCAGGCGCTCGATCTGGGTGAGCGCCATCTGCTCGGCACCCAGTGCATGCCAGCGCGCCTGCGCCAGCGCCTGGGCATTGCCGGCGCGTCGCAGCGCGAAACGGATGTCGTCGAGCATCACGGTCACCAGCACCGTCATCACCGCCACCAGCAGCAGGACGGTGAGCAGCGCCACGCCGCGTTGGCTGCGGCCCGCGGTCACGTGGGTTGTCCGGGCATGAGGAACCACTGTTCGACCACGCCGAAGCCGTCGAGCTCCAGCGTCAGACGCACGGCCTCGGGCACGCGGTCGACCCCGCCCGGCCACCCGTCCAGCCATTGGCCCTGGTAGCGGTACAGCATCCGCGCGGCATGGACGCCATCGATCAGCGTCTGCGGAGGATCGAGGCGGCTGCCGTCGAGCATCGGCCGCGTGCTGCGCTGCAGGTTGCCGTCGCGCAGGCGGTACTCGACGTACTGCAGCGAGGAGCGCGGTGCGCCATGCGGATTGTCGTGGCCGGCCCGCACGAACGCGAACAGCACGGCCGCATGCGGATCCGCGCTGCCGGTGAATGCCTGTACGGCCGGCTGGCCGGCGTTGTTGCGGGTGCGGCGAACCGCCGCCTGTCCGAGATCGGCCTCCAGCAGCGCGCGCATGCGTTGCAGGTCGGCGACCCGCGCCATGCGTGCCTGCGCGATGCCCTGGCTGCCGGTGGCGTAGGCCATCACCGAAACCCCGGCCGCGGCCAGCAGGGCGAACACCGCCAGCGCCACCAGCATCTCCACCAGGGTGAAGCCCTTCATGCGCATCAGCGGGCGGCCCTGAAGGCGACCAGCTCGGCAGCAATGCGGTCGCTGCCGGCCGGATGCACGTCGATCGCGATGCGCAACAGCGCCGGGTCATCGGTGGGCGCAAGCCGGCGCGTCCACCGCCATTCGCGACCGCCCAGCTGTTCCACGCCCGTCGTGTGCGCGGCCAGGCTCGCCGCGGGTTCGATCGCGGCCTCGACGGCCCGGTTGCCGGCGACGATTGCCGCCAGCACCCGTTCCTCCACCACCGCCGCGGTGCGGGTGCTCTCGCCGGCGAGGTTGAGCAGCGCCAGCACCACCAGCGCGAACACCGCCACCGCGATCAGCATCTCCAGCAGGGTGAAACCCGCATGCGGATGGCGCCTGCACGGGTGCATCTCAACGCGTCCCGCTCACGTGCACGCGGCCGTCGGGGCCGACCGACAGGTGCGCCACGTCGCGTCCGTCGCTCAGCGCCAGCTCCGTCGGCTGGGCCGCGCCCAGGGGGTCGAAGGCGATGGACAGTGTCTGCGCGTCGCGTGGCAGGGCAGGGGAGATTCCCGACGTCCAGGCCTCCGGGGCGAAACCCGCGGCCGTCAGTGGCTGCCAGCCATCGCGGCGCGTGATCGCGAAACGGTATCCCTGCGCGTCGATGTCCGCGCGCACTGTGCGGGTGGACAGGATGGCCTCGTCGCGCGCCCGCGCCAGCTGCGCCGCCAGCGCATCGGTATCGCGTCGCAGGCCCGAGCCCGCGGTCGGCGCGGTGAGCAGCACGACGCTGCCGAGCAGTCCGACGATCACCACCACCACCATCAGTTCCACGAGGGTGAAGCCTCCCTGTGCATGTGCCTGCGCGCGCCGCCCGCGTGCATCGCGGCAACCCCGGGGTACGTGCGGCGCCTGCGGCCGGTCCACGGTGCGGCCCGTTTCCGGGTCAGTTCCAGTTGCCGATGTCGGCGGCGTCGCCCTCGCCACCCTCGCGCCCGTCCGCACCCAGCGAATAGACGTCGAAGCTGCCGTGCACGCCCGGATGGCGGTACTGGTACGGGTTGCCCCACGGGTCTTCGGGCAGCCGGCGGATGTAGCCGCCCTGGCGGTAACGCTCCGGTCGGACGAGACCCGCCGGCGCCCGCAACAGCGCCTGCAGCCCATCGGTGGTCGGCGGATAGCTCAGGTTCTCCAGGCGGTAGGTTTCCACCGCCTGCTCCAGCACGGCGATGTCGGCACGTGCCTTCTCCACCATCGCACGGTCCTGGCTGGGCATCACGTTGATCATCACCACCGTGGCCAGCAGGCCGATGATCACGATCACCACCATCAGTTCCACCAGGGTGAAGCCCCCCTGGAGAACGGCGGCCGCAGGCCGTCCTCCGATGCCCCTCTCCCGCAGGGCGGGAGAGGGGAGTCCGCTTGTCTCGTCGCGTTCTGCCGGAGCAGGGAGCCCGTGGGCGCCTGGGCGCCGTGGCTGGAGGTGGACGCGCGTCGCGCGCGCGGGGCAAGCGGGTTGGCGATACGACATGGAACGCTCCGGAAACGAAGTGGGATCAGCCGACAACCAGGGAGTTGAACTGCAGGATCGGCAGCAGGATCGAGAGCACGATGACCGCCACCGCCGCCCCCATGACGATGATGATCGCCGGCTCCAGCAGGCTCATGGCGGCGGAGGTAAAGGTGTTGAATTCGCGCTCGAGATAGTCGGCGGCGCGCTCGAGCATCGGCGCCAGGCGGCCGCTGTCCTCGCCGCTCGCGGCCATGTACAGCAGCGTGGGCGGGAACACCCCGGCGCGGCGCATCGCGGTCGACAGGCTGGCACCCTCGCGGATCGCATCGGCCATCCCGTCGGTGGCGTCACGCAGCACGCGGTTGCCCACGGTGCGCGCGGTGATGCGCAGGCCCTCCATCAGCGGCAGCCCGCCGGCGAGCATGATCGCCAGGGTGCGCGACAGGCGTGCGGCATGCAGGTCGCGCAGCATCCGCCCCAGGATCGGCGTGCGCAGCAGGGCGCCGTCGAAGCGCAGCCGCGGGCCCGGCCTGCGCAGAACGTGCAGTGCGGCGACGCCGGCCAACAGCAGCACGGCTGCGAACACGACGCCCCACGTGGTCATCGCGTCCGACACCGCGATCACCGCGCGGGTCAGCCAGGGCAGCGCACGGCCCATCGAGTCGAACTGCTCGACCACGCGCGGTACCACGAAGGTCATCAGCGCGATCACCACCGCCACCGCGGTGACTGCCAGCACCATCGGGTACACCAGCGTGGCGACCAGTCTGCCGCGGACTTCCTGCTGCCGTTCCAGCAGGTCGGCCAGCCGCTCCAGGATGTCGGGCAGCGCACCGGTGCTCTCGCCCGCCGCGACCATCGCCCGGTACAGCGGCGGGAACGCCTTGCCCTGGCGTGCCATCGCTTCCGAGAGCCGGAAGCCTTCGACCACCGCGGCCTGGGTGGACAGCAGGACCCGGCGCGTACCCGGTCGCTCGGACTGGGTGCCGATGGTGCGCAGTGCCTCCTCCATCGGTGCGACCGCCGCCAGGGTCGCCAGCTGTCGCGTGGCCAGCGCCAGCTCGCGGGCGCCGAAACGGCCGCGCAGCCCGGCGGCCGGCGTGGTCGTCGGCGACAGCCGCAACGGCCACAGACGGCGGCGCACCAGGTGTTCGCGCGCCTCGCGCTCGCTGGCGGCCGCAAGCGTGCCGTTGCGCGGTCGACCGCGGTCGTCGAGTGCCTCGTACTCCCAGGCACTCACGCCGGCATGCTCCGTTCGTCCTGGCGCACCACGCGCAGTGCTTCCTCCGGCGTGGTGGTGCCGGCGGCAACGCAGGCGCGCGCCGAATCGGCAAGCCAGTCCCCGGACACCGCGGCCGCCCCGGCCAGTGCGTCCTCGTCGGCGCCAGCGCCGATCAGCGCACGCAGGCGCTCGTCGATGTTCACCGCCTCGTACACGCCGATGCGCCCGGCGTAGCCCGACTGCTGGCATTGCGGGCAGCCGGCCGCCGCGAACAGCGGGCCCCCGTAGTCCGGACCCATCAGCCTCGCGCTCAGCACATCGGGCGCACGCGGCTGCCGGCAATGCGGGCACAGCCGGCGGATCAGGCGCTGCGCGAGGACCAGGCGCACGGTGCTGGCAAGCAGGAACGATTCGATGCCCATGTCGCGCAGGCGGGTGATCGCACCCAGCGCATCGTTGGTGTGCACCGTCGACATCACCAGGTGGCCGGTGAGGCTGGCCTGCACCGCGATCTGCGCGGTTTCCGGATCGCGGATTTCGCCGATCATCACCACGTCCGGGTCCTGGCGCAGGATCGCGCGCAGCCCGGCGGCGAACGACATCCCGACGCGCGCGTTCACCTGGGTCTGGCCGATGCCGTCGACCGCGTATTCGACCGGATCCTCCACGGTGAGGATGTTGCGACTGCCGTCGTTGAGCGCCTGCAGCCCCGCGTAAAGCGTGGTGGTCTTGCCCGAACCGGTGGGCCCGGTCACCAGCACGATGCCGTTGGGCTGCGCGAGCGCGGTGCGCAGCGCGGCGAGCACCGGCGCCGGCATGCCCAGCGCCTCCAGCGGGCGGGCGCCCGCGCCCTTGTCCAGGATGCGCATGACCACCCGCTCGCCGTTGCGCGCCGGCAGGGTGGAGACGCGTACATCCAGGGCCTTGGTGCCCATCGCCAGCGAGATGCGGCCGTCCTGCGGCACGCGGCGTTCGGCGATATCCAGGCGCGCCATGACCTTGACCCGCGAGACCAGCATCGGCGCCAGCCGCGGCGGCAGCGTCAGCGCTTCGCGCATCACACCGTCGATCCGGAAGCGCACCAGCAGCGCGCTCTCGAACGGTTCGATGTGCACATCGGAGGCGCCGCTGCGCGCGGCTTCGGCGATCAGGCCGTTGATCAGCCGGATGACCGGAGCATCGTCCTGCGCGTCGAGCAGATCGGCCGTTGCCGGCAGGTCGTCGGCAAGCGCGTCGAGATCGTCGCCCTGCCCGATGCCTTCCGCGCCCACGAGACCGTTGCCCGCATAGGCCTCGGACAGGCGGCGGTCGAAGTCGTCGCGGGACAGTACCTGGATGTCGAGCGGCCGGTCGAGGGCTCGCCGCACTTCGACCAGGCCGGCAGGCGACGCGCCTTCGCGCATGCCCACGCGCGCCGGGCCGTCACCCAGCGCCAGCAGCAGCAGCCCGTGCTGGCGTGCGAACGCGTAGGCCAGCGCTGGCGCGGCTTCACTCACGGCTGCGCGTCATCGGTGGTGGCGGGAACGGGCGCCAGCGCGGGCGGCGGCATCACCGGCGGGGTGGTGCCGAAATAGTCGCGGACCAGCGTGTCGAGCATCGTGCGGCCGTCGGCGCTGGTGCCGCCGCTGTCGAGCTGGCGCGCACGCATGTAGTCGTAACGGGGCGCCGTGACCGCCTGCGCCTGCGCCGCGTCGCGCACGATCGTGGGGCGGATGAAGACCATTAGATTGGTCTTGTTGCGCTCGCGGGCGGTGCTGCGGAACAGCGCGCCCAGGCCGGGGATGTCGCCGAGCACCGGCACCTTGTTGACGGTGTTGCGGTCGTTCTGGTCGAGCAGGCCGCCGAGCACGACGATCGCGCCGTCGTCGGCGAGCACGCGGGTCTCGATCTCGCGCTTGCTCAGCACCAGTTCGTTGAACGTCTCGCTCACCGGGCCGGCGACCGAGGAGACTTCCTGCCGCAGCGCCAGGGTGATGCCGCCACCGGCGTTGATCTGCGGCCGCACCACCAGCTGGATGCCGACATCCTGGCGCTGGATCGTGCGGAACGGGTTGGTGTTGGCGTCGCCCAGCACTTCGCCGGTGGTCACCGGGATCTCCTGGCCGACGAGGATCCGCGCCTCCTCGTTGTCCAGGGTCAGGATCGACGGCGTGGACAGCAGGTTGGACGAGGTGTCGCTGCGCACCGCGTCGATGATCAGCCCGAACATCGCGCTGCCGGTATTTCCGGCCAGGCCCATCAGGCCGCCGTTGTAGCCGAGCAGCGAGTTCACCGCGTTGCGGACGACGGGGGAGTCGGTGTCGCCCTCGCGAACGCGCGCCGCCGCGGCCGCCAGCGCGCCTATGCTGGGCGCGCCGCCGGGGAAGTTGGTGTAGCCCAACGGGATGTTGCCGTCGCGGCCGGCCACCAGCAGCTGCGCCCCCAGCCGCCGTGCGGCGTCGTCGGAGATCTCGACCACCAGCGCCTCGACCAGCACCTGCTCGCGGCGCACGTCGAGCTGGGTGATCACGTCGACCAGCATGCGCTGGGTTTCCGGATCGGCGTTGATGATGACCGCGTTGGCACCCGGATAGCGGGCGATGGTCGCGCGCCGGCCCGGCGCAACCATCACCGACGCCGCAAGCGGCGCCGCAACGCCGTCCGCGACCGGCGCGGAGAAGGCGGTGCCTCCGGCCAGGTTTCCCGCGTCGGTCGCGGGCATCGAGAGGCGCTGCTGCAGCCCGCCGGCCGTGCCGCCGCCGGCCTGCCTCGTGTTGCCCGCATCCGGCGTACCGACCACCTGTTGCAGCACCGGCAGCAGGTCTTCGGCATTGGCATGCTGCAGGCGGATGACCCGCACGTCGCCGCTGTTCTCGGCGCGCCGGTCGAGGTCCTCGACCACGCGGCGCACGGTCTGCACCAGCGCGGCATCCCCGCGCAACAGCACCGCGTTGCTGCTTTCGACCGGCACCACCGTGAGCACGCCGCCGCGGCGCTGGCCGCCATAGAGGTTGTCGACGACCTGGGCGATCTCGCGTGCGGAACTGTTGCGCAGGCTCACCGCCTCCACCTGCGCGCGGTCCTGGTCGATCTGCGCGATCAGCCCGCGCAGGCGGCGCAGGTTGTCGGTGTAGTCGGCGACGAGCAGGTTGTTTCCCTGCGGGGTGGCCAGCACCACGCCACCACGCCCGACCAGCGGGCGTACGGTTTCCACGG
Organism: Alterluteimonas muca; assembly: GCF_021191595.1. Lineage (NCBI taxonomy): Bacteria > Pseudomonadati > Pseudomonadota > Gammaproteobacteria > Lysobacterales > Lysobacteraceae > Alterluteimonas > Alterluteimonas muca. The sequence continues at coordinate 321,957 of NZ_JAIWPS010000002.1, forward strand.
CCGCCTGCGCGTCGACGTGGCGCAGCTGGAATACCTGGGTGGAGAACCCGCCGGCGCCGCCGGCCGCGACGGCACCGGGCTGCTGCGCGGCGGTGTCGTCCGGGACCACCCGGTACACACCGGATCCGCTGGGCACCGCGATCAGGCCGTTCGCGCGCAGCGTCGCCACCAGGATTCCCAGCAGCTCGGGCTCCGTCAGCGGTTCCTCGTTGGACAGGGTGATGGTGCCCTGCACGGCGGGATCCACCAGGAACGTCGTGCCGGTGGCGCGCGCGACGTCCTGGATGAAGGCGCGGATGTCAGCGTTCTGCACGTGCAGCGCAGGCGCGCGCGTGGCGCCATCCTGCGCGGCCAGGGGGAGGGCGGTCGCCAGGGCCAACGCGACCGCGAGGGAAACGGAGTGGAATCGGTAGGTCAAGGCAGGGCCGTCCGCAAGGTGAGTGTGCGCGTCTGTCCGCCACGCTGGACGGTGAGCCTGGCCTCCCCGCGTGCAAGCTCGGGTTCCAGTTCCGCGATCCGCTCGGGCGTCAGCGGGTTGCCGTTGATTGCCAGCAACACGTCGCCCGCTTCCAGGCCCGCCTCGCGCAGCACCGCGCCGTCACCACGCGGGATCAGGGTGTATCCGGTGATCTTTCCGTTCTCCACCCGCGCACTGAAGCCGGCCTGGGCGACCAGCGCAGCGGGGTCGATGGGTGCCCCAGACGGGGCCGCCGTCGTGCCGACGGTGCGCGTGGGAGCGACCGCGGTCGCGGTCGATGCGGGTGCGGCTTCCAGCGCGAGGCGACGTTCGCCCGCGCCGGTGCGCAGGATCACGTGATCGGATGCGACCGCATGAAGAACGACCCCGGGCGCGACGCTGTCGCCGGTGCGGAATGCCGCCTGCGGTGCGTCGGCGGACGAGAGGATCGCGGAGCTCCCGGTCCCCGCCATCCGCACGCCGTGCAGACGCAGCCCGGAGACATCCGCGGCTGCGACGCCGTGACGACCGGCGGCGGGATGGAAGGGATCGGATGACAGCGCCAGTGCAGGCGGCACCGGGGCGGGCGCTGCCACGACACTGTCATCGGCAACCAGCGGACCCGCTGGCGCCAGCAGCAGCCAGCCCAGGCGTGCGGCCTGCAGCGCAAGCAGCGCCACAAGCAACAGTTCCACGCCCGCGCGCAATGTCGCGCCGGACGCGGGAGAGCCGCCGGAACGTGCGCCGTTGCGGAAGGAGCGCAACAGGGGGCGTCGGAGCGCGTTATGCACGGACTGTGACGGTCTGGCGGGGATACGGCCAGTTTGAGACCGATTTGTGACAGTCAGGCTTCAGCTGCCATATTCGACGAGAGTCGTCTTCGTTGTTCGCTTCCTTGGGCTCCGGCTCGTCGCGGCAACGCTCCCCTGGAACGCAACCGGCCCCGCTCCCGCAGGGCGGGAACGGGGCCGGAAACGAGCGCGCCGGATCAGAACGAAGCGGACAGGCTCAGCGTGTAGGACACGCCCGGGCTGTAGCGGTAGATGTCGATCCGCTCGCCGCCTTCCTGGTACTCGCGATGGTCGGCGTCGAGGATGTTGCGGGCGCTGAAGCCGAGCGTCATCTCGTTGTCGCCGAGGCTGAAGCCCTGGCGCAGCACCAGGTCGAGCGAAACACCCGGCTTTTCCATGTAGTCGGGCTGCCCCGGCCGGCCGCGCGCGCTGACGCGCTCGCCCACGTAGTTGGCGATGAGGGTGGCCCGCGTGCGGCTGTTCTCGCTCTCGACGCCCAGTTGCAGGTTGCCGATATGGTCCGACTGGCCCTGCATCACGCTGCCGTCGCGGACGAACAGGGTGGCATCCTGCGGCGTCAGGAATCCATACGGATGCACGGTGTCGCCGGCCTTCACCTGCACTTCCGAGTTCGACCAGGTGTAGTTGGCCGCCACGTACAGGCGCTTGTCGCCCCACCAGTTCGCCTCGATCGGCAGCTCCACGTACTTCTTCGCCTCGATCTCGGCCCCGTACAGCGTCGCCGATGGGGCATTGAGGAAGCTCTGCAGGATGCCGCCGCCCGGCGCGTCGTTGACGTTGCTCTCGATCGGCTTGTCGATGTCCTTGTAGAACGCGCCGAGCGTGAAGTACTCGCCGGAACCGAAGAACCACTCGTAGCGTGCGTCGAGGTTCAGCAGCTCGCTGTCGACGAGGTACGGGTTGCCGTAGAAGATCCGGTCGTTGTCCGGGTCGAGGTACTGCAGCGGCGAGAGTTCGCGGAACTGCGGCCGGGCGATGGTCTTCGAGGCGCCGAAGCGGATCTGCTGGTTCTCCGAGAAGTTCCAGGTCACGGTGGCGGTGGGCAGGACGTAGCTGTTGCGCAGCGGGTCGACGCCGCCCTGACGTTCGCCGCTGAAGATGTCGTAGGTATGGACCGCCTGCGTGGCGTCCTCGTAGCGCACGCCAGCGGTAGCACGCACGTGCGGGGAGAGTTCCGCCTCGGCCTGCAGATAGCCCGCCCTGACCTTGAGGGTCGCGTCGTACGCGGCGTCGCCGGAATTGCCGGTGACCTCGCGCAACCGCAACAGGTCGTTGCTGAGGTTGTAGTCGGAGAACAGGTAGTCCACGCGCTGGTAGCGGTTGTAGTGCGGCAGCGGCCCGTCCAGCGCCAGCAGGCGGAACTCGCGGTTTTCCGCATTGCGGTCGTTGTCGGAATATGCGACGCCGCCGGATACGGTGATGTCGCGCTCCACCGGCAGGCGCCAGCTCACGTCGACGCCCCCGCTGGCGACCTCGTCCTCGACGTTGCTGAAGCGCAGGTGGTTCTGCACGCGGGTGCCGTCGTGCGACCAGTAGCCATCGACCAGTTCGTAGCGGATGCCGGTCTCGTAGGGGGCGTCGCGGGTGGCGCGTGCGATGGCACCACGCCATTCGATCTTCAGGTCGTCGTACTCGCCGAACGTATGGGTGCCGGTGATCTGGTTGTTGACGAGCTCGCGCTCGAACCACTCGGTGTAGTCGTCCCGGACCTGGAACCCGGCAAGGTTGTCGAAGCCCGAGCGCGAGCGCGCTTCCTTGAGCGTGTCGTGCACGTACAGCGTGGTCAGCCCGATCCTGTGGTTGCCGTTCTCCCAGCCCGCGCCGAGCAGGACGTTGACCTTGGCGTTGTTGGTGGTGGAGAAGAAGTCGTAGTCCGAGTTGTACTGCACGGCGTCGTCGACGAACACCGGGTCGCGCTGCACGCCGAAGCGGGTCCGCCACTGGTTGTCGAAACCGGCGACGGCGACGAAGCCGAGCCGGCCGTCGTCGCCCATGTCGAGCGAATAGCCGGCGCTGCCGCCGAAGCTCAGGTCCGGATCGATGCTGTCCTTTTCCTGCAGCAGGCGGACGTTGGCGTTCTGCAGGCTGCGGCCGATGCGGCGGATGTCCTCGCGCTCGAACGAGCCGAGGTCGACGCGACGCCCGGTGGCGATGGCTTCGCTCAGCGCGCTCGGCATCTTGCGGGTGCCGTCGTCGTAGCCCCAGAAGTCGTCGTCGGAGCCGAAGTAGGTCAGGCCCTTTTCGAAGGTGGTGACGCTGTTGCCACCGGTGCCGATCGACAGGTTGAGGAAAGGCTCGTCGGGCACGGTCAGCGACTGCAGGTCGATGACGCCGCCGCCGAACTCGCCCGGATAGCGTGCCGAATAGGTCTTCTGCACGGTCACGCTCTCGAGCACCTCGCTCGGGAACAGGTCCAGCGGCACCACGCGCTGCAGCGGCTCCGGGCTCGGCAACGGCGAGCCGTTGAACAATGCGGACGAGTAACGCTCGCCGAGGCCGCGCACGTAGACGAACTTGCCGCGTACCAGGCTCAGGCCGGTCACCCGGGTCAGCGCGGCTGCGGCATCGCTGTCGCCGGTGCGCTCGAAATCCTCGCGGGTGATGAACGAGGCGACTTCGGACGTCTGGAGCATCGGCTCCGGGATGTATTCGCCACGCACCTGGACGGCGTCGAGCTGGGTGGGCGAGGGGGACGCGGGCGGGGCGTCCTGGGCATGCGCGGCCCAGGGTGCCAGCAGGGCCGAGATGGCCAGCGGCAGGTGCCGTCGGACCAGGCGGTTTCGGGTCGGAATGTGTTTCATGGGAAAGCCTTGGCTGCGGACAGGGAAGATTTCCGGATCACGATTGCAGCGGGGCGGCGTTTCCGCCGCCCCGCTGCGCTTGTGCGTGGTCCGATCAGCAGGACGGGGAGTCCGCCGTCAGGCCGCAGGTCCAGCCCCTCCACCAAGTGTCGTTGGCGTCACGCACGCCACCGATGTAGTCCACCTGGCGGAAGAAGGGATGCACCTGCGCCAGTCCCTGGTACGCAGGCACCGCGCGTTCCTGCGGTCCGTTGATGAAGACGCCGGTCAGGCTCGAAGTGCCGACGACGTTGTTCGTGCCCGCCTCGAATGCGGTCTGTGCGCGGGCGTCCTCGAACGCGACCGGGCAGGAGAAATGCACCGAGTGGAAGGTGCCGGTGGTGTTGGCATCGCGAATCTCGAGGCAGCGCTCGGCGGAGCCCGAGCCACCCGCCGGACGGGTCACCACGCTGTTGTAGAACGAGGCCTGGGTGCCCTGGTTGAGATGGATCGCGGCGCCGCCACCGGCACGGCCGACGTAGGTGATGTTGGCCACGCGCGGCTGCGAGTAGGGCTGGCGGTTGATGCTGCTCCACTCGTTCATGCGGTCGCCGCCGCCGGGGCGCTGGATCACGATGCCGAACTGGATGGCACCGTTCCAGCCGGTGTCGGTGTCGATGGAATCGTCGTCGGCACCGGTCACCACGAGGTAACGGGCGTTCATCGTGCCGCCGAAGATCTCGATACCGTCATCCGAGCTGTTGTGGATGTGGAAGTACTCCAGCACGGTGCCACTGCCGGCGCCGGCGGCGGTGATGCCCTGCAGCTCATTGTTCGGCGAGATCTCGAAGCCCGAGTACTTGACCTGCACGTAGCGGATGCGGCCGCTGCTGTCGTTCGGGGCATTGCCGCCGTAGAACGCGTTGGTGCCCTCGACCTGGCTCTGGCACTGCGGGGTCCCCGAGGTGGTACCACCCGGGCAGGCGTTGATCGGTGCGCGGCCGGCCAGGATCAGTCCGCCCCACAGACCCATGGTGTCGGCGTTGGTCTGGCCTTCGAGGTCCTGGCGTGCGGTGAAGATGATCGGCTGGTCGACCGTGCCGTCGGCGTAGAGTTCCGAGCCGCGGTTGACCAGCAGGTAGTCGTTGCCCGAGGACGCGTAGAGGGTCACGCCCGGCTCGATGGTGAGCACGCCACGCGGGACCGGGTGCGGATTGGCCGCATCGCCACCCTGGTCCTGACCGACGCTGACGCGGCCCGAGATGGCGTAGACGGTGCCGTCGCGCTTGGGAACGACCACGTTGCCGGTGATCAGCTGGGGCAGACGGCAGGCGCGCAGGGTGTTATTGGCGACGGTGCCCAGGTCGGTGAAGCCCGACGGACAGTCCGCGGCGGGGCCACCGGTCGGCGGCGGCGGCGTGGTCGGGGGCGGGGTGGTCGGCGGAGGCGTGGTCGGCGGCGGGGCCGGCGGGAACGCGCCTTCGCCGGGGGATGCCACGCGATCGGCGCCATTGCCGCAGCCGCCAAGGGCGAGGACCGCGCCGAAGGCCAGCGCCAGAGTCCGGTAATTGTTCGCAGCCATTTGCAACTCTCTCCGAGAAATTAGACAGGGGTGTCGACGCAGGAGTGAGGGCGCTTCCATAGACCGCGGCCCCCGTTCCCCGGTGAAGATCGGAGGAAAGTTATAGATGCGTTGTGTGACGCTTTTCTTGCGTTATAGCGATGGGTCGTGCCGGGCGACGGGCCCCTCGTCACCAACCCGGTCCGCCGATCTTTTTTCTTCGTACCGTCATGGACACAGTGCAGGCTTGCGCGACGCGCATGCTGTCCGTGCGTCCGCGATGGCAACCGGAGAGCGCTCCCATGGACCTTCGACACACTGGCCCGGAACTCGACGGCTGGATCCTCGCGCAGGTGGGTGCGGGCCAGTCCCCCGAAGCCGTGGTGGCGACACTGGTGACCCGCGGCTGGGCGGAGCAGGCGGCAATCGACGCCATCGACACGGCGGTGCGCGACCACCTCGCCAGGCATGCACGTGACGCCGGGCTTCCCGCGCCTGCGCGCGTGCCTGCGCCGGTGGCATGGAATGGCGCGTCGCAGATCGACGCCGGCGACCGCCGCGTGCAGGTGCTCGCCCACCTCGTGCACCCCCACGTGGTGGTGTTCGGGGGGCTGCTCTCGGACGGCGAGTGCGATGCCCTGATCGAACTCGCGCGCGGCCGCGTGCAGCGTTCGCCCACGCTCGACCCGGAAACCGGACGCGACCAGGTCCATCCGGACCGCACCAGCCGGGGCCTGTTCCTGCAACGCGGCGAGAACGGGTTGCTGCGCACGATCGAAGCGCGGATCGCCGCGCTCACCGAGTGGCCGCTGGAGCACGGCGAGGGCATTCAGCTGCTGAACTACGGCGTGGGCGCGGAGTACAAGCCGCACTACGACTATTTCGATCCGGACCGCGCGGGCAACCGCGCCACGCTGGCGCGGGGCGGCCAGCGCGTGGCGACCCTTGTGATGTACCTCAATACCCCGGCGCGGGGTGGCGCCACGACGTTTCCCGATGTCCAGTTCGAAGTCGCGGCGATCCGGGGCAATGCGGTGTTCTTCAGTTACGACCGCCCGCATCCGATGACGCGCAGCCTGCACGGCGGCGCGCCGGTGCTGGCCGGGGAGAAGTGGGTGGCGACCAAGTGGTTGCGCGAGAGCCGGCACGTCTGAGGCGTTCCGGGGTGCCAGGACCCTGGTAACCGCGTCGTTCGCCAAGGCGCAGGGCTTTTGCTGTTGCAGGGCAGCAGGGCAAGCCCGGTTTACACTGCGTTTCGACCGTCTGTAAGCAGGATTCGACCGCTGATCGGCTTCATGAGGGTGTGTCATTGCATTGTCATCATCGCGGCGGCTGGCGTGGTGTGACATGTCCCTGTCACACATCTCGAGGGGCTGAAATGAAGAATTCCTTGCTCGGATTCGCCGGCGTTCTGGCGTTGGGCGCTGCGACGCAGGCGGTGGTCGCCACCGAACGGGGCGCCTGGAGCGAACAGCAGGTCCATACCTATGCGGTGCAGCTCGATGCCGACGGCCGGGTGCAGGAGGTCGTGCCGGTCGGCGCCGGCGGCGATGCCCTCGGCGCGGAGTTCGCCGACCGGATCGGAACCTGGCTGTTCACCACCGACAGTCGTTCCGGGCATGGGCAGGACAGCAGCGTCCGTACCTATCTGCGCCTGGTCGTTTCGCCCGGAGCGAACGGCCCGGAGCTGGTCTCGGTGACCACAGGCCCGGCGCCCCAGCGTCTCACGCAACCAGAGTATCCGGTGCGCGAGCAGCGCGAGGGTCGTCAGGGAGCGGTGGTGCTGAAGCTCAATATCGGCGCCGACGGCCACGTACGCACGTCCGAGGTGGACAGCGTGCATGGAAACGTCAGCCGCAGGATGGCGGCGGCAGCGCGCAGCGCCGCGACCGAGTGGCGGTTCTCGCCGGAACTGGTCGACGCCCGCCCCGTGGAGGGCACCGTGCTGTGGCCGGTCTGCTTCCTCGGTGCGGGTTCCACCGCGACCCATTGCGCGTGGAGCGGCCCCGAGGCACGGCTGTATTCGAGCAAGACGGTGCTGCCGCTGGACCCGGTTGCGCGCCCGGTGACGCCTCTGGCGTTCGACGCACGCTGAGCATCGCCGGGGTCATGGGGTACACCCTTCTGGCGTACGGTCAGAGGAGCGTCTTGTCGGGGTAGCGGCAGAGATCGCGGATCACGCAGGCCGGGCATTCCGGCCTGCGTGCCTTGCAGACGTAGCGGCCGTGCAGGATCAGCCAGTGGTGGGCGTCGTGCAGGAACTGCCGCGGCACGCGCTTCAGCAGGCCGTCCTCGACTTCACGCACGTTCTTTCCTGGTGCAAGCCCGGTGCGGTTGGAGACCCGGAAGATGTGGGTGTCGACCGCCATGGTCGGCTCGCCGAAGGCGGTGTTGAGCACGACGTTGGCGGTCTTGCGGCCCACCCCCGGCAGCGCCTCCAGCGATGCGCGATCACGCGGTACCTCGCCGCCGTGCTGCTCCACGAGTATCCGGCAGGCGGCGATCACGTTCTTCGCCTTGGCGTTGTAGAGACCGATGGTGGAGATGTAGCGCTTCAGCCCGTCCTCGCCCAGCGCCAGGATCGCCGCCGGGGTATTGGCGACAGGGAACAGCCGGCGCGTGGCCTTGTTGACGCCGACGTCGGTGGACTGTGCCGACAGCGTCACCGCCACCAGCAGCTCGAACGGCGAGCTGTATTCGAGCTCGGTGGTCGGCTTCGGATTCAGTGCAGACAGCCGCTCGAACATCTCGTGGATCTCGGCGCGGGTCAGCGTGCGGCCGCGGCGCCGCGGTGAATTGCGTTCGGGCATATGGATCAGGAGTCGGCGGGGCGCTGCGCACGGCTGCGCGCACGGGCCAGTGCGGCCGCGGCGGCGGCCGGCAGGGCGGGCCGCGCGCTCGGCGTGGCGGCTTTTGGCGGCGCCAGCGCGGCCTGGCGCCGTGCCTCGCGTTCGGCGGCGCGGCGCGCCAGGCGTTCGTTGCGCGCGCGATAGCGTTCGCGCGCGGCCCAGGCCGCGTGCAGGCGGTCGCGCGCCTCGCGCAGCCGGGCCGCGTCCGCCGCTGCCAGCCCGGCGAGCCCGGCATCGGCCAGCTCTGAATCGGTCAGCTCGGCCAGGCCCGCCTCGATGGCCGCGTCGACGTCGTCGGTGGCCAGCAGCGCGAGCAGTCGGTGCGGGTCGGGCGCGTGCATGGCTTTCAGCGCCCGCTGAAGTCCGGCTTGCGGCGCTCGAGGAAGGCGCGGGTGCCTTCGCGCATGTCCTCGGTGGCGAACATCAGCCCGAACTGCGCGGTCTCGTACTCGAGGCCTTCGCTCATCGCGCACTCGCCACCGACATGCACGCAGTCGAGGATGCCGCGCAGCGCCAGCGGCGCCGCCGCGGCCAGCTGCGCCGCCAGCGTGCGGGTGGCGGCGGCCAATTCATCCGCCGGCACCACGCGGGTGAGGATGCCCAGTGCCTGCGCACGCGCGGCATCGATCGGTGTGCCGGTCAGGCACAGCTCGAGGGTCGCAGCACGGCCGGCGAGGCGCAGCAGACGCTGGGTGCCGCCGAAACCCGGCACCAGGCCAAGGTTGATCTCCGGCTGGCCGACCTTCGCGGTGTCGGCACCGATGCGCAGGTGGCAGGCCATCGCCAGCTCCAGCCCGCCGCCCAGCGCGAAGCCGTTGACCATCGCCACGACCGGCTTGGGGAAGGTCTCGATACGCCGCATCAGGCGCTGGCCGCGCTGCGAGAAATCGCGCCCGGCAACCGGCGGCAGGTCGGCCATCTCGGCGATGTCGGCCCCGGCCACGAACGCCCTGGGGCCGGCGCCGGTCAGTACGACGGCGCGCACGCCGGGGTTCTCCGCGGCGTCCTCGAACGCGACCAGAAGCGCGTCGAGCGTGGCCGCGTTCAGCGCGTTGAGCTTGTCCGGCCGGTTGATGGTCAGGGTGCGCACGGCGCCGTCGTCGGCAACCAGGAGCAGGGATTCGGTCATGCGATTCGTTTCCGGAGGTCGAAATGTGGTGTCATGCGTGAACGGCTCCGCGCCTCCGGGGAACTCACCACCCGGGGGGCTTGTCGGAGGGACGCCGTCAGTGGCAGTTAAGCCCGGCGGTCGTTATCCTAACCCGTTCCTCCGCGCGCCCCCGGGCTGCCGTCGGGAACGACCCAAACCGGAAAAATTCTCGGAGATCCACCGAATGAAGTTGCGTTTGCTGGCCGCTTCCCTGGCGGCACTGACCCTGACCGCCGGCGCCGCCGTGGCCCAGGACACCTCGTCGGAGCAGGGACGGCTGAGCTACGCGCTCGGTTACGACCTGGGCCGCAACCTGATCGAGAGCGGCGAGCAGGTCAACGTCAACACCGTCATCAAGGCGCTGCAGGACGGCTACGCGCGCCGCGATCCCACCGTGCCGGTCGACCAGCTGCGCAGTGCGGTCGAGAACATGCAGCAGCGCCAGCTGGCCAAGGCCCGCGCCGAGTTCGAGCGCGTTGCCGGCGAGAACAAGACCCGCAGCGATGCCTTCCTTGCGCAGAACCGCGCCAAGGCCGGCGTGCAGTCGCTGGCCGGTGGCGTGCAGTACCGCGTGATCGAGGCCGGCAGCGGCGCCAAGCCGACCCCGAACAGCGAAGTGTCGATCAACTACAAGGGCAGCCTGTCCACCGGCCAGACCTTTGTCGACACCTCGGTCGCCCAGGAAGGCCAGCAGGCCGGTCCGGTGAGCGTGCGCATGGACCAGATCCCGCTGGTAGGCCTGCGCGAGGCCCTGGCGCAGATGCCGACCGGCGCGCGCTGGGAAATCGTGATGCCGCCGGAAAAGGCCTACGGCAACTCGCCGCAGTCGCCGATCGGCCCGAACCAGGCGGTCGTGTTCGACGTCAAGCTGGTCAGCATCAAGTAACTGTCGCCCGCTTCACGCGACTGCAGAACGCCGCCTCCGGGCGGCGTTTCACTTTGTGGCGCCCGCGCGTGGCATGCCGCCATGGAAGGCCCGCGCGCCAGCGGGTTCACCGTGGCGCCAATACAATGGCCGCCATGACTGCCTACATTCCCATGGCTGCGGTGCTCACGCCCTGCATCGGCGTGTGCACGCTCGACGACGCCGGCCTGTGCGACGGCTGCCATCGCAGCATCGACGAGATCACCCGCTGGGCGCAGATGGGCGAGGCCGAGCGCCAGCACTTCATGGACGTGGTGCTGCCCGAACGCGAGGCGCAGCGCACGTGACCATGGCGGGGCCGACACTGGAGGGGATCGCACGGGTGCTGCATCCGCTGCGGCGCCCGCCCACCGGCGAAGGCTGGAACCTCGACGAACTGCACGACCTGCTGCCGGATGCGCGCGTGCACGCCGAGGCCGGCGTGCTGGTGGGTCTGGTCGGCCGCGACGATGGGTTGCGCGTGGTGCTGACGCTGCGCAACGAGAACCTGCGCCACCACCCCGGCCAGGTGAGCTTTCCCGGGGGCCGCGTCGAGCCCGCGGACGCCGATTCACTCGCCGCGGCGCTGCGCGAGGCGGCCGAGGAGATCGGCCTTGCCACCAGCCAGGTCGAGCCGCTGGGTTTTCTCGACCCGTTGCTGACGGTCAGCGGCTTCCGCGTGCTGCCGGCGGTGGCGCGCATCAGCCCGGATTTCATCGCACGGCCCGATCCGGGCGAGGTCGCCGAGGTGTTCGAAGTGCCGCTGGCCTGGCTGCTGGCCGAGACCAGCCTCGAGCGCATCGCCATCGAGTACCGCGGCCGCGAACGGCAGGTGCTGCAGTTCCGCAGCGACCCGCTGTGCACGCCGCACCGCATCTGGGGCGCGACCGCATCGATCCTGTTCAACCTGCGCGAGCGGCTGGCAGCGCTGCGGGAGGCCGCGGCATGAGTACGCCGGTGTGGACCACGCTGGTGGATTGCGAGGAGCTGCATACGGCCCTTGGCCGGCCCGAGGTGGTGGTCGTGGATTGCCGCTTCGCGCTCCCGGATCCGGACGCGGGCGAAGCCGCGTGGCAGCGCAGCCACGTGCCCGGTGCGCGATATGCGCATCTCGACCGCGACCTGTCCGGGCCGCACGCCCCCGGGAAAGGCCGGCATCCGTGGCCATCGGCATCGGCGTTCGCGGACACGCTCGCCGGCTGGGGCGTCGATGCCGACCATCAGGTGGTCGCCTACGACGATGGCGACGGCGCCTTCGCCGCGCGGCTGTGGTGCCTGCTGCGTGCCGCGGGCTTCGCTCGGGTGGCGGTGCTCGATGGCGGCTGGGCACGCTGGCAGGCACTGGGATTGCCGGTCACGGGCGATCAACCGGTACCGGCGCCGGTCGCCGTCCGGTCGCTGTCCTGGCGGATGCCCCCGCTCGAAGCTGCGAGCGTGCAGACGCATCTCGCGTCGGGTGGCCTGCTGGTGGATGCACGCGCGGGCGAGCGCTTCCGCGGCGAGGTCGAACCGATCGACCGCGTCGCCGGCCACGTGCCCGGCGCGGTCAACCGCCCCTACGCACAGAACCTGCGCGATGGCCGCTTCAAGCCGGCTGCGGAACTGCGCCGGGAGTTCGAATCACTGCTCGGCGCACGCGGTGCCGGGGAGATGGTGGCGATGTGCGGCTCCGGGGTGACCGCCTGCCATCACCTGCTGGCGATGGCGCATGCCGGCCTCGAGGGCGCGCGCCTGTACGGCGGCTCATGGAGTGGCTGGATCGAGGATCCTGCGCGGCCGGTTGCCACCGGCGTCTGACGGCCATTGCGCGCGGCATCCGCGCTGCGCCCTGCTGCTGCCGGTGACCGGGCGCCGCGAACGTGGGTTGACGACGCCCGCAGTCGAAGGACTTCCGGTCAGCGCTTGCCCAGCCGCGCCACCAGCGCATGCAGCGCCGCCTGCGGGTCGGGGTCGAACCAGGCGTCGATCATCGCGTCGAGTTCCAGCGCCGCGGGCGACATCGCCTCGACGAGATCGGCACGGGTGAGCGCACGCGTCGCCAGCATCGGCGTGCGCGGCAAGGCGGCCAGCGCCTGCAGCCGGGTGACCGCACGGGTCACCACCTCGTCGACGCCGACCACCTCGTCGACCAGACCGATCGCCAGCGCCTGCTCGGCGTCCAGCATCAGCCCGGGCACCACCAGGCGCTCGGCCTGGCGCTGGCCCACGGTGCGCTGCATCAGCCGCAGCACGCCGACCGGCATGCGCAGGCCGACCTGGGTCTCGTTGAGACCGATCGAATAGGGGCCGGCGGCCATGATCCGCGCGTCGCAGCACAGGGCGAGCACGCAGCCACCGGCCGGGGCATGCCCACCGATCGCGGCGATCACCGGCACCGGGCAGGCCGCCAGCGCATAGGCGGCATTGAAGAAGCTGTCCCAGGCGGCGCGCAGCACGCGGCGGTCGTCCTGCACCGAGAGCAGGTAGGGCACGTCCAGGCCGGCGGAGAACACCTTCGGCCCGCCGGACAGCACCAGGCCGTCGGCGCCATCGGCCACCGCGGTCTCGATCGCCAGCACCAGTTCATCGCACAGCGCGGGATCGAGCGCATTGACCGGCGGGCGCGCCAGGCGCAGTTCGCGGATGCGGTCGTGGGCGATGGTCTCGATCAGGGGCATGGCGGCTCGGTGCAAGGGCGGGGTGGCCATCATACGGCGCCGCCGGCCAGCCCCAGGCAGTGTGCGGCGTGGCCCGCGGCGACCGCCGGAACCGCTGTCCGCGTATCCGGGTGTCCTGCAGGCAGCGGCCTGGATCGCCCGTTGCTATTCGCGGCTCAGCGCCTGGGCCCCGCGCAGCAGCATGCGGATCATCTGCGCCAGTTCCTCCACCAGCACCTCGTCCTGCGCCGGTGGCGAATCCAGGGCGGTGCCGCCCATCGCGAACACCAGCCGGGTGATCGCGCGGGCGACGAGATCGGGCCGGTGGAAACGCGACCCCTGCGCGGCGGCGATGCGGACCAGGTCGGCCTGCAGTTCCTCGGCGAAGAAGTGCAGCTGGCGGTCCACCGCACGCTTGTAGGCATCCGAGCCGACCGTGCCCTCGCGCAGCAGCGCATGCAGCAGCTTGTCGTCGGCGCGCAGCCGCTCCATGAAGATTTCCAGCGACCCGCGCACGATGCTGCGCCCTGACACGGCGCGCTTGCGCGCATCACCGATGATCCGGCGCAGCGATTCACCGGCCACGTCGATCAGCGCCACCGCCAGTTCGTCCATGTCGTGGAACTGGCGGTAGAAGCTGTTGGGGGCGATTCCGGCCTCGCGGGCGATCTCGCGCAGGCTCAGCGTCGACACGCTGCGGTGCGGGCCGAGCAGGCGCAGGGCGGCGGCGATCAGGTCATCGCGGGTGATGGTCGGCTTGCGGCCGGGGCCGTCGGGGGCGGCGGCCTCGACGCCGGCGGGCGCGGGAGTGCTGACGGACACGGGCTGCCAGGGTGACGGACGAGGCGTGAGCATAGCAGTGCCTCACCGTATGGTCCGACGCCGGGCCATGCGGCAGCCCGTGACGACGCGCGATCACCTGCCTGAATCCCGTTGTGACCCTCCCCGCATTTAATGCACACGTGTATACACGCCTGTAAGGATGCGTGTACATTCGCTCCCATGTCAGCCCTTCCCAGCCCGAAAGCCCGTCGCCGCAGCCGCCTGACCCAGGTGGCCGGTGCCTTCATGCCGCCGCCGGTGTTCGATTTCTGGGCCCAGCGCCTGCATCCGACCTGGACCTGGGAGCGCCCGCTGGCACGTATCGTCGGCCACGCGCCCGCGGCTGCCGGCGCGGTGACCCTGGTGCTCAAGCCGAACCGCCACTGGGCAGGCGCACTGCCGGGCCAGCACGTCAACCTGACCGCCGTCATCGATGGCATCCGCGTGACCCGCAGCTACAGTCTGGATGCGCCGGTGCATGCCGATGGCCGCATCAGCGTGACCGTGAAGGGCGTGGAGGGCGGCCGGATGAGTCGCCACCTGCTGGATCCGGCGCGGATCGGTGATGTGCTCGACATCGGGCCGGGCTTCGGCGAACTGCTGGTGCCGGCCAACACCACCACGCCGTGGTTGCTGCTTGCCGCCGGCAGCGGCATCACCCCGCTGATGGCGCTGGTACGCCAGCTGGCCGCGCAGGGCATGCCCGCCCCGGTGACCCTGCTGTACTGGGCGCGTACCCGCGCCGAGTTCTGCTTTGCCGACGAACTGCGTGCACTGGCCGCCCGCCATGCCGGCTTCGACGTGCGTTTCGTGCTCACCGGTGAAATGCCGGCGGCCGACGACGAGGCCGGCGGGCGCATCGACGCCGCGCTGCTGGACGCCCTGGCAGCTGACCACGGCAGCCGCCAGACCTATGCCTGCGGCCCCGGCGGTTTCATCGCCACCGTGGAGACGCTGCTGGACGGCCGCGTGCCGCTGCTGCGCACCGAGGCGTTTACGCCCCTGCCGCGCCCGCCTGCCGACGATACCGGCACGGTGTCGGTGCGCCTGGCGCGCAGCGGGCGCGAACTGCAGCTGCCGCGTGGCGTGGCCCTGCTCGACGCGCTGGAAGCCGAAGGCCTCAAGCCACGCTCCGGCTGCCGGATGGGCATCTGCAACACCTGCGCCTGCGGCAAGTCCGCCGGCGCCGTGCGCGACCTGCGCACCGGCAGCGCCGGCGAAGAGCCGACGCACGCGTTGAAGCTGTGCGTGAACAGTGCGCTGACCGACCTCGTCCTCGATCTCTGAAATGCGGAACGACATGTCCAAGACCAAAGCAGTACGCCTCAGCGAACAGCAGCTCGACGCCTTCGGTGCCGAGCTCGACGCGCTCCATACCCGCACCATGGCCGACGTCGGCAAGGTGGACGCCGACTACATCCGCAAGGTGGTGCGCTGGGTGCGCTACACCGGCTTCGGTGGTCGCGCGCTGCTGATGGTGGGTGCGATCGGCGGGGCGTTCGTGCCGTGGCTGCTGTGGCCGGCGTGCATCGTCGGCGTGCTGCTGCTGGCGCTGTCGAAGATCATGGAGAACATGGAAGTCGGCCACAACGTGATCCACGGCCAGTACGACTTCATGAACGACCCGCAGTTCGACAGCCGCACCTACGAGTGGGACATCGTGGCGACGTCGGACAACTGGCGGCATTCGCACAACTACCGCCACCACACCTATACCAACGTGCGCGGCATGGACGACGACATCGGCTACGGCCTGCTGCGCGTGTTCCCGGAACAGCGCTGGAAGCCGTACCACCTGTTCCAGCCGCTGATCGTTCCGGTGTTCGCGCTGCTGTTCCAGTGGGGCGTGGCGATCCAGGAGCTGAAGGTCGGCCGCCTGTTCGGTGGCAAGGGCGCGCGCGCCAAGATCCGGCGCGAATTCAAGCCGGTCGGCCGCAAGATGGGCCGCCAGCTGCTCAAGGACTACGTGCTGTTCCCGGCGCTGGCCGGTCCGTTCTTCCTGCCGGTGCTGCTGGGCAACCTGGTCGCCAACGGCATCCGCAACGTGTGGACCTTCGTGGTGATCTTCTGCGGCCACTTCACCGCCGACATGGAGACCTTCCCCAAGCAGGTGCTGCGCAACGAATCGCGTGGCCACTGGTACCTGCGCCAGCTGCGCGGTTCGTCGAACATCGGCGGCGGCCCGGTGATGAACCTGCTGACCGGCAACCTCAGCCACCAGATCGAGCATCACTTCTACCCGGACGTGCCCGCGCACCGCTATCGCGAGATGTCCAAGGAAGTGCGCGAGATCTGCAAGCGCTATGGCCAGCCCTACGACGTCGGTTCGCTGCCGCGGCAGTTCGGCGAGGTGCTGTGGCGGATCACCCGCCATGCGTTCCCGAGCCGGCCGAAGCGTGCGTCCTCGCCGCAGGGCATGCCGCAGAGCGCCTGACCCCATCAGGCGGGTTGAACGACCGGAGCCGCCGCAAGGCGGCTTCGTCGTTTCTGACGGTGGCGTTCGACCGGCGCGTGGCGTTCCGGCCGCGTGCGGTTCCCCTGGCGCGCGGTGATGGCGGCATGCGGCTTTGACAGTGCGTGCCCGCTCTGGTCCCATCGCGGGCCCCCTCTGCGTGGTGCCGTGATGTCGACCATTTCCCCCGAATTGCAGGCGCTTGCGCCCGAGATGGCGCAGTGGCGCCAGCGTATCCATGCCTGGCCGGAGCTCGGCTTCGAGGAGGAGCGCACCTCGGCGCTGGTGGCCGAAGTGCTGGAATCGCTTGGCCTCGAGGTGCATCGCGGCCTCGGGGGTACCGGCATGGTGGCGGTGATCGACAGCGGCGTGCCCGGGCCATCGATCGGCCTGCGCGCGGACATGGATGCGCTGCCGATGGACGAGCAGAACGATCTTCCGTTCCGCTCGCAGCGGCCCGGCGTCGCCCACACCTGCGGGCACGACGGCCACACCGCGGCGCTGCTGGGCACCGCGCGCCACCTGGTCGCGCATCCGCCGAAGACCGGCCGCGTGGTGCTGGTGTTCCAGCCGGCGGAAGAAGGCGGCCGCGGCGCGATCCGGATGATCGACGACGGCCTGTTCGGGCGCTTCCACTGCGACGAGGTCTACGCCTTCCACAACATGCCGCTGCTGGGCTTCGGCGAGGGCAGCGTGCGCACGGGCGCGACCCTGCAGTCGCTGGGGGTGTTCGAGATCAAGATCGAGGGCGTGGGCGGCCACGCGGCGGCGCCGCATCGGGCCACCGATCCGTTGCAGGTAGCAGCGCGGCTGGCGGTGGAGATCTCCGGCATCGTCGGCCGCCACATCGACCCGATGGAAGCGGCGCTGATCAACGTCGGTACCCTGCAGGCCGGCACCACCCACAACATCATCCCCGCCAGCGCCTCGCTTGCCGGCACCATCCGCGCGCTGTCGACCGGGGTGCACGACCAGCTGCTCGCGCGGCTGCGTACGCTGTGCGAGGGCTTCGCGGCGATGTCCGGCTGCACCATCGACCTGCAGTTGCCGCATTACTGCCCGCCGTGCGTCAACGCGCAGGAGCAGGCCGCGCTTGCCGCCGAGGCGATGGGCGAGGTGCTCGGCGCCGACAACGTGAAAACCGACCTGCGTGCGTTCCCGTTCTCCGACGACTTCAGCTACATGCTCGAACGCTGGCCGGGCGCGTACCTGTTCCTCGGGATGGAAAGCGCGATGTGCCACCACCCGACCTATCGCTTCGACGACAACCTGCTGCCGGTGGCCGCGGCGGTGTTCGACCGCATCGTGCGCAAGCGGCTGGGTTGAGGCTTACAGCAGCCCGGGTGCGGGCCGTTGCCGACCGCGGCGGTGCCCGCCGAAGCGAGCGGGTGGCCCTGCATGCGCCGATCGCGGTTGTGGCGCGCGGGCGCCCGCAGGCTCCGGCATCTGCGGCCGGCGATCTCATCGACTGAGACGCCGGCACCGCAGAATCCGGCGCATGTCACGACGTACCGGCAGCGCCGATCTTCCGCTCCACGGCGGGCGTGTGCCCGCGTGGCTGGGCCAGCGGATGACGCGGCTGGGCGCGGTGCTGTGCGAGGCCATCGTCATCGAGTACGGCCGCGACGAGCTGCTGCGCAGGCTCGCCCATCCGTTCTGGTTCCAGAGCTTCGGTGCGGTGATGGGCATGGACTGGCATTCGTCCGGCATCACCACCAGCGTTATCGGCGCGCTCAAGCGTGGGTTGGCGCCGCTGTCGGGCGAGCTCGGCATCCACGTGTGCGGCGGACGTGGACGCCATTCGCGCAGCACCCCTGCCGAACTGATGGCGGTGGGCGAGCGCACCGGCGTCGATGGTGCCGCACTGGCGCGCACGAGCCGGCTGGTGGCCAAGGTGGACAGCGCCGCGGTGCAGGACGGCTTCGACCTCTACCTGCACGGTTTCATCGTTGCCGACGATGGCAAGTGGGTGGTGGTGCAGCAGGGCATGCACGGCGGGCGTGGACAGGCGCGGCGTTACCACTGGCTGTCGGAAGGACTGGAGAGCTTCGTCGATGCGCCGCATGCGGCGATCGACGGCCCCGGGCAGGGGCGGATCGTCAATCTCGCCGACCGCCGTGCGGCGGCCTCGCGCGAGGCGCAGGTCACGCTGCTGGCGGCGATGGGGCCGGATGCGATCGCCCGCGAGTTCGCCCGTCTGGGTGTGGACGCGGCGACCGTCGCTCCGGTTGCTGCGCAGGAACATCCCTCGCCGCGGACTGCCTCGTCCGCTGCCGGGCCGGTGCGCCGGCGGCGCCGCACGGATGTCGTCACCGGCGACCTGTTCGGCGACACCACCCCCGCGGCACCGGCGCCCGCATCACGGCCCGCCGGCCTGCCGCACCTGTCGCTGCCCGACCACCACGAGGTGCGCGCCAGCGATCTCGTGCTGCGGCGCCTGCACGGCAATCTGGCCGCGGCTGCCGAAGCCGGCCCACGTGACTTCACCGGACTGCTGCAGGTGCCCGGCGTGGGGGCGCGCACGGTGCGTGCGCTGGCGCTGGTGGCCGAGGTGGTGCATGGCACCCCATGCCGGTTCACCGATCCGGCGCGGTTCTCGCTGGCGCATGGCGGCAAGGACCGGCATCCGTTCCCGGTGCCGACGAAGGTGTTCGACCACACCATCGCGGTGATGAAGCAGGCGGTCGGCCAGGCGAAGCTTGGCAACGAGGAGCGGCTGGCGGCGATCCGCCGGCTGGATGCGCAGTCGCGCACGCTGGAAGCGACCGCCACCGGGCCGACGCTGGATGCCTTCCTTGCCGACGAGCGTGCGCAGTCGCACCGCTACGGCGGGCGCAGCGTGTTCGGCTGGGAACCGGCGTCGGCCGCCCCTGTCGCCCCGCGTCGTCGCGGTACCGGCTGATGGATCCGGTCGATGCCGGTCCGGGCGCCGGCGTCGATGCCGGCGTGCCGATCGACGGCCGCGGCTTCGCCTATGTGTTCCCGTGCCGCTGGGAGGACCACTGCAAGATCGGCTTCTCGCGCGATCCGCTCGGGCGCATCGCTGCGCTGCATCCGCGCTGGTACGACTTCTTCGACCTCGAACGCGGCGTGCTGGTGGAGGCCGAATCGGTGCGCGATGCGCGCGGTCTCGAACTGCTGCTGCACGCACCGTTGCGTGACCACAACGCACCGGCGCCATTGTCGGTGCGGATGGAGGCCGGTGGCGGCACCGAATGGTTCCGCGGCGTCGAAACGCTGCTCGATGCGGCGGTGCGCGACCTCGCCGTGCAGGGTTACTGCGTGCGGCCACTGCAGGCGTGGCTGCGCGCTGCACTCTCGGCTCGGCGCGATGGCCTGCACGAATGGACGCTGTTGCAGCTGTCGGTCGACGAACTCGACGGCCTGGTTGGCGACACGCCGGCACAGCGTCGCCTGCGCGACCAGCTCGATGCCTTCGACGCGCTGTCGATCGACATCGACCACGTGCTTCCCGGAGTTGTGCGCGACTGGTACCGCCGCTGACCTTGCGACCTGCTTCACGCCGCGGTTGCTACATCGAACGCTCCACGCCATTGGAGCCACCGTCATGCCGGAACAGAAGACCCGCAAGGCCGCCAAGCAGGCCAAGCGCGAGGGCAAGTCCGCCAACACCCAGGCCGGCGAATACGTGAAGGAAGAGATCGAGCACGTGCGCGGAGGCAAGCACGGCGCGAAGAACACCAAGCAGGCGATCGCGATCGGCCTGTCCAAGGCACGCCGGGATGGCGTCAAGGCCAAGCCGTCGAAGACCGCGTCGAAGGCGACGAAGAAGAAGGCGGCGCAGGACACGAAGGCTTCGAAGACGACGAAGAAAACCTCGGCCAAGCGTTCCACCGCGGCGAAGAAGGCGCTCAAGACCGCCAGCAAAAAGACCACCGCGAAGAAGGTCGCCGGCAAGAAGGCGTTGTCGACGCAGGCGAGGAAGGCGGCCTCCAAGCGCACCGCCGCGGACCGTTCCGCCGCAGCCAGGAAGGCGGCGAAGACCAAGGGCTCGACGGGCCGCAAGGCCGCGGCAAAGAAGGCCGCGCGTACGCGCAGGAAGTCGGACTGACAGCGCTGGCAGACAGCGGTCCGCGCGTCTGCGCCCGTCGGTCGCCGACGGGAGCTTCGACCCGGGGTTGACGTGCGTGCCGCTGGGTCCTGGCAGGCGGCGCCCCGTTTCGTTGAGCCGGGGAGTCGCAGCCGGCATCACCGGGCGGCGGCGCAGCCAGTCGGCGAAACCGGCTTCGTCGAAGCTGCCTTCCAAGTCAGGCAGGGACGGGTGTACATCTGTACACTCGGGTTCCGCTTTCAGCCCTCCTGCCGATGTCCTCGCCATTGTCTCCACGCCGTGCCGCCATCCTTGCCTTCCTGCGTGAGCGGGCCGCCGAGGGCCGGCCGCCGAGCCTGGCCGAGATCGCCGCGCAGTTCGGCTTCGCCTCGCGCAGTGCCGCGCAGAAGCACGTGCATGCGCTGGCCGAAGCGGGGCTGATCGAACACGCCGCCGGCCATGCCCGCGGCATCCGCCTGGCCACCAACGAGCGCCCGGACCTGCTGGCCCTGCCGGTGCTGGGCCGGGTGGCGGCCGGCCAGCCGATCGGCGCCGATATCGGCCTGGACCAGCAGCTGTGGCTGGACCGCGGGCTGTTCGCGCTGCGCCCGGACTACCTGCTGCGGGTGCAGGGCGATTCGATGATCGACGACGGCATCCTCGATGGCGACCTGGTTGGCGTGCACCGCAGTGCCGATGCCCGCGATGGCCAGACCGTGGTCGCCCGGCTCGATGGCGAGATCACCATCAAGCGGCTGGAGAAGCGGCGCGACCGCCTGCGCCTGCTGCCACGCAATCCGGCGCATGCGCCGATCAACGTGCTGGCGGGTGTGGATTTCGCCATCGAAGGGCTGTTCTGCGGCCTGCTGCGGCAGGGTTGAGGCCATGGGCGAAGTACTGGCCCTGGATGCCTTGCTCGCCGCCCGCACCGTCTGGCCGGCGGGCAAGGGCGCGGTGCGCATGGTCGATGGCGAGTCCACCGGTCATGCCGCGCTCGATGCCGTGCTGCCGCAGGGCGGCTGGCCGCGGCGTGCGCTGAGCGAACTGCTGCTGCCGGCCGATGGGGTGGGGGAGCTGGAACTGCTGCTGCCGGCGCTGGCGCGTTTCACCGCGGCTGCCAGCCCGGTGGTGCTGGTGGCGCCGCCGTACGTGCCGTATGCGCCGGCCTGGCAGGCGGCAGGCGTCGATCTGGCCTGGTTGCACGTGGTGGAGGCCGAGCCACGCGATGCGCTGTGGGCATTCGAACAGTGCCTGCGTTCGGGCGCCTGCGCGGCGGTGGTGGGCTGGCCGCGCAGCGCCGACGAGCGTGCGCTGCGGCGGCTGCAGGTGGCGGCCGACAGCGGCGATTGCTGTGCGTTCGCGGTGCGCGACCGCCGCCATGCCGGCAACCCGTCGCCGGCGGCGTTGCGGCTGGAATGGGTCGAGGGCGCCTGGCATGTACGCAAATGCCGCGGCGGGCAGCTGCCGTCCCGGCCCCTGCAACTGCAGTCGGCTCCACTGGCCGCGTTTCCGCATTGAGCCGCGACCATGCTCTGGGCCTGCATCCTCCTGCCACAACTGGCGCTCGACGCCGTCCTTCGCCGTTGCCCTGATCCGGACGCACCGCTGGCGCTGGTCACCGGCCCGGCGCAGCTGCGCAGCCTGCATGCGGTGAATGCCACCGCCGCCGCTGCCGGCCTCCGTCCCGGCCAGCGGCTGGTCGCCGCGCAGGCGCTGTTGCCCGGCTTCGCCATGGTCGAGCACGCCCCCGCGCGCGAAGCCGCAGCGCAGCAGTTCCTGGCCGGCTGGGCCTATCGCCACAGCTCGCTGGTCAGTACGGCCTGGCCGGGGGCGATCGTGGTCGAGGCCCGCGCCAGCTTCCGCCTGTTCGGGCCGTGGCCGCGCTTCGAGCGCCGTTTGCGCGAGGAGCTCGTCGCGCTCGGTTTCCGCCACCGCATCGCGCTGGCGCCCACCCCGCGTGCGGCACGGGTGCTGGCCGGCCTGCGCGACGGGTTCGCCGTTACCCATGCCGATGCGATGGCGCGCGTGCTCGACCCGGTGCCGGTGCGGCGTGCGGCGCTGCCCGGCGATGACGGCGAACGCCTGCACCGGATGGGCGTGCGCACGCTGGGCACGCTGCGCGGATTGCCGTCCGACACCCTGCGCCGCCGCTTCGGCGCCGGCGTGCTCGACCATCTGCAGCGGTTGTATGGCGAGGCGGACGATCCGCTGCCCTGGTATGCGCCACCGGACCGCTTCGATGCCCGCATCGAGATGGGCTACGAGGTCGAGAGCCACATGGCGCTGCTGTTTCCGCTGCGGCGGATGATCGGCGACCTGTGCACCGCGCTGTCGATCCGCGATGGCGGCGTGCAGCGGTTTGAACTGCGGCTGGAGCACGAGCAAGGCCACACCACGGTGGACGTCGGCCTGCTCGCCCCCGAGCGCGATCCCGCGCTGCTGTTCGAGGTGGCGCGCAGCCGGCTGGAGCGGGTGGAGGTGACGCGCCCGGTGGTGGCACTGCGCCTGCACGCCGCGTCGCTGCCGCCGTTCGTACCCGCCAGCCGCGACCTGTTCGACCAGCGCCTGCAGCAGGGCACCCCGTGGCCGCAGTTGCGCGAGCGCCTGCGTGGCCGGCTGGGCGATGCCGCGGTGTACCGGCTGGCCCCTGCCGACGATCCACGTCCGGAACGCGCCTGGCGGCGGGTCGATGGCGAGGCGGACGCATCGCCCGCGGCGCCGCCGCGGCCGCCGCGCCCGGGCTGGTTGCTGCCGCAGCCGTTGCCGCTGCGCGACAGCCGCATCGACATCCTGCACGGCCCGGAACGGCTGGAAAGCGGCTGGTGGGATGGCGACGACGTGCGCCGCGATTACTACGTGGTGCGGACGTCACTCGGCCAGCGCGCCTGGGCCTATACGCCCGCCGGCCAGCGCGACGGCTGGATGCTGCACGGGTGGTTCGGATGAGGGCGGCTGGCGATGACCGGTGATCTCTTCGACGGGCTCGGCCGCGACACACCCGGAGTGCAGATCCCCCGCGCCTGGGCGGTCGGCCAGCGCCTGCGCCAGGCCGCCAACGACGCCGTGGGTGATGACGGCAACCTGCCGGCCTATGTGGAACTGCATTGCCTGTCGGATTTCTCGTTCCTGCGCGGCGCCTCCAGTGCGGAGCAGCTGTTCGCGCGTGCCGCGCAGTGCGGCTACGAGGCACTCGCGATCACCGATGAATGTTCGCTGGCCGGCATCGTGCGTGCGCTGGAAGCTTCCGAGGCGACCGGCATCCGCCTGGTCGTGGGCAGCGAGTTCAGGCTGCTCGACGGCCTGCGCTTCGTGCTGCTGGTGGAGGACGCGCAGGGCTACACGCAGCTGTGCAGGCTGATCACCACCGGCCGCCGCGCCGGCGGCAAGGGCACCTACCGGCTGACGCGCGCGGACGTGGAAACGATATTCGCCGACACGGCGCCGGGCGTGTTCGCGCTGTGGCTGCCGGGGGGCGAGCCGGACGCGGACGAGGGCCGCTGGCTGCAACGGGTGTTCGGCACCATGCGCACGCATCTGGCGGTGGAACTGCACCGCGAACGCGACGATGCACGGCGCCTGCAGGACCTGCTGGCGTTGTCGGATGTGCTCGGCATGCCGGCGCTGGCCAGCGGCGACGTGCACATGGCCACGCGTCGCGAGCGCATTGTGCAGGACACGCTGACCGCGATCCGCCACAACCTGCCGCTGGCCGAGTGCGGCGCGCACCTGTTCCGAAACGGCGAGCGCCACCTGCGTACGCGGCGCGCACTGGGCAACATCCATCCGCATCACCTGCTCGATTGCGCGGTCGCACTGGCCCGGCGCTGCAGGTTCGACCTGCGCACGCTGGCCTACCGGTACCCGAAGGAACTGGTGCCCGAAGGGCACACCGCCACCACCTGGTTGCGCCAGCTGGTGGAAGAAGGCGCGCGCGAGCGCTGGCCGGAAGGCACGCCGAAGAAGGTGTGGGCGACGATCGAGGAGGAACTGGAACTGATCGCGGGCCTCGGCTACGAGGCGTTCTTCCTCACCGTGCACGACGTGGTCCGCTTCGCGCGCGGCCGCGGGATCCTCTGCCAGGGCCGCGGCTCGTCGGCGAATTCGGCGGTCTGCTACGCGCTCGGCATCACCGCGGTCAATCCCGACGAGACCCGCCTGCTGATGGCGCGTTTCCTGTCGAAGGAGCGCAACGAGCCGCCGGATATCGACGTCGACTTCGAGCACGAGCGGCGCGAGGAAGTCATCCAGTACGTGTACGCGAAGTACGGCCGTGAGCGCGCCGCGCTGGCGGCCACGGTGATCAGCTACCGGGGCAAGAGCGCGGTGCGCGACGTGGCGCGCGTGTTCGGCCTGCCGCCCGACCAGATCACCCTGCTGGCCAACTGCTACGGCTGGGGCAACGGGGCCACGCCGATGGAGCAGCGCATCACCGAAGCCGGCTTCGATCTCGCCAATCCGCTGATCCAGCGCGTGCTCTACGTCACCGAGCAGCTGCGCGACCATCCGCGGCACCTGTCGCAGCACGTGGGCGGTTTCGTCATCTCCGACGAGCCGTTGTGGAACCTGGTGCCGGTGGAGAACGCGGCGATGGCCGAGCGCACCATCATCCAGTGGGACAAGGACGACCTGGAGACGATGAAGCTGCTCAAGGTCGATTGCCTGGCGCTGGGCATGCTGACCTGCATCCGCAAAACGCTGGACCTGGTGCGCGGGCGTCGTGGCCGCGACTACGACATCGCCACGATTCCCGGCGATGACAAGGACACCTACGCGATGATCCAGATCGCCGATACGGTCGGCGTGTTCCAGATCGAATCGCGCGCGCAGATGGCGATGCTGCCGCGGCTCAAGCCTGCGCGTTTCTACGACCTGGTGATCGAGGTGGCGATCGTGCGGCCCGGGCCGATCCAGGGGCAGATGGTGCATCCCTACCTGCGCCGCCGGCAGGGCAAGGAGCCGATCCTGTACCCGTCGCCGGACGTGCAGGCGATCCTCGGCGAAACGCTCGGCGTGCCGCTGTTCCAGGAACAGGTGATGGAACTGGTGATCCTGGCCGGCTACACGCCCGAGGAGGCCGACCGCATGCGGCGCTCGATGGCGGCGTGGCGGCGTGGCGGCGACATGGAGCCGCACCGTGTGCGCATCCGCGAACTGATGGAAGGCAAAGGTTATGCGCCGGAGTTCATCGACCAGATCTTCGAACAGATCAAGGGCTTCGGTTCCTACGGTTTCCCGCAGAGCCATTCGGCCTCGTTCGCCAAGCTGGTCTATGCCAGCTGCTGGCTCAAGCGCCACGAGCCGGCGGCCTTCGCCTGCGGCCTGCTCAATTCGCAACCGATGGGGTTCTACTCGCCCAGCCAGATCGTGCAGGACGCACGTCGAGGCAGCGCGGAACGTGAGGCGGTAGAAGTGCTGCCGGTGGACGTGATGCACAGCGACTGGGACAGCACCCTGGTCGGTGGTACGCCGTGGCGTGACGACGACGATTGCGGCGAGCAGCCGGCGATCCGCCTCGGCCTGCGCCAGGTGGCCGGGCTGCCGGAAGCGGTGGCGCGGCGCATCGTCGAGGCGCGCGCGCAGCGGCCGTTTTTCGATATCGCCGATCTGTGCCTGCGCGCCGGGCTGGACGAGAAGGCGCGCACCGCACTGGCCGAAGCGGATGCGCTGCGGTCGCTGTCGGGCCATCGCAATGCCGCGCGCTGGGCGGTGGCCGGCATCGAACGCCGCCTGCCCTTGCTGCCGGGCAGCCCGGAAGAAGCTACCGTGGAACTGCCGGCGCCGCGACGTGGCGAGGAACTGCTGGCCGACTACCACAGCGTCGGCCTGACCCTGCGCGAACATCCGATGGCCCTGCTGCGTGCGCAGATGACCCAGCGGCGCATCCTGGGTCTGCGTGCGCTGCGCGAGCGCCGTCACGGCAGTGGCGTGCACGTGGCCGGGCTGGTCACCCAGCGCCAGCGGCCCGGCACCGCCAAGGGCACGATCTTCGTCACCCTCGAGGACGAGGACGGGATGATCAACGTGATCGTCTGGCCGACGCTGGCGCTGCGTCGCCGTCGCGCGCTGCTGGAATCGCGCCTGCTGGCGGTGCGCGGTCGCTGGGAACGGGTGGATGGCGTGGAGCACCTGGTCGCTGGCGACCTGGAGGACCTCAGCGACCTGCTGGGCGGGCTGTCGCTGCCATCGCGCGATTTCCACTGACCCATGGACCTGTTTTCCCCGGTGCTGCAGCTGGTCGATGACGCCGAGGGCGGCATCCGCTACTGGCCGGATGTGATTCCGGCGGAGCTGGCGCAGGCGTGGTTCGAGGCGCTGCGCGATGGCATCGCCTGGCGGCAGATGTCACGGCCGATGTACGACCGGGTGGTGGAAGTGCCGCGGCTGCTGGCGTCGTGGCGGCTGGCATCGGCACCTGCAGGCCTGCCGTTGCCGGAACTGCTTGCCCATGTGCAGGGCGTGGCGCCGGCGCCCTACAACGCGGTCGGGCTGAACCTCTACCGCGATGGCCGCGACTCGGTGGCGATGCACAACGACAAGCTGCATACGCTCATCCCCGGGCATCCGATCACGCTGGTGTCGCTCGGCGCGCCGCGACAGATGAACATCCGCGCGCGCGCCAATGGCAGGCTGGTGCGCATCGATCTGCAGCCGGGCAGCGTGTTGAGCATGAGCCATGCCTCGCAGCTCACCCACGAACACGGCATCCCCAAAACCAGGCGCGATCCGGGTCCACGCATGAGCGTGGTGTTCCGGGTGCGAACGGCCCTGGACGAATAGCGCGATCCGGCCCCGGCTGCGCAAGTCAACTGTTTCATGCCTGGATCTGCAGGCCTGATGCCACGCCGGGGATGGCGATAAATTGGCCATTAGCGGCTGTGGAGTTATCCACCTGGCCTGTGGGCAAGTCTGTGGAAGCGCGCGGGACACCCGTCACCCGGCGGCATCGCACGGGGCGATTTCCCGATGTGGCGAAATTGTGACCAGGGTGATGATCCCCCACGGCGTGGCGAAATTATCACCACGCCGTGCAGGGGCAGCGCTCAGCTGGAATGGCGGCGCACGAAATCGAGGTAGGCGTCAAGCCAGCCCTCGATGAAGTCGCGGCTGCCGGCGGCGATGTGGCCACCTTCGTCGAGTACCTTGTCCGCGGCAAGGAACATCTCGGGCTGGCCCAGCGTCGGCATGTCGAGGTAGGCGAGGATGGTGCGCAGGTGCTGTTGCGCGCACGCGGTGCCGATGGCGCCGATCGAGACGCCGAGGATGCCGGCGGGCTTGCCTGCGAATGCACTCTGGCCAGAGGGGCGCGAGGCATGGTCAATCGCGTTCTTGAGCACGCCCGGAACCGAACGGTTGTATTCCGGGGTCACGAACAGCACGCCATCGGCGGAAGTGATCGCCTGTTTCAGGCGCGTCGCCGCTTCGGGCGGGTTGTCGTCGTCGTCCTGGTTGTAGAGCGGAAGGTCGTCGATGCGCTGGATTTGGAAGCGCACGCCATCGGGCGCGAGTGCCGGCAGCGCGTCGGCGAGCTTCCGGTTGAACGAGTCCTTGCGCAGGCTGCCGACAAGCAAGGCAATGGTGAGATCTGACATGGCGGGGCTCCGGGTCGGGCGCTCCATGCTGTGCCCGCCGCTGTTAAACCGCCGTTGCCCGTTGGTGACGCCAGCTCCCCCGACAAAAAGGTTCAACTCGCGATTAGGGGTTTCCACCGAGCGCGGAGCTTCGCGCCCGGAAAGCCTGGGCCAGAGCCAGAGCACCGGCTGGGCGGGGCGCGTGCAGCCCGCCGCGGCCACAGGGGGATGCCCAGCCGGATATCTCCGCGTCCTGCTCCCACATCCGGCCGCCGGCCATCCATGACCGGCTCTGGACATCCCCCTGCGTCCGCGGCGGGCACCGAGCTGTCGTCGCGTCTGGTCGAAGATCAAAGTCAAAGACAGGAACCAGCCCCTTGGTCGGTGGCATTCGGCTCTCGCGGCAACCGCTCCTGATCTCAGTGCCGAAGTCTGCAGATCGCCAACGGCACGCAAGAGCGGAGGCACCCGCTGTTGCTCTCCCTGCCGACGCCCACGATTGCCCGGGCCCGTCGCGTGCACCGGGGTGTGTGCTCCCAGCCGGCCATGGATGGCCGGCGGCCGGCCGTGGTAGCTGGACGCGGACTCCGGCCGGGGGAGTACACGCCCCGGTGCGCGCGACGGGCAGCGCGAAGCCCAACGAAGCACCTCAGCGACGCCCGGCACTCCGGCGTGCTCCAAAGCCGCCGCCAAGCGAGGGCACCCCGGTGCGCACGATGGGCAATGGCGCCTGAGCGCGGCCGGCGCCGACGCCCGTTCGCCGAACGGGGCGAGCGTCCCACGGCGGCCAATGGGGCTACACGCGTACCGAGCCACTTCAGACCGACGACATCGTCCCGGAGTTGGAGGCGCCCAGGAAAACCCCCTCCCGGCGACGGGAGGGGGCCTGGTTCTACTACGGTGCGCGGCGCGTCAGGCGTCGGCTTCCTCTTCCCGGTAGGCCTCGATCGGGATGCAGGAACACATCACGTTCTTGTCGCCGTGCACGTTGTCCACGCGCGCCACCGGCGGCCAGTACTTCTGCCGCCGCAGCGTGGCCAGCGGGAACGCCGCCAGTTCGCGCGGGTAGGCGTGCGTCCACTCGCTGCCGGTCACCATGGTGGCGGTATGCGGGGCGTTCTTCAGCGGGTTGTCCTCGCGCTCCAGCCGGCCTTCCTCGACCGCGCGGATCTCGTCGCGGATCTGGATCATCGCGTCGATGAAGCGGTCGAGTTCGTGCAGGGCCTCGCTCTCGGTCGGCTCCACCATCAGCGTGCCGGCCACGGGGAAGCTCAGCGTCGGTGCGTGGAAGCCGAAGTCGATCAGTCGCTTGGCGACGTCCTCGGCGCTGATGCCGGTGGCGTCCTTGATCGGCCGCAGGTCGAGGATGCACTCGTGCGCCACCAGCCCGTTGCGGCCGTTGTACAGGGTGGGGTAGTGCGGCTCCAGCCGCTTCGCCACGTAGTTGGCATTGAGCAGCGCGACCTGGGTGGCGCGCTTCAGGCCGGAGGCGCCCATCATCACGATGTACATCCAGCTGATCGGCAGGATCGATGCCGAACCGTGGGTGGCCGCGGACACCATGCCGACCTCGCCCTCGCCGCCGAACGCGCGCGGCAGGAACGGCGCCAGGTGCGACTTCACCGCACACGGGCCGACACCCGGGCCGCCGCCGCCGTGCGGGATGCAGAAGGTCTTGTGCAGGTTGAGGTGGGAAACGTCCGAACCCCACTTGCCGGGGCGCGCCACGCCGACCAGCGCGTTCATGTTGGCGCCGTCGGTGTACACCTGACCGCCGTGCTGGTGGACGATCTCGCAGATCTCGACGATCGCCTCCTCGAACACGCCATGCGTGGACGGGTAGGTGACCATCAGCGCAGCGAGCTTTTCGCCGTGCTTCTCGGCCTGCGCGCGCAGGTCGTCGACGTCGACGTTGCCGTCGCGGTCGCACTTCACCACCACCACGCGCATGCCCACCATCTGCGCCGAGGCGGGGTTGGTGCCGTGCGCCGATTCCGGGATCAGGCAGACATCGCGATGGCCTTCACCGCGCGACTGGTGGTAGGCGCGGATCGCCAGCAGCCCGGCGAATTCACCCTGCGCACCGGAGTTCGGCTGGAAGCTCACCGCGTCGTAGCCGGTGATCTCGGCCAGCATCCGCTCCAGCCCGTCGATCAGTTCCTGGTAGCCCTGCGTCTGTTCGGCCGGTGCCAGCGGATGGATGTTGGCGAACTCCGGCCAGGTGATCGGGATCATCTCCGCGGTGGCATTGAGCTTCATCGTGCACGAGCCCAGCGGGATCATCGTGCGGTCCATCGCCAGGTCCTTGTCGGCCAGCGCGCGCATGTAACGCAGCAGCTCGTGTTCGCTGTGATGGGTGTTGAACACCGGGTGCTGGAGATAGGCCGAGGTGCGCAACAGGCCGGCCGGCAGCGCGTCGGTGGCGGCGGCATCGAGCACGTCGATGTCGTCGATCGCGACGTCGAACAGCTTCGCAAGCGCGACGACGTCATCGCGGCTGGTGGTCTCGTCCAGGCTGATGCCCACGCTGTTGCTGTCGATCGTGCGCAGGTTGATGCCGGCCTCGCGTGCACGCGCGTGGATCGCATCGGCGTCGACATCGACCACGTGCAGGGTGTCGAAGAAGTCCGGGCCCACGGTGATGCCGGCCTTGCCCAGTGCAATGGCAAGGATGGCCGCCAGGCGATGGGTGCGCAGGGCGATGCGCTTGAGCCCCTCGGGGCCGTGGTAGACCGCGTACATGCCGGCCATCACCGCCAGCAGCACCTGCGCCGTGCAGATGTTGGAGGTCGCCTTCTCGCGGCGGATGTGCTGCTCGCGGGTCTGCAGGGTCAGGCGGTAGGCATGGTTGCCTTCGGCGTCGACCGACACGCCGATCAGGCGGCCGGGCATCGAGCGCTTGTAGGCATCACGGCAGGCCATGTAGCCGGCATGCGGGCCGCCGAAGCCGAACGGCACGCCGAAGCGCTGGGTGTTGCCGACCACGATGTCCGCACCCCATTCGCCCGGTGCTTTGATCAGCGTCAGCGCCAGCAGGTCGGCGGCCACCGCCACCACCGCGCCGCGCGCGTGCACGGCATCGGCGAGCGCGGCGTGGTCATGCACCTGGCCGAAGGTATCGGGGTACTGCAGCAGCACGCCGAAGCTGTCGGCCTGCGCGGCTTCCGCATCCGGGCCCACGCGCAGTTCGATGCCCAGGCCATCGGCGCGGGTGTGCAGCACTTCGAGCGTCTGCGGATGCACGCGCTCGGACACGAAGAACACGTTCGACTTCGACTTCGCCGAGCGCTTGGCCAGAGTCATCGCCTCGGCCGCCGCGGTGCCCTCGTCGAGCAGCGAGGCATTGGCGATGTCCATGCCGGTGAGGTCGGACAGCATGGTCTGGAAGTTGATCAGCGCTTCCATGCGGCCCTGCGAGATCTCCGCCTGGTAGGGCGTGTACGCGGTGTACCAGGCCGGGTTCTCGAGGATATTGCGCAGGATGACGTTCGGCGTGCGGGTGCCGTAATAGCCCTGGCCGATGAAGCTGCGGAAGACCTGGTTCTTCTTCGCCAGGCCGCGGATCCTGGCCAGCGCCTCGTGCTCGTCGATGGGGGCGGGCAGATCGAGCGGATCGGCGGAGCGGATGCTCGCCGGCACGATGGCATCGGTCATCGCGTCCAGCGACGGCTGGCCGATCACGTCGAGCATGTGGGCGATCTCGGCCTCGTTGGGGCCGATGTGGCGTTCCAGGAACGCGTCGTGGTGTTCGAGGGCGCGCAGGGAAGGGGCAGGCTGGGACATGGCGGCATTCCGGCAGACGGGCGGAGGGGCATCGCTGTCGCCCGCGTGGCCGGCTGCGCCGGCGTCATACGGGAGCGACACGCCGGTCGTCCGGCGGTCGATGCGCCCCTCTGTCCTTTTGCCTGAGAGTTTGGAGCCGCGTGGTGCTGCGTCTCGTGCCCCTTCGGCGCCGGAATGAACCGGTCTCTCCAGAGTTGTGCCGGCGATGGTTGGGGAGCCTGAGCGATTGCGGGCGGTTGCGCCTTCGGCAGCGGTTGCCTCGAAAGGGCCGCTTCTCCCACCGTCGGTTGCTGCGGCCGATTATATCCCGCCACCACGGGCCCGACCGGGGTGCCGGCTTAACATGACGCATTCCGTGGCCGCCAATCGGCACGCCGCCCCCATTCACCATCGTCCGGCAGCACCGTCAGTTCCCGACGTGCTGGTTCTGCCGGGCGCCGAGGTCCACGAATGACTGCCCCCGCGTCTTCCGTGCCGTCCACCCGCCGCATCGCCCTGCTGCTGGCGGGGCTGGCGATGTTCGGCCCGTTCTCGATCGACACCATCTTCCCTGCGTTCGCGCAGATGGGCACCGAGTTCGGTGCCGACAAGCTGGCGATGCAGCAGACCATCGCCGTGTACCTCATCGCCTACGCCGTGATGAGCGTCGTGCACGGGCCGCTGTCGGATGCCCTGGGCCGGCGCAGGGTGATCCTGGGAGGGCTGGTGGTCTTCATCGTCGGTTCCATCGGCTGCGCGCTGTCGCGCGACCTGCCCACGCTGCTGGTCTTCCGCGCGTTGCAGGGGCTGTCGGCCGGCGTCGGGCTGGTCGTCGGGCGCGCGGTGATCCGCGACATGTTCGACGGCGACGATGCCCAGCGCCTGATGAGCCAGGTGTCGATGATCTTCGGCGTCGCACCGGCGATCGCGCCGATCATCGGTGGCTGGATCCTCGGCTGGCAGCGCTGGCCGATGATCTTCTGGTTCCTCGTGGTGTTCTCGCTGCTGCTGCTGTTCGCGACCTGGCGCTGGCTGCCCGAAACCCATCCGCGCGAGGCGCGCGGGTCGCTGGTGCCCGCGTGCCTGGCGCGCGACTACAGGGCGATCCTGGTCAATCCGCGCTTCCAGCGGCTGGCGGCCGCATCGGCATTCAACTTCTCGGCGCTGTTTCTCTATATCGCCTCGGCCCCGGCGTTCGTGATGGACATCCTCGGCCTCGACGAACGCCAGTTCGGCTGGTTCTTCGTGCCGATGATCAGCGGGATGATGGCGGGTGCGTGGGTGTCCGGGCGCGCGGCCGGGCGCATCAGCGGCAGGCGACTGGTGGACATCGGATTCGCCTGCAGCGGCGTGGCGATCGCCCTCAACACCGCCTACAACCTGTTCGTCGACCAGCCGCAGGTGCCGTGGGCGGTGCTGCCGATGGTGCTGAACTCGTTCGGCATCGCACTGGTGTTTCCGATCATCACGCTGTCGATCCTCGACATGTATCCGCGCCAGCGCGGCGCCGCATCCTCGCTGCAGGCGTTCACCAGCCTGGTCCTCAACGCGCTGATCGCCGGCCTGCTGTCACCGCTGCTCAGCCACTCCGCGCAGTCGCTCGCGCTTGGTGGGGCGGCCTTCCTCGCCATCGGCTGGGCGTTCTGGCGCTGGGAGCGCCGCCGTGACCGCACCCCGCCGCGCCCGGTGAGCGGCCCGCCGGTGATCGAGCCGGGGGAGCCGCTCTAGCAGGCCTGAATGCAGAAGGGCCCGGCAATGCGGGCCCTTCCCGTGTCATACGGCTATCAGGGCGCCGCGGCCGCTTCCGGAACCGCACCGGCGCTCCAGCCGCAGGCCTGGCCCTCGTTCTGGGCTTTCAGCCAGTCCTGCAGCGGCGCGAAGTACTCCAGTACCGCGCCGGCGTCCATGCGGTCGCTGCCGGCCATTTCCTGCAGCGTGGCCTGCCACGGCTGGCTGGAGCCACGGCCGAGCATGGTCCAGAACTTCTCGCCGGCCTGCGCATTGCCGTAGAAGCTGCAGTCGTAGAGGGCGCCATCGTGGCCGGCGGTCTCGCACAGTGCCTTGTAGAACTGGAACTGCAGGATGTGGGCGAGGAAGTAGCGGGTGTACGGGGTATTGCCGGGTACGTGGTACTTCGCACCCGCATCGAAGAACTCCTCCCCGCGCGGGCTCACCGGTGCCACGCCCTGGTAGCGCGCCTTCAGCTCCCACCAGCTGCTGTTGTAGTTCTCCGGCGTGATCGAACCGTCGAACACGCCCCAACGCCAGCGGTCGATCATCAGCCCGAACGGCAGGAACGCGACCTTCGACAGCGCCATGCGCATCTGCGAGTTGATCAGCGCCGCCTGGCTCTGCTGCGGGGTGTCGACCAGCCCGATCGAGGCGAGGTAATCCGGGGTCATGGCCAGCACGATGGTGTCGCCGATGGCCTCGTGGAAGCCGTCGTGCGCGCCTTCCTGGAACAGTGGCGGCTGCGCCTTCTGCGCGAGGTAGTAATAGATGTGGCCGAGCTCGTGGTAGACGGTGGTGAAGTCCTCCTCGGTCGGCTTGATGCACATCTTGATGCGCACGTCGTCGTCGAGATCCATCGGCCAGGCGCTGGCATGGCAGACCACGTCGCGATCGCGCGGCTTGATCAGCTGGCTCTTCTGCCAGAACGCATCGGGCAGCTGCGGCATGCCCAGCGAGGTGTAGAAGTCCTCGGCGCGGCGGGTCATGGTGGTGGCGATCGCCAGCTGCGCGGCGCGTTCCTCTTCGGCCAGGGCGGTCGGGTCGGGCAGGGTGTCCATCGCCGCCAGCCGGCGGTCGTAGCCTTCGCGGTACTGGCGCTCCAGGGTGGCGCTGACATCCAGGCTGCCCGCGTTGGGGTATGGCGCGAGGATGTCCCAGAGGTTGCTCCAGTCCTGCTGCCACATGTTGCCCATCAGGTGCGCCGGCAGCATGCCGTTGACGTCGCCCTGGCCCGGATAGCGCGCCTGCAGCCGGGTGCGCGCGTAGCAGTGCAGCTGGTCGTACAGCGGCTTGACCTGGTTCCAGAGGCGGTCGGTCTCGGCCGACAGCTCCACCGGCGACATGTCATAGCCGGAGCGCCACATCTCGCCGGCGTCGGCATAGCCCATCTCGCGCGCGCCTTCGTTGACGAGATCGACGAAGCGCACGTAGTCCTGGCGCATCGGCCGGGCGACGCCGTGCCAGCCCTGCCAGGCATCGAGCTGGCGGTCGTAGTCGCGGCTGCCGCGCAGCACGTCCTCCAGTTCGCCGAGCTGGCGGCAGTTGCGCTGCGCGCCTTCGCCGATGCAGTAGGTGCCGGCGCCGTAGGTGCCTTCCATGCGGGTGGCGATGCGGGTGAGCTCGCCAAGCTTCTCCGGGTCGCGCGGGGCCGGCATCGCCGTCTTGAGCTTCAGCAGGTGGATCGCGCGCGCGGTTTCCGGCGACATCTCCTGCCCCTCGAACCTGCGCGCCTGCTCGATCCAGCCATTGAGTTTCGTCAGCCAGCGCTCGCTGGCCTTGGCCGCCAGCAGCTGGCTGTCGTCGCTGATATGGGTGGACGACAGCCACTGCGCGGCGGTGGTTTCCGGGTACAGCGCGCGGTATTCCTCGTTGACCCGGGCCACGAACTGGTCGGCGGTCTCGTTCTTCGGGATTTCCGGGTGCGCGGCCGTGTCGGGCGAGCGCTGGCAGGCCGACAGCGCCAGGCAGGCACCGGCAAGCAGGGTCAGGGTCAGGCGGTGGTTCACGGTGCACCCACGGGGCGGTATTGAACCCGGCAGGCTAGTGGCCGTCCGGCGCGCCCGCAAGGGGCGCATGGGCGCGGATGCGCGCGCGCAGGCGTTCGGCGCGGCGCGCGATCTTGCGGTGCATCAGGCGCCGCGACCAGCGCGAGATCGGCAGCACTTCCTTGCCGCCGAGCACCGACTTGACGTCGACGCAGACCAGCTCGGGGCGGCCGGCGTCCCCGGTCACAACGAGGTTGCCGCTGTTGAGGTCGAACAGCGGGATGGCGTTGGCATGCAGCCAGGCTTCGAAGCGGGTGACCGCATCGCACAGCGCGTCGGCGTGGTGGCGGCCGCGCTCGGCGCCGAACAGCAGCGCGTAGAGGCTGGGGGCCGGGCTGCCGTCGGTGCCGGTCACCAGTGCGCAGCGCAATGCACGGCCCGCGGGCGTGTCGACCAGCCCGACACAGGGTGCCACCTGGCCGTCGAGGCGGCCGCCCAGGCGCGCGTGCAACTGCCGCCACGCGCGGAGTTCGAGCGCATTGGCCTGCTTCGATGGCCAATGCGCGGCCCATGCATCGCGCACGCGGTGGCGCAGCGGACGGTGCAGGGCCGGGTCCGCCGGCAACGGGTACTTCAGGCAGTGGCCCGGCAGGTCCGGATCGACCACACACACACGGTTGGCGCCGCGTGCCACCACCTGCATGCCCTGCCAGAGCCGCCCATCCGCGGAGAAGCCCTGTGCGGATGCCCGGGGCAACGGGCTCGCAGGTGCGGGCGACATGGGCCGGTCAGCAGCCGGCCGGCAGCAGGTCGCGCGCCACCAGCCACTCGCGCGCATCGGCGGCATCGTGCTCGAACCACGCGCGCGCGGAGCCCAGCCGGAAGCTGTAGCCCCAGGCATCCATGTCCGCCATCAGACGGTCGCGGCCGACCCCCGGCAATGCATCGGCGAGCACGATCTGCAGGTAGCAGGTGGCGTCTTCCTCGGCCACCGAGTCGGTGGCGTCGGTGTGCACCGCGGCGCGGCGCTCGGGTGGCAGCACGATCAGGTGGCAGGCCTCGTGCAGCATCGAGTGCACCGGCGTATCGGCGCGCACGTACACGTTGGCGCCGATCACGCCGGCCTCGGGCGCGCCCCAGTACGAGCCGGGGATGTCCGCATCCGGCTCGACCAGATGCAGCGCCAGTCCGTGCGTGGCCAGCAGCATCGATGCTGCCGGCAACGGCACGTCGGCAACGCGCAGCACGCTGTCCTCGCCGCCCGCCGTGGACGACGGTGGCGCAGGGAGCGGGGCGGCGGACATCTGCCTGCCGTGGTCCCGGTCAGGCCGGGCCGGGGCGCCCATCGGGCAGCGCGACCGAGATGTCGAGCACGTCGTGGTCGCCTTCCTTGGCCAGGTCCACCTTGACCGCATCGGCATCGATGCTGACGTACTTGCGGATCACCTCGAGCAGCTCGCGCTGCAGCAGCGGCAGGTAGTCGGGCGCGTCACGGCCGGTGCGTTCCTGCGCGACGATGATGCGCAGGCGCTCCTTGGCGATGTTGGCGGTGTTCTTCTTCGGCTTGAGGAAGTCGAGGATGCCCATCGTCAACCTCCGAACAACTTGCTGAAGAAGCCTTTCTTTTCGGCATGGGTGAAGCGCATCGGCCGGCTCTCGCCGAGGATGCGCGCCACCGCGTCGTCGTAGGCCTGGCCGGCGTTGGATTCCATGTCGAGGATCACCGGCTCGCCCTTGTTCGACGCGTTGAGCACGTCGCTGGATTCCGGGATCACGCCGATGGTCTTCAGGCCGAGCACTTCCTCGACGTCGCCGATCGACAGCATCTCGCCGGTTTCCACGCGCGAGGGGCTGTAGCGGG
Organism: Alterluteimonas muca; assembly: GCF_021191595.1. Lineage (NCBI taxonomy): Bacteria > Pseudomonadati > Pseudomonadota > Gammaproteobacteria > Lysobacterales > Lysobacteraceae > Alterluteimonas > Alterluteimonas muca. The sequence goes on from NZ_JAIWPS010000002.1 coordinate 359,338, forward strand.
TCAGCAGCAGGTGCTCGTTGACGCGCTCGCCGTTCTCGGCGCGGCGGGTCTTGGACTGCAGCAGGCCGATGATGCGGTCGGAGTCGCGCACCGAAGACACTTCCGGATTCACCACCACCACCGCGGTGTCGGCGAAGTACATCGCAAGGAACGCGCCCTTCTCGATGCCGGCGGGCGAGTCGCACACGATGTAGTCGAAGCCGTCGTCGGACAGTTCCTTGAGCACGCGCTCGACGCCGTCACGGCTGAGCGCGTCCTTGTCGCGGGTCTGCGAGGCGGCCAGCACGTACAGCGTGTCGAAGCGCTTGTCCTTGATCATGGCCTGCTTCAGCGAGGCCTCGCCGTTGACGACGTTGACGAAGTCGTACACCACGCGGCGCTCGCAGCCCATGATCAGGTCGAGGTTGCGCAGGCCGACGTCGAAGTCGATCACCGCGACCTTCTTGCCACGCCGGGCGAGGCCACTGGCAAGGCTGGCGCTGGAGGTCGTCTTGCCGACGCCGCCCTTGCCCGAGGTGACTACGATGATTTCGGCCAATGTCGTTCTCCTGGAATGGACCGCACCGGTTGGGCGGTCGGAATGTGGTTGCGCCGGTAGGCGTGCCGCGGAAGGCCCGGGCACGCGCCGGATGCGCGCATCCGGCGCCTGGCATGCAGGCCGCTAGCGTAATCGTTGCGGCAGCGCGGGAAAACCGCGCCGCCATGTCAGTCGAGCGCGGCGATGCGCAGCTCGTCGCCTTCCAGCCAGACCTGTACCGCCTTGCCGTGCAGTTCCTTCGGGATTTCCTCGAGCACCTTGTAGCGCCCGGCCACGGCGACCAGTTCGGCCTGGAAGGCGCGGCAGAAGATCCGCGCGCCCGCATTGCCCTGGGCACCGGCCAGCGCACGGCCGCGCAACGGGCCGTAGATGTGGATCGAGCCGTCGGCGATCACCTCGGCACCGGCGCCGACCGCGCCCAGCACGGTGAGGTCGCGGTTCTCGGCGTAGATCTGCTGGCCGGAGCGCACCGGCAGCGTCTGCATCAGGCCCGGATCACCGGCGACGGCCGCCGGAGGCGGGGGCGGCGGAGGTGCGGGCTCGGGCGGCAGCGGCGTGGTCTCGGCGGCGGGCGCCGGCGATGGCTCGTCGCCACGCTCGTACTGGGCGCGGAACTTGGCCAGCAGCGGCAGCCCCAGCTGCTCGGACAGCCGCGCGTTGTCGCTGCTGCCCCAGGCCAGGGCCACCGGCAGCACGCCGGCGCCATGCAGCGCATCGATCAGTGCGCGTGCCTCGTCCACGCCGGGCGTGGCCGGCAGGCCGCCGAAATCGAGCACCACCGCCGCGCGTGCGAACAGGTTCGGTGCGCGGGTCACGCGGTCGCGCATTTCCGCGGCGAGGCGTTCCGGGTCGAGCCTGCGCACGCGCAGGTTGGCGATGCCGACCTGGCCGAACTTGAGCTCGCCGGCGGGTTCGAAATCCATGCTGGTTGCGGCCATGGTCAGGTACCCGTCGGTCGATGGACGAGCGGCGCGCTGGCGCGCGGGCGCAGCAGCCACGGCACGTCGGGGAGTTCCCCGCCGTAGCGCTGGCGCACCCAGGCGTGGCTGCACAGCGGCTTGACCAGCATCGAGGCGCGCACGCCATTGCCGGGCATCACGTGCTGGCCGACCTCGAGGAAGCCGAAGCTGCCGTGGAACAGGCGCGCCGGGTCGCTGTCGTGTTCGACGAACACCTCGCAGGCCAGTACCGGGTAGCGCACCTCGGCGTACGACTGCACGTCGGCATAGAACGCCCGGCCGACGCCACCGCCGCGACGTCGGCTGGCGACCACGATGCGGTCGATATAGAAGAAGGCGTCGCCGCTGTGCTCGCGGAACCAGTGGAAATTGCTGCTGTCGTGGCCGGAGCCCGAGCCGAAACCGACCAGGAACCCGGCGAGGTTGCCGTCGCGCTCGGCGACGCGGAAGTATTCCGCGGTGTCGTGGAAGCGTCGGAGGCGGGCCGCATCCAGCGGCAGGATCGAAGGACCGGCGGCGTTGTTGAGGGCAAGGATGGAATCCAGCTCGTGCTCGCGCACGTCGCGGATGACGATCGACATTGGGGACATCCTGGGTTGCAGCAGGCACGCCGCGCGCATCGCGGCGGGCGGAAGCCGGATTATCGCATGCCGCCCCGCGGGCGCGGCGCCATGACTTCCGGCAACCTCGCCACCGGCCCGTCTTCACTACGATCGTCGCGATGATCCAGCACCTCAACAACAATCGCCTGCTGCGCTACGCCGGCCTGTTCACCTGGGGGGTGATCGGCCTGCCGTTGCTGGTGCGCACGGTCACCCAGGCCGATCTCGAGGTTCCGGACCCCGGGCAGGCGGCCTTCCTGAGCAGCGCCATGCGGGCGTGGCTGGCCTGGGGTGTGTTCGGGCTGTCCTACGCCTGGCTCACCCGCGCGCTGGGCGAACGCCGGATCGGCGCGCTCGATCACGTCCTGACGGCGCTGCTGGCCGGCAGCGCCATCGCGATCAGCTACTACAGCCAGTCCGGGCTGGGCAGCATCCTGCTGATGGTGGTGGCCTGCGTGCTGCCCTGGCTGATGCCGGTCTGGCTGGGTATCGCCCTGCTGGTGGCCTGCGAGTTCGTGATCGTGCCGGTGTACCTGCGCGGGCTGGACTTCTCGTGGCTGGAGGCGCTGCTGCAGGCCAGCCTGTATGCGGGTTTCACCGGCTTCGCCTTCGTGACCGGGCTGGTGGCGCGCCAGCAGGCGCGGGCGCGTGACGAGCAGCGGCGGCTCAATTCCGAGCTGCGGGCCACCCGTGCGCTGCTGGCCGAGAGCGTCCGCGTCAACGAGCGCACGCGGATCTCGCGCGAACTGCACGACCTGCTGGGCCACCACCTGACCGCGCTGAGCCTGAACCTGGAGGTGGCCAACCACCTGACCAGCGGCACCGCGCAGGAACACGTGCAGCAGGCGCACACGCTGGCCAAGCTGCTGCTCAGCGACGTGCGCGAGGCGGTCAGCCAGCTGCGCGACGACGACGCCATCGACCTCGGCGCCACCCTGCGCCCGCTGGCCGAGAACGTGCCCGCGTTGCGCATCCACATGCAGATGCCCGAGCCGTTCCTGCTCGACGACCCGGAGCGCGCCCACGTGCTGCTGCGCTGTACCCAGGAAATCATCACCAACGCGGTGCGCCACGCCCAGGCCGAGCAGCTGTGGCTGCGCTACAGTCTGGCCGCCGATGGCGTGCGCCTGGACGCCCGCGACGACGGTCGTGGCGCCGAGGTCGCCAATGTCGGCAACGGGCTGCGCGGCATGCGCGAGCGGCTGGCGGCCTATGGCGGCAGTGTCGCGATCGAGACCGCGCCCGCAAAGGGCTTCCATCTGCAGCTGCAACTGCCGTTGTCGGCGCCGGCGGAGCGCGTGGCCCGCGCCGCCGAGGGCGCGCGCGTGCAGCCGCGGCGCAAGCGGCAATCCCAGGACACCTCCGGCGGCAACGAAGCGGCCGGGCCATCCAGCAAAGGAGAACGGCATGATCCGCGTCTGCCTGGTCGATGACCAAACCCTGGTGCGCCAGGGCATCCGTTCGCTGCTCGCGCTGGATGGCGGCATCGAGGTTGTGGCCGAGGCCGGGGATGGCCGCCAGGCCGTCGAACTGATCCCGCAGGTGCAGCCCGACGTCGTGCTGATGGACATGCGCATGCCGGTGATGTCGGGCCTGGAAGCGCTGCAGATGCTGTCGCGCGAGGGGCGGCTGCCGCCGACGATCATCCTCACCACGTTCGACGACGACCAGCTGGTGCTGGCCGGGATCAAGGCCGGCGCCAAGGGCTACCTGCTCAAGGACGTGTCGCTCGACCAGCTGGTCGGGGCGATCCGCACCGTGGCCAACGGCGGGTCGCTGGTGCAGCCGGCGATGACCCAGCGGCTGCTGTCGGGGCTCGAGCACATGCGCAACGAGTTCGTCAGCCTCGATCGCCCGGATCCGCTCACCGACCGCGAGACCGAGATCCTGCGGCTGATGGCCGGCGGCTTCTCCAACAAGGAGATCGCCAACTCGCTGGGCGTGGCCGAGGGCACGATCAAGAACCACGTCTCGAACATCCTCTCGAAGCTCGGCGTGCGCGACCGCACGCGGGCGGTGCTCAAGGCCTTCGAGCTCAAGCTGGTGTGAGGCGGAGGATGTCCGGCCCGCCGCTTGTGCGGCTGGCGCTCGCGGCCACGCGAGGCGGTGCCTCGCAGGCGGTGGCCGCTCGCCCTCTCGAAGCTCGGCGTGCGCGACCGCACGCGGGCGGTGCTCAAGGCCTTCGAGCTCAAGCTGGTGTGAGCGCGCCGTCGCGCGGCCATCGCGCCGCCGACGACCGCATCACGCACATGAAATCGCTTCCGTTTTGCTGTCGCCGGACCCGGAACATCTTGTACGATTGCCGGTCTGCGCCCCGGCACTGCCCGGTTCCGGTCCTGGAGAACCCTGAATGACCCGTTTGCTCGAGATCCTGATTGCCCTCGCGATCACCGCCGTGATGTTCCTGGTGATCGGCGTGCTCCTTCCGTCCAGCCGTTCGCTGGAAGAGAAGGTGGAAACCAATCGCCGCCAGTCGATCGTGTTCGACACCATCAACAGTTTCCGCCGTTTCGACGACTGGCACCCGTATGCCGTCCAGGATCCGCGCATCCAGATCCAGCTTTCCGGCCCCGATTCGGGCGTCGGTGCCACGATGTCCTACGAGTCTTCGGTCGGGAACATCGGCACGGGCAGCTGGGAGATCGTCGAGTCCGAGCCGCGCACGAAGGTCGCCTACGCGATCGAGAACGACCAGCGCGGCAACAACAAGCGCAGCGAGATCACCCTGCGCCCGACCGGCCGCAGCGGGCGCAACATCGAGATCACCCAGACCTACAACGTCGATTACGGCTGGGACCTGCTGGGCCGTTACGCCGGCCTGTACGTCGCGCGCAACGTCGGCGACAACATGCAGATCGGCCTCAAGCGCCTGACCAACATGCTGGCGTCGGTGCCCAACGTCGACTACGCCGTGGAAGGCAGCAGCCTGCGCGACCTCACCACGACCGAGCTGCCGGCCGAACACCTGCTGATCGTCAAGGCCGGTGCGATCGAGCGCAGCAACGACGCGATCATGTCCTCGATGAAGGACAACATGGAGTGGATCAACCGCACCCTGGCCGCCAACAAGCTGCAGGCGGCGGGTCCGATGCGCATCATCACCTCCGAGCTGGGCCGCGAGACCTACACCTTCGACATCGCGGTGCCGGTGCGTGCCGGTGGTGCTGCCGCGTCGGCGGACGCGTCGGACGAGGGCGAGGGTGAAGCCGCGCCTGCACCGGTGGCCGATGCCACCCAGCCGCTGACCGGCCTGCAGCTGATGGGCCCGGTGGAATACGTGCACAGCCCGCCGGTGCGCGTCGCCCGGGCGAACTACACCGGCTTCATGGCCGAGCTGGACAACGTCCGCAACGCGCTGCGCGCCTGGGCGATGACCCAGGGCCACGAGGTGATCGGCCGTCCGTTCGAGAACTACGTCAACGGCGTCGATGCGGCGTTCACCGCCGACGGCGAATACGAAGTGTTCTGGACCGTCAAGCAGTAAGGTCCACGCACCGCTGTCCCGCCGCGCCGCGCCCCTCACCGGGCGCGGCGCGCGCGTTTTGGGCGCGAGGTTCAGCAACACCCAGGGAGTGAGTGAGCCGATGACCAGGGACCATGGCGTCCATCCTTCGCAACGCTGGCTTGCCGCCATGGGGGCGCTGTGCGCAGGCCTGTCGGTTGCGGCAGCCGCGTACGCGTCGCACGGGCTCGAGGGCGAAGCGCAGTCGCGGATGATGCTGGCGGCCATGTTCGCGTTCGGCCATGGCGTGGCCCTGGCCGTGCTGGGGCGGCAGGCATTGCGGGGCGCGGCGCTCATCGCACTCGCGCTGCTGCTGTTTGGCGTGCTGGTGTTCTCCGGCAGTCTAGCCGGCGCCGCTCTGGCGGGCTGGCCGACCCGTGCCGCGCCGTGGGGCGGCATGTCGATGATGCTGGGCTGGCTGCTGCTGGCCGTGGACGCTCTGCGCCGCTAGGAAGCGTCCACGTGCCGGCACTGGCGGCCGGCGGGGCGGTGGGCAAACATGGCCGGCCAACCGCCGCGGGACCATGCATGCCACGCCACGCAAGGGGTTTCGATACGGTTGCCGCGCACGGGTGGCTGTCGCGGCGCGACCGCAAGCTGGCCACCTGGATGCGCCGTATCGGGCCCATCGCGCCCGATCCACGCTGGCGCCGCGCGTTCGATCCGGTCGACGCGCTGGGCCGCGCGATCCTGTTCCAGCAGCTGTCGGGCAAGGCCGCGGCGACCATCGTCGGCCGGGTCGAGGTGGCGATCGGTTCCAGCCGCCTGCACGCCGACACCCTTGCGCGCGTCGACGACGCCGCGTTGCGTGCCTGCGGCGTCTCCGGCAACAAGACCCTGGCGCTGCGCGACCTCGCCGCGCGTGAAACCGGCGGGGAGATCCCCTCCCTGCGGCGGATGGCCGGCATGGACGACGAGGCGATCATCGAGGCACTGGTGCCGATCCGCGGCATCGGCCGCTGGACGGTGGAAATGATGCTGATGTTCCGCCTCGGCCGCCCCGACCTGCTGCCGGTAGACGATCTGGGCGTGCGCAAGGGTGCGCAGATCGTCGATCGCCTGGAGACCATGCCGACACCGCGCGAACTTGCGCTGCGGGGCGAGCGCTGGGGGCCGTACCGCACCTACGCGGCGTTCTATCTGTGGCGGATCGCCGACGCGGCGCAGGCGGCGAAGGCACCGACCCCGCGCTCGCAGGAATAGCCCTCCGCTTGCAGGCGCTCGCGCCTGCGATGCCCTATTACGCAGTGGTGCTGGCGATATCGCGGGCGCGCGGCCTCACGCGGCAGCGCGGTAACGCCAGTGCCAGGGTTCGTAGACGATGCCGTGGGGGTTGTCGCGCGGATAGCTCATCGCGAAGCCGTGGGTAGCAGCGTGTTCCTGCAGCCATGCGAACGCGGTGGTGTGTTCGAAGCTTTCCTCCGCCGACGGTTCGCCCGGCGCGGAGATATCCAGCGCCTGGCCCGAGTGGTGTTCGCTGAAGCCGGGCGCGGCGTTGACCGCGAGGATGTCCTGCACGTGCAGTCCGCGGGCACGCTTGCGGGCGAAGATCCCCAGCTGGTAGGCGTGGCTGCGGTAGCCCGACACCGACTCCAGCCAGATGTCGTCATCGCGCGCCGCGGCCTGCATGCGCTGCCAGGCGAGCGCGGCATCGCGTTCCAGCCAGAGCGGACGGGCGTGGCGGTCGTGGCCGGCAAAGGCCAGCCAGGCCGGTTCGGCCACCAGCGCAAGCCCGGTCCGTCCAGCATAGGCGTCGGCATCGAGGCCGAGCCCCGCCAGGCGTGCCTCCAGCCCGTGGACCGGCAGGGCATGTGCGCGCGGCAGGCGTTCGCCGCGCAGCACGGGGGCGCTGGCCAGGGCGCGCAGGGCGGCATCGGCCGCCAGCCCGGCCTGCCAGCGCGGCAGCAGTTCGACCAGGCCCTGATCGAGCGCGGCGGCGAGATAGCGGCCGTCACTCTTGCGGCGCAGCACCCAGCGGGCGAGCGCCAGCGCACGCTGGTCGTGGCTGTCGCGCGCGCGCAGCAGGTCCGCCGGCCACAGTTCGATGTCGGCGGTGTTGATCAGCAGGCGGGGCAGGGCGCGCACGACGGCTCCGGAAAGCGCACGGGGCAGGCCAGTGTAGCGCTGGCCTGCCACGGCCCTTGAGGCGTCCGGGTGGCGGCACCGGGAGACATCCCGGTGTGTGCGGCCTCTAGGGCTGGCCGGCCGGCTGCAGCAGCAGGCCGGCGATGCGGCCGTCGGCGTCGAAGCTGACGATCGCATTGAGGCTGGCGCGCTCGAACTGCAGCGGCGTCACCACCACCTCGTAGCCGTCGTGCTGCTGCTGGACCGGCTCGCCACGCGACTGCAGCGCGCCGGCCTGCGCGACCAGGCCGTCCCAGACCTGGCGCAGCTGCCCCGCATCGATCTGCGCGGCCATCGTGGTGTTGAAGCGAGCGTGCAGGGTCTCGAACTCGCCGGCCTCGAGCTGGTCGATGGCGGCCGCGGCGCCGGCCTGCGGGGTGTCCCGGGCTGTCGCCACGCAGGTCGCGAAGGCGAGCAGCAGCGCGGTCATCCAGCAGGCAAGGCGGTTCCTCATCGTCGATCTCCTCATCATCAATCTCCCTGGGTTGCGGTGGGCGATCCCGGTGGATCGCATGCGCAGGCTGCCACAGAGTTGCAGGCCGCCGCCCGGAGCGCACTCGCCCGCGCCGCGGCGCCGGCCTCAGCCGCGGCGCTTCAGGAACAGCAGGGTCGGGGCCTACTGGCCGGGATGCGCCGCGTTCACCAACTCCCAACCCTGCGCGCCGAGTACGCGCAACCGCTCCTCGATGTCGGCGGGCCTGATCGTGCCCCACACGTTGCCCTTGACCTCTTCGACCTTGTACTGCCAGCGATCACTCATCGTCGTGTCCTTCGTCTGTGGAGCCACGCGGGCCGTCGAGCCGGCCCGCCCTGCGCAGCGCGTCGCGCAATACGTATTCGATCTGCGCGTTGACGCTGCGGAGCTCGTCGTCGGCCCAGCGCTGCACCGCCGCGAGGATCTCGGCGTTGATGCGCAGCGGGTAGGCCTTCTTCGCGGTCATGTCCCGCCACGTCGCCGGCGGATGACATCCACCAGGACCGCCACCGCCAGCCCGTTGACCGCGAGCGCCATCGCCACCGCGACGGCCAGCGTGCGGGTGCGGTCGCCGCCGGCCCAGGCCAGGCCCAGGGCGCCGGCCAGCATCGCCAGGCCGACCAGGCGCAGCACGGTCGCCATGCGCGGGCGGTCGTGGCGGAAGCTGCGTGCCAGCAGGAACGCCGGCACGCTGGTGAGCGCGATCAGCGCCGCCGCGAACATGCCGTCGGCCATCAGTACAGCGAACCCGCGTTGACCACCGGCTGGGTGCCGCGGTCACCGCACAGCACGACCAGCAGGTTGCTGACCATCGCCGCCTTGCGCTCCTCGTCGAGCTGGACCACGCCGGACTTCTGCAGTTCGGCCAGCGCCATCTCGACCATGCCGCAGGCGCCGGCGACGATGCGCGCCCGTGCCGCGACCACCGCATTCGCCTGCTGGCGCTGCAGCATCGCCTGGGCGATTTCCGGCGCGTAGGCGAGGTGGCTGATGCGTGCCTCGAGCACGTCGACGCCGGCCTTGGCCAGGCGCTCGTCGAGCTGGACCTTGAGGTGCTCGGAGATCTCGTTGGGGTGGCTGCGCAGCGAGATCTGGCCTTCCTCGTGCTGGTCGTAGGGATAGCTGGTGGCCATCGCGCGCAACGCCGCCTCGGACTGGATGTGCACGAAGCTCTCGTAGTCGTCGACGTTGAACACGGCCTCGGCGGAATCCACCACCTTCCACACGATCACCGCGGCGATCTCGATCGGGCTGCCTTCGAGCTCGTTGACCTTGAGCCGTCCGCTTTCGAAGTTGCGCACCCGCAGCGAGACCTTGCGCTTGCTGAAGAACGGGTTGTTCCAGCGCAGGCCGTTGTCGTGGACGGTGCCGACGTACTTGCCGAACAGGCTCACCACCGCCGACTGGTTGGGCTCCACCATGTACAGGCCGACCATCAGCAGCAGCGCGAGGACGCCGACGCCGATCGCGGCCACCAGCTGCAGGCCGGGGCCGCCGCCGAGTGCGGCGTCGAAGAACGCCCAGCCGGCAGCGGCCAGGAGCAGCAACAGGCCCAGCAGGATCGGAATGCCGGGCAGGGAACGGGTCGGGTTTTCCTTCATGGCGGTCTCCGCAGGGCCGGGGTGGCCTGCGGTGATTGATATCGAAATGATATCTATCTGTCAACTCGGTTGCCGCCGCCTACAATGGCGCCCCCTCCCGGCCAGGAACCACCATGCTCCGTCTCGGCACGCCGCTGTCCCCGTCCGCCACCCGCGTGTTGCTGCTGGGCTCGGGAGAACTCGGCAAGGAGGTGGCGATCGAGCTGCAGCGCCTGGGCGTGGAGGTGATCGCCGCCGACCGCTATGCCGATGCACCGGCGATGCAGGTCGCCCATCGCAGCCATGTGCTGGACATGCTCGACGGCGCCGCGATCCGCGCGCTGGTCGCACGCGAGCGCCCCCACCTGATCGTTCCCGAGATCGAGGCCATCCACACGCAGACCCTCGAGGCGCTGGAGCGCGAGGCCGTGCAGGACGGCAGCGGCATGCGGGTGATCCCCACCGCCCGGGCGGCGCGGCTGACCATGGATCGCGAGGGCATCCGCCGGCTGGCGGCCGAGACGCTGGGCCTGCCGACCTCGCCGTACCGCTTCGTCGACACCGTCGAGGACTACCGCGCGGCGGTCGCTGGAATCGGCCTGCCGTGCGTGGTCAAGCCGGTGATGTCGTCGTCGGGCAAGGGACAGTCGCTGGTGCGTGGGGACGCCGACGTGCAGCGCGCATGGGAGTACGCACAGACCGGCGGCCGCGCCGGCGCCGGACGGGTGATCGTCGAGGGCTTCGTCGATTTCGATTACGAGATCACCCTGCTGACCGTGCGCCATGCCGGCGGCACCGCGTTCTGCGCGCCCATCGGCCACCTGCAGCGTGATGGCGACTACCGCGAGAGCTGGCAGCCGCAGCCGATGTCGCCGGGCGCGCTTGCGCGTTCGCGCGATATCGCGCGCGCGATCACGGACGACCTCGGCGGCTGGGGCGTGTTCGGGGTGGAACTGTTCGTGAAGGGCGACGAGGTGTGGTTCTCCGAGGTCTCGCCGCGCCCGCACGACACTGGCCTGGTCACCCTGGTCTCGCAGGAACTGAGCGAATTCGCACTGCATGCGCGCGCGATCCTCGGCTTGCCGGTGCCGGTGGATGCCGACGGCACCGTGACGGCGCTCGGTGCGTCGGCCTCGTGCGCACTGCTGGCCGAGGGCCACGGCGTGCCGGCGTTCGCCGGGGTCGAAGCGGCGCTGCGCGCACCCGATACCGCGCTGCGGCTGTTCGGCAAGCCGCGCGTGGAAGGGCAGCGCCGGGTCGGCGTGACCCTGGCGCGCGCTGCCGATGTCGATGCCGCACGTACGGTGGCACGCGAGGCGGCGGCCGCGCTGACGATCTCGCTGGACTGAGCCGTCGGTCCTGCGGCTTCGCGCGCCGGCACCGGCAGCAGGCTGCGAACCCGGTCGCACCTGCGCGCCGGCTAGGGTCGGCCCGGGGATGCCCGTGCGTGGCGCGCCCGCGACACTCGGGGCATCCACCGGAGACCCCTGCCATGGCCATTTCCCCTGTCAGCGACCGCGTGTCTGATCCGGGCATCCCGCAGCCGGCCCGCGACCGCCATGAGATCGCCCGCGGCGACACCCTGTCGGCGATCGCCGTGCGCTACGGCGTGCCGCTGGAGTCGCTGCTGGCGGCCAACCCGCGCGTGCTCAATCCGGATGTCATCTATCCCGGCGAGGTGATCGAACTCCCCCAGGGCAGCCGCGGCCTGGAAGTGCGCGCCGGCGACACGCTGTCGGGGATCGCGGCACGCGAGGGCCTCGCGCTACGCGATCTCGTCGCGGCCAATCCGGCGATCCGAAACCCGGACCTGATCCACCCGGGTCAGTGGCTGGCCCTGCCGGGGGCGAGCGCCACCGCGCCCGCGCCGGCCCCCGCGCCTGCAACCTCGGCACCGGTGTCGGCTCCGGATGCGTCACCGCCTGCCGGCAATGGTGCCGGCGACGGCCACGTGCCCGGTCGGCTGTCGGAACGCTACGAGACCGGCGGCCGCGGCCCCGGCACGGTATCGACCGGGCAGGGCGACCCGGGTGGCGTGTCCTACGGCAGCTACCAGCTGGCCACCAACCGTGGCAGGCCGCAGGAATTCCTCGCCAACGAGGGCGCGCGGTGGGCGGCGGAATTCGCGGGCGCAGCGCCGGGCAGCGCGGGCTTCAGCGCGACCTGGCGTGCGATCGCCGCGCGCGAGCCCGATGCCTTCGGCGCCGCGCAGCACGCCTTTATCGAACGCACGCACTACGACGTGCAGATGGTCCACGTCAGGCGCAACAGCGGCATCGACCTCACCACCCGCTCGCCGGCGGTGCGCGACGCGGTGTGGTCGACCGCCGTGCAGCACGGGCCGCAGTCGGCGGTGGTCAACCGCGCGATCGCGAACGTCGAGGCGCGCGGCATCCGGCCCGCCGATGGCGAGACCTACGACCGCGCGCTGATCGATGCGATCTACGACGAGCGCGGGCGCCGCGACGCCAACGGCAATCTGGTCTATTTCAGCAGTTCGCCGGCATCCACCCAGCAGAGCGTCGCCAACCGCTTCGCCAGCGAACGTGCCGACGCGCTCGCCATGCTGGAGGGCCGCTGACATGCGCGGTACGCCCACACGTCGACGCCGCGATGCGGGGGTGCTGGCGATGGCGCTGGGCGCAGCGCCGTTGCTTGCGGCCTGCGCGCAGGAGGCGCCCGCCGGCCAGGCGCCGGCCGCCCCGGACCCCGCCGGTCTCTGGCACCTGGAGGGCACGCGCACCGGCACGCTGAGACTCGAACAGCAGGGCGGCGAGTGGGAGGTCGCGGTTGTCGCCGGGGGCGACCCTGCCGATGGCCCCGGCGTCGCTGCCGACTGTGAAATCCACGCGCGTGGGCCACTGCGTGACGGGCGCATCGAGGCACCGGTGGTGCCGTTCGAAGGCGACACCATCAGCGTCAGCGCTGCGGATCTCGAGGCCGAGCCGGCGCAGGTGCGCGTCGAATTCGACGGCGATGTCGCCCGGGTCAGCAGCGATTACCGCGGCTGCGGGCTCCGCGGCGGGGTCGACGGAAGCTATCGCCGCGACGGATCCTGAGCCGCGCCGATCCGCTGTGTCCCGTGGCCGGGCAGCACGCTCCGCAACGGACCCCTTTTCAGGGTGCGAGGTCGACCCATACCAGCCGATGGTCCGAACCGTCGACGAGGTCCGCGCCCGGTTCGCCCGGTGCCGGCCAGTACACGCCGGTGCCGGCCAGGCGCATGCCGGTGGACGGCAACGCATAGTCCAGCCGCAGCACGCCGACACGGCCACCAAAGTCACCGGTGCCATGGGCGGGGTTGCCGCCCCTGCCGGCGTGCACCGCGGGCGCGGCGCGCGCGGCGGCGAGGGCACCGGCGCTCGATGGCGTGGGATGGCGCACCACGCGCGGATGCCCGAGCAGCGCGTTCACCGCCTCGTGCAGCCCGTCGCCATCGGCCGGATCGTTGTTGAGGTCGCCGAGGATCACGAAGCGCGCGTCCCCGGGCAGCCCGCCGCAGGCGCCGGCGTCGTCGCACAGCCATGGCTTCGCGCCGGGCGAGATGTATTCGCGCCACAGGCGGATCTCGTCGGCGTTGCGGCGGCCGTTGCGGTCCTCCGGGCCATCGAACACCGGCGGCGTGGGGTGCGAGGCCAGCATGTGCACGGTGCCCAGCGGCGTGCGCACCGGCACGTCCCAGTGCGACTTCGACGACAGCCGCAACTGCGACCACACCGCATCGGCATGGAACGGGCGGCCGTCCGGAAGCACCGGCCGGCGTGCATCCGGCAGCGCGCTCCAGCGCAGGTGCTGGAAGGTGCGCGCGCGTGCGCCGTCGATCGGGTGGCGCGACAGCAGCAGCATGCCGTACTGGCCCGGGTGCAGGCCGTAGCCCCAGGCATCGTTGCCGTACGCGCGGCCTTCAGCGCCCACCTGGCCATCGCCGTCGAGGTCCAGCCCGCTGGCCACGCCGGTGTTGACCGGCGCGAAGTAGCGGTAGGGATAGCGCAGCGCGGCACCGCCCCCGGGCTGTGCGACCTCGAGGTAGTCGCGCTGGAACAGGTCGGCCGCGCGCCCGTCGGGATCGAAGTCGAATTCGTTGATGAGCACCACGTCCGGGCGCACGCGCTGCAGCACCGCCGCCACCTTGCGGGCATCGGCGTCGCCATTGGCCAGCCGCGCGACCAGCCCGCCGGCGGTGTCGGCATACAGCGAGGCGTTGTAGGTGGCGACGCGCAGATCGGAATCGGACATGGCACGGCGGTAGGCGGCGGGGTCGCCGTGGACGTTGACGCGCACGCAGCCGGCAAGCAGCACGAGCGCAACAGGCAGCAGCAGGAGTCGCATCATCGGGTGGGGTCGTCCTCGCACATGTCGCGCCAGCCGCGGCCATCGAACCGTTCCAGCGGGCGGAACCGGCGTTTGTAGTCCATCTTGCCGTGGCCGTCGATCCAGTAGCCCAGATACAGGTGCTGGCGGCCATCGCGCCGGGCCCATTCGATCTGCCGCAGGATCGCCAGCGTGCCGAGGCCACGCGCAGCCTCGTCGGGCTCGTAGAAGGTGTAGACCGCCGACAGTGCGCCTTCGACCAGGTCGGTCACCGCCACCGCCAGCAGCCGGCCACCGGCGCGCAGTTCCAGGAAGCGGGCATCCGCCCAGCGGCCGAGCAGGAACTGGTCGAACTCGACAGCGCCGTGGCTGTCCATGCCGCCGCCCGGATGGCGCGCCTGCAGGTAGCGGCGGTACAGCGCCAGCCGCTCGTCGTCACGGCTGGCCGGGCGCACGCGTGCCTCGACATCGCCATTGCGGGCCAGGCAGCGGCGCTGGCTGCGGTCGGGCCGGTAACGGTCCAGCGGGATGCGCACCGGCACGCAGGCGCGGCAGCCGGCGCAATGCGGGCGGTAGACGATGTCGCCGGAGCGGCGGAAGCCCCACTGCAGGGCCTGGCCGTAGAACGCCGGCAGTCGCGCGTCGCGTGGGTCGAGCACCAGGTCGCGTGCCTCGCGCTCGGGCCAGTAGCCGCAGGCATGGGTGCCGGTGTGGAACAGGCGCAGGTTGTCGCTGACGGCGCTCACGCGGTGCTCCATCCCGCCAGCAGGCCTGCGAGCCCGCCGACCACGCCTCCGGCGACGACGTCGCGCATGCCGTGGCGAGCCAGCGCCAGCCGCGAGGCGATGATGGCGATCGCGAACAGCAGCATCGCAACGCCCGCCGCAGGCTGCCATGCGCCCAGCAGCAGCGCGGCATACACGGCGAACGCGGCGTGCAGCGACAGCTTGCACCAGCGCGTCGCCAGCAGCGCCACGGCGATGATCGCCGCGGCCAGCGCGAGGCGCAGCGACAGCCCGGGCTGCGGCGACGCCAGCAGTGCGCCAAGCACGAACAGCGGCAGCAGGAACACATTGAGGCTGCGACGTTCGTGCACGTTGCTGGCGTCGACATGCCGCCAGTGTCCGCGGCGCACGCGCCACCACGACCATCCCAGCACCAGCGCCGCGCATACCGCGATGCCGGCGGCGGCGCGCGCGGTGCCTGCGGCATCGATCGTGGCCATCGGCAACAGCAGCGCGAGCGGCAACACCAGCAGCGGGTGGCCGAGGATCGACACGAGCCGGGCCGGCAGGGTGGGGAAGGACGGCATCGCCGCGAAGGATACCGGAGCGGGTCGCGCGGCCTGCGACTGTCGCCCGCCTGAACGCGGCTGGCCGGCGGTCAACGTGCACGGCGCAGCGGGCGTTGATGTGCTCACCAGCGGCCAATCACGCCGCCTACTGGAGATAGGCACGATGAAGATCCACATGCTCGCCGCCGCCACCCTGGCGATGCTCGCCGCAGCCGGTGTCCACGCTGCCCCGCCGGAACAGGCCCCCCACGCCCGCGTGCTGCAGCTCGACAGCAACAGCGACGGCGTCATCGACCGCACCGAAGCCGCGGCATCCACGCGGCTGGCCGCGCGCTTCGACGACCTCGATGCCAATGGCGACGGCCGCCTGCAGCGCGGGGAACTGCGCGGCGCACGCAAGGGCCACGGGCCCCGTGGCGGCCATCGCGGCGGCCACCGCCACGCCGGCATCGACGCACTGGCGCGACTGGATACCGATGGCGACGGCCGCATCAGCCGTGGCGAGCTCGAGGCGGCCAACGCCGCACGCGAGGCACGTGCCGGTGCGGACCCGAAGCGCGCCGCGCGCACCGGACACCGCGCACGCCCCGACCTGCTGGCGCAGTTCGACGCCATCGACCGCAACCGCGATTCACTGCTGAGCCGCGGCGAACTGCGCAGCTGGTCCGAGGCCCAGCGGCCGCAGCGCGAGGCGGAAATGCAGCGCCGCTTCGACGAGCGCTTCAGCGCCGCCGACCTCAACGGCGATGGCCGGCTGAGCCGGGTCGAGGTCGACGAGAAGATGCCGCGTATCGCCAGCCGCTTCGCCTGGTTGGACGAGAACGGCGACGGCGTCCTCGAGCGCAACGAACTGCGTCCGCAGCGCGGCCGCTGAGCACCCATCCAACGGTCCACGCACGTGACCGGACGCCCGCGCAGGCAACTGCGCGGGCGTCGTCATTTGCCCCAGGGGGATTGCCGGCATGCGGCGCGGGTGCGGATCAGCCCTGCATGTAATACATCGCCAGGATGCCGGCGACGACCAGGTTGCTGATCAGCAAGCCGCTGGGCCCCATCGACAGCCGGTAGCCGAGCGTGCGCCAGTAGGCATTGCGCGGGTTGCGTTGCGCATCGCGCTGCACCAGCGGGTTCATGACCCGCGGCACCGGCACCAGCATGATGTAGTTGAGCACCACGAAACTGGCGCCGATCGCCGCGTACATGAGGATGCGCGTTTCCGCCAGCCAGGTGACACCGACGAGGAACCCGCACGCGAGCGCGGTCAGCAGGTAGGTGTCGTAGGCGCGCAGGATCGCGCGGCGCTCGGTTGCGTTGTCGGCATAGCGGGTCAGCACGCGGCGGAACAGCCACGCGGTGAGCACTCCGCTGAGCATGCCCGACGCCACCGCGCCGGCGGTACCGAAGACCAGCTTGCCGGCGAGGCCACCGGCGATGGTGCTGCCGGTGGTCGCCATGCCGGCCGCTGCCGCCGGCTTGCTGATCCCGCCCAGTGCCGCGGTCACCGCCACCGCGAACGTCGTCGCCGGCGCGCTGCCGTTGGCGAAATCGCGGAAGCGCTCCAGCAGTTCGGTGCGCAGGCAGCGCCGTGCACGCGACAGCCGCTTGCGCACGGCCGCATCCGACAGCCCCAGCAGCGCCGCCACCTGCTTCGAGTTCTGGCCCTCGCGGTAATACAGCAGCAGCACCTCGCGGCTGTCCTCGGGCAGTTCGGAGATCAGTTCGGCGGCGATCGCATCGCGTTCCTGGTCGAGCAGGCGCCCGGCCGGGCACTGCTCCGGATCGGCGGCGCGGGCGATCGCCAGTTCCGCGGCCTCGCCATCCAGCGGGCGGTTGCGGTTCGCGCGCAGGTGGTCGCGGGCGAGGTTGCGGGTGATCTGCCGCAACCAGGGCAGGAAGCTCGAGGGGTTCTGCAGCCGCGGCAGGTGCCGCCATGCCGAGAGGAAGGCTTCCTGGGCGATGTCCTCGCTGGTGGCCACGTCGCGGGTGATCGCCAGCGCCACCGCGGTCACCGTGTTCTGGCTGGCAGCCACGATGCGGCCGTAGGCGTGCGCATCGCCGCGCGCCGCGGCCGGCAGCTCACGCGAGATCAGCTCGTCGATGGGAAGCGCGCAGGCCATGTCCATGGCGGTGTCCGGTTCGGGAGGTCATTCCCTGACGCAGGGCCGGGCCAAGTGTGACGCGCGCCGCGCCACCCGCCAACCATGCGATGACGCGCTCAGACCGCCCAGATGGCCATGGCCGCGATCACCGCGATGACGATCAGCAGCACGCGGCGGAAGCGGCTGATCCGCTGCAGCGCCGAAGGCGGCAGCACCGGTTCGGCCGGAACCTGCGGCAGTGCGTTGCCGGTCCCCACCGGGGACTGTGCGACCGGGCGCGTGGTGGGCCCGGACAGCCCCGCCTCGCGCATCAGCGCGCGCGCGCGCGGCTGGTCCTCGGAGTGGATCACCCACACCGCCGCCTGCGGGGTGTTGCCGGCGGTGCGGTAGTTGAAGTGGCGGCGGCGGTTGCCGTGGTAGGAACGGCCGTTGGTGATGCGCACCGGGATGCCCTGTTCCTCGAGCCACTGCGCGACCTTTTCCACGTTCTCGAGCCGCGGACTGCTGAAGACCTCTCTCACGTTGCTGCAACCTCTGTCATTCGTGCGACGGCACCTGGGCCGCGGCCTGGGCGTCACGGACGACGCGGATCAACCCTTCCTGCGCGGTGCTGGCCACCAGGCGGCCATTGCGGTCGTAGATCATGCCGCGCGCCAGGCCGCGCGAATCCTGCGCGCTGGGGCTGTCGATGGAGTACAGCAGCCAGTCGTCGACGCGGAACGGGCGGTGGAACCACAGTGCATGGTCGAGCGAGGCCATCTGCACGTTGGGCTGGTAGTAGCTGATCCCGTGCGGGAAGGTGGCCGTACCCAGCAGGTGGAAGTCCGATGCGTAGGCGAGCAGGGCGCGGTGCAGCTCCGGCGCATCGCCGACCGCTTCGGCCAGGCGGAACCACACCTGCTGGTAGGGCGGGCGCTTGGGCGGGTTGAGCTCGTCGCGCGGATAGACGTGGCGGAACTCGAACGGGCCGCTGCGGCTCAGCCAGCGCTGCACCTTGGTCGGCAGCGTCGCCAGCACCGCGTCGGGCACCGACGGCGACGGCGCGATGTCCTCCGGCGCCGGCACTTCCGGCATCGACAGCTGGTGGGTGGCCGCGCCGCCCTCGTCGGCCTGGAACGAGGCCGCGCAGAAGAAGATCACCCGGCCGTGCTGGATGGCGGTGACCCGGCGGACCGAGAAGCTGCCGCCCTCGCGGGTGCGGTCGACCTCGTAGACGATCGGATGGTCGACATCGCCGGCACGCAGGAAGTAGGCATGCAGCGAATGCGCGGTGCGCGGCTGCGCCAGCGTGGCCTGGGCGGCGGACAGCGCCTGGCCCAGCACCTGCCCGCCGAATACGTACTTGGTGCCGATGTCGCGGCTCTGGCCGCGGAACAGGTCGTTTTCCAGGCGTTCGAGCGTCAGCAGTTCGACCAGTTCGGCAACGTGCGGGTTCATTTGGAGGGCAGCGCAGGAGGACCGCGGATTATAGGCGGCGCGCCCTGCATCGCCGGCAACGGCGCGGGGGCTAGGACGCAGGCGGCGACAGGCGCTCGAGCCCGCACCCCGCGAGCACCCGCGGCCACGGGAACAGCGGGCCCGGGTCGACCTTGCGTGCCACGCTGCGGGCCGGATCGTCGCTGGCGGGCATGCGGTCGGTGTCGAGGTCCTCGTGGCCGGCGATGAAGCGCAGGCCGGGCAGGGCGGCGCGCAGGTGGGCGAGCAGGCCCAGCAGCGCATCGACCTGCGCATCCGGATAGGGCTCGGTCATCGCCTGGTGGCGGCTGTCGTACCAGTGCGGATACCGCCCGGTGTTGACCAGCTCGATGCCCACCGAGCGCGGGTTCCAACCACGCACGTGGTGCGCCATGCGCCCGGCGGGCACGTATTCGTGGAGGCTGCCGTCGCGGTCCACATACCAGTGCCCGGCGGCGCCGGTGCCGGCCTGCGGATACAGCACGCGCTCGCCGTATTCGCGCGCCATCGCCATGTCGGGGAGTTCCGTGCAGTGGATGACCACGAGATCGATGTCGGCGATATCGCGCGCCTGCAGCCGCGCCACGTAGGGCAGGTGATCGATCTGGATCGCGGGAAGCGGTGTCCTCATGCCGGCGGATGCTAGCAGCGGCGTGGGGCGATACGCCGGCATGTCGCGCGATGCGACCGTGACCGCTGCGGCGCCTGCTAGCATTTCGCGGGATGAGCCGACTGCCGCCCCCGGAATCCGACCTTTACCGGTTGATGAGCCGCTTTCCGGCCAGTGGCCGGGTCGAGTGGATCGGCGTGCGCCCGTCGCGCGGTGCGCCGGTGGTCGAGCTCGACGACACCCTCGCGCAGGCCGGCGGCGGCCTCGAGGGCGACCGGTACACCGGTGGCAGCGGCAAGCGTGGTGTCACCCTGATCCAGGCCGAGCACCTGCCCGCGATCGCCGCGCTTGCGCGGGTGCCGGCACTCACTCCGGCCGTGCTGCGGCGTAACCTGGTGGTCTCGGGGATCCCGGTGATCGCGCTCAAGGGCTGGCGGTTCCGCGTCGGCGAGGTGGTGCTGGAAGGCACCGCGCCCTGCGACCCCTGCTCGCAGATGGAAGCCACGCTCGGCCCGGGCGGCTACAACGCGATGCGCGGCATGGGTGGGCTGTGCGCGCGCATCATCGAGGGCGGCGTGCTGCGTGTCGGCGACCCCGTGGAGTGGATCGGCGCATGAGCGTGCGCGGCCACTGCATCCTCTCGCACGGCTTCGAGAGCGGCCCCGAGGCGACCAAGGTCACCGCGCTCGCGGACGTCGCCGAGCGCCTTGGCTGGAGCCACGAGCGTCCGGACTACACCGACCTCGATGCGCGTCACGAAGTGAGCCGGCTCGGCGATGTCGCCGCAAGGCTCGACCGGCTGCGGGCACGCGCGCATGCCGCGGCCGCGGGCGGACCGCTGGTGCTGGCCGGATCCAGCCTCGGCGCATGGATTTCCGGCCGGGTCTCGCTGGAGGTGCCGGTGGCCGGCCTGTTCCTGATGGCGCCGCCGGTGCGGATGGGCGAGGCGCCGGCGCTGGAAGCCGCCGCGGTGCCGACCGCCGTCATCCACGGCTGGGACGACGAGCTCATCACCGCCGCCGATGTGGTGGCCTGGGCGCAGCCGCGGCGCGCGCGCCTGCTGCTGGTCGACGACAGCCACCGCCTCGCGGCGCACGTGGATGCGTCGGCGAAAGCCTTCGCGGAACTGCTGGCCGGGCTCTGAGGTCATCGTCCACGGGCGCCGGCCGCGCATCCGCGCGACAATGGCCGGCCCTTCGTGTCCGGATCGCCGATGAAGTTCTTCGCCAGTTGCGCCAAGGGCCTGGAATACCTGCTTGCCGACGAGCTTGTCGCCCTGGGTTGCGCACGCGCGACCGCGGCCATGGCCGGCGTGAACGTCGAGGGGGAACTGGTGGACGCGCAGCGCGCCGTGCTGTGGTCGCGGCTGGCCAGCCGGGTGCTGTGGCCGCTGACCGACTACGACTGCCCCGACGAGGCCGCGCTGTACGCCGGCGCGCGTGCACTGCCGTGGCACGAACACCTGGAGGCGGGGATGACGGTCGCGGTCGATGCACATGTCTCCGGCGAGGCGATCACCCATGCCCGTTTCGCCGCGCAGCGGATCAAGGACGCCGTGGTCGACGCGATGCGCGAACACGACGGCACCCGTCCGGATGTCGACCTCGACGACCCCGACCTGCGGCTCAACCTGGTCGTGCGCAAGGGGCGCGCGATCCTGTCGGTGGATCTCGGCGGCGGGCCGCTGCATCGCCGCGGCTGGCGCCAGGCGCACCACGAGGCGCCGCTCAAGGAAACGCTGGCGGCGGCGGTGCTGGCGCGCGGGGGCTGGGATCGCCTGCATGCGCAGGGTGCGGCCCTGCTGGACCCGATGTGCGGCAGCGGCACGTTGCTGATCGAGGGCGCGCTGGTCGCTGCCGATGTCGCCCCCGGGCTGCATCGCGGCGACGTGCCGGGCCGCGCGCCGTCGCGCTGGGCCGGCTTCGACCGCGACACCTGGCGCGAGCTGCATGACGATGCCACCCGGCGTGCCGAAGCCGGGCTGGCCGCGCTGGCGCCGCGCTTCCTCGGCACCGATGTCGATCCGGAGGCGATTGCCGCCGCGAAGGAGAACGCCGGGCGCGCCGGCGTCGCCCATGCAGTCGACCTGCGCGTGGCCGACCTGCGCTCGCTGCAGCCGGCCGACCTGCCGCCGGGCCCGCGCGAAGGTGATGCACCGCCGGGGCTGGTGGTCGCCAATCCGCCCTACGATGCGCGCCTGGCCGCGGATCCGGCGCTGTACCGCGCGCTGGGGCAGACCCTGCAGCGCATCGCACCGGAGTGGCGGGCGAGCCTGCTGTGCGGCGACGACGACCTCGCGCACGTCACCGGCCTGCGCGCGCGCAAGCGCTACCGGATGTTCAACGGCGCACTCGAGTGCAGCCTGATCGTGGTCGAGCCGCTGGCGCAGGCGCCGCGCGAGGAGATCGCACGGCCGCTGTCGGACGGGGCGCAGATGGTCGCCAACCGCCTGCGCAAGACCCTGCGTGCGACGAAGCGCTGGCGCGCGCAGGAGGGCATCAGCTGCTACCGCGCCTATGACGCCGACCTGCCGGAGTACGCCGCGGCGATCGATGTCTACACCCCGGTGGATGCGCCGGACGCGCCGTGGCTGCACGTGCAGGAGTACGCGGCACCGTCGGAAATTCCCGAGGACATCACCCGGCGCCGGCTCGCGGACCTGCTCGCGGCCGCGCGCGAGGTGTTCGGGGTGCCGCGTGAACGGGTGGCGGTGAAGACACGCGCGAAAGGCAAGGGCGGCAGCAAGTACGGCCGCTTCGATGCGCGCGGCGAGTTCCTCACCGTGCGCGAGGGCGATGCGCTGCTGCGGGTGAACCTGTTCGACTACCTCGATACCGGGCTGTTCCTCGACCACCGCCCGCTGCGCGCGCGCATCGCGGCCGAAGCCGACGGCATGCGCTTCCTCAACCTGTTCTGCTACACCGGCGCGGCGACCGTGCAGGCGGCGGTGGGCGGCGCGGCGCAGACCACCAGCGTCGACCTGTCCGGCACCTACCTGCAGTGGCTGGCGGACAACCTGGAGACCAACGGGATCGGCGGCCGGTTGCATCGCCTGGTGCAGGCCGATGCGCTGGCGTGGCTTGAAGCCGAGCGCGGCGAGTACGACCTGGTGTTCTGCGACCCGCCGACGTTCTCCAATTCCGCGCGTGCCGATGATTTCGATATCCAGCGCGAGCACGTGCGCCTGCTGAAGGCGGCGGTCGCACGGCTGTCGCTGGACGGTGTCCTCTATTTCAGCAACAACTTCCGCCGCTTCCGGCTGGATGTCGACGCGATAGCCGCATTCGCCGGCTGCGAGGAGATCAGTGCGGGGACGATCCCGCCGGACTTCGCACGCAACCCGCGCATCCATCGCGCGTGGCGGTTGCAGCGGCGGCGATAGCAGCCCGTCTCCCGCGTAACGGGAGACGGGCGTAGAGGCCTCAGGCCGCCCTGGCCTCGCTGCGGCGCGGGCCTTCGCGCAGTGCACGGCCGACCATCGACACCAGCAGGTCGAGCTCGTCGTCGCCGATGGCGAAATGCGGAGTGAAGCGCAGCGAGTTGGCGCCGCCGTGGATCACGCCGATACCGCGCTCGCGCAGCCACTCCTCGGTGGAACCCGCGCCGTAGCACTTGAACTCGGGCGCCAGTTCGCAGGAGAAGAGCAGGCCGGTGCCCTGGACCCTGGTGATCAGGCCGCCGAGCTCCTCCTTCAGTGCCTCCAGCTTCGCCACCGACTGCTCGCCCGCATTGCGGATATTGGCGCGCAGCTCGGGGGTGATCGCGCCGAGCATGGCGCTGGCGACGTCGAGCGCGCGCGGGTTCGCGGTCATGGTGTTGCCATAGACGCCGCTGCGATAGAGCTCCGCCGAGGCCGCGTTCACCGCCAGCACCGAGAGCGGGTACTGACCGGCGTTGAGGGCCTTGGAATAGGTCTCCATGTCCGGGATGTCGGCATCACCGAAGCCGGGATAGTCGACGATCGACAGCACGCCGTGCGCGCGCAGGCCGGCCTGGATCGAATCCACCAGCAGCAGCCCGCCGTGCTCGCGGGTCAGGCGGCGCGCGGTGTCGTAGAAATCGCGGGGCAGGGCACGGCCCGGGTCGCCTTCGCCCATCACCGGCTCCAGGAACACCGCCTCGATGAACCAGCCGTTGGCGGCGGCGTCGGCGAACACCTGTTCCAGCGCGGCGGCATCGTACGGCTCGACCGCGATCAGCGAATCCTCGCCACGGAAGCTCGCCAGGTGCTGCAGGTAGGTCTTGCGGGTGGAGTCGGAATACAGCGCCGGGCGTTCGGTGCGGCCGTGGAAGCTGCCCTTGACCACGATGCGTTTGACGGTGGCGCCGGCATGGCGCGCGCCGGGATCGGTCTGCAGCTTGGTGTTGATGTCGGCGATGCGTGCCGCCAGGCCGACCGACTCGGAGCCGGAGTTCAGGCACAGGAACGCCGCGAACGGGCAGCCACCACGGGTATGGCCGATCTCGGCGCGCACCGCGCGTTCGAAGCGCAGCTGCGCCAGGCTCGGCGTCATGATGTTGGCCATCGTCTGCGGGCGGGCCATCGCGTCCAGCACCGCTTCCGGCGTATGGCCGAGGCCGAGCATCCCGTAGCCACCGGAATCGTGGATCACCGCACCCTTGAGGGTGATGATCCACGGGCCGTGCGCGGCGAGCGCCACGTACGGGTTCACGCCATCCACCGGATAGAAATTCACGAAGCCGGCCTGCACGGCCTGGATCTGCGCGTCCTCGTCGAGATCGAGCAGGTCGGAGAACTCCTCGCGGATGCGCAGGTAGGCCTCGACCGCGTTCACCGCGGCCTGCTGCAGGCCGGCGTCTTCCGCGAAGCGGGCGAGCGCGGCGTCGTCCAGGCCCGGGGTGCGGCAATGGCCGCCATGCGCGCGCAGCGGGGCGAGGATCTGGGTGATGCTGGCCATGGGCGGCCTCCTGTCGTGAACGTCACCTTCATTATTGGCGACTCGATCGTCGATCGACAGACCGGATTTGTACGAAAATCAGGCGATCATCGTCATATCGACGTAACCCGGTGACATATGAAGCTTTCCGAGGCCGACCGCGGCCTGTTGTCGGTACTGCGCGAGAACGCGCGCGCGTCCACGGCGGAGATCGCGCGACGGCTCGGGATGTCGCGGACCACGGTGCACAGCCGCATCGAGCGGCTGGAGCGCCAGGGCGTGATCGCCGGCTACACCGTGCGGATGGGCAGCGCGGCCGAGCGCGGCCATATCCGCGCCCACATCATGATCACCGTGGCGCCGAAGCAGATGCCGGCGGTGGTGGATGCATTGCACGCGATGCCGGAGCTGCGCGCCCTGCATTCGGTCAGCGGGCCGTTCGACCTGGTCGCGCTGGCGATGGCGCCGGGCGTGGAGGCCATGGATGCGCTCACCGACCGCATCGGCGCGCTGGACGGCGTCGAGCGCACCACCTCGTCGATCGTGCTGTCGGCCAAGTTCGAAAGATAAACCGTCCCACGTCGCAGGCGCGGGACAGCACCGCCCCTCCCGCCCGCGGGAGCGGGGGGAACCACCTGCGCTAGCAGGTGCTGGGGCGAGGGCACCAGGCGCCTGCACGCCACGACGTCAGTCGCAGCGCCGGCCGACGTGAGCTGCTGCCCGCATCCGGACCACCCCGCCTGTCACCCCGGCGCGCCGTGCACGAACCGGCGCGCCCCAACCCGTGAGTGCGCCCGCACGCGCACCTACAATGACGCCCCGTTTCCCGCCGTGCCTGCCTTGAAGAAGTCCGACTTCCACTTCGAACTGCCACCGGAACTGATCGCGCAGGCGCCGCTGGCCGAGCGCTCCGCCAGCCGGCTGCTGGTGGTGCCGCCGGGCGAGGGCGCGTTCGAGGATCGCGGCATCGCCGATCTGCCCGAGCTGTTGCAGCCGGGCGACCTGCTGGTGTTCAACGACACCCGGGTGATCCCGGCGCGGGTCTTCGGACACAAGGCCAGCGGCGGGCGGGTGGAGATCCTCATCGAGCGGCTGCTGCCCGGCAACGAGGCGCGCGCGCAACTGGGTGCCAGCAAGCCCTCGCGCCCCGGCACCCGCATCATCCTCGAGGGCGGCGGCGAGGCCGGGGTGCTCGGCCGCGAAGGGGCGTTCTACCTGCTGCGCTTCGACGTGGATGGGCCGCTCGATGCGTGGCTGGAGCGGGCGGGGCAGCTGCCGCTGCCACCCTATATCCGTCGTCAGCCCGGCGCCGGCGACAGCGCCCGCTACCAGACCGTGTTCGCGCGCAACACCGGCGCGGTGGCCGCGCCCACCGCCGGCCTGCATTTCGACGAGGCGCTGCTGCAGCGCCTGCGCGCACGCGGCGTCGGTTTCGGCCACGTCACCCTGCACGTGGGCGCGGGCACCTTCCAGCCGATGCGTGTCGACGACATCCACGCGCACCTGATGCACAGCGAATGGCTCGACGTCGGCGCCGATCTGGTCGCACAGGTGCAGGCCACGCGCGCGGCCGGCGGACGGGTGATCGCGGTGGGGACGACAGTGGTGCGTGCGCTCGAGAGCGCCATGCCCGAAGGCGAGCTGCAACCCTTTGCCGGCGAGACGCGCATCTTCATCTATCCCGGCTACCGCATCCGCAGCGTCGATGCGCTGGTCACCAACTTCCATCTCCCCGAATCCACCCTGCTGATGCTGGTCTCGGCCTTCAGCGGCCGCGAACGCATCCTCGCCGCGTACGACCACGCGGTGCGGGCGCGCTACCGCTTCTTCTCCTACGGCGACGCCATGCTGCTGTTCCCATCCGCGGGGACGGCGGGCATCCCGTCAGGACAGGCCGGCGACTGAACGCACGCGCCGGGCGACGTGCCGGTGGCGTCTACAATGCGCGGCCGCTCGCCCCGTGCCGTTCCATGTCCCGACTCCGCTTCGACCTCCTCACCCGCGATGGCGCCGCCCGCCGCGGCCGGCTCGCGTTCCCGCGCGGCACGGTGGAAACCCCGGCGTTCATGCCGGTCGGCACCTACGGCACGGTCAAGGGCATGCTGCCCGACCAGGTGCGCGCACTCGGTGCGGAAATCATCCTCGGCAACACCTTCCACCTGTACCTGCGGCCCGGGCTCGAGGTGATCGAGGCGCATGGCGGCCTGCACGGCTTCGCACGCTGGGATGGCCCGATCCTCACCGACTCCGGCGGCTTCCAGGTGTTCTCGCTGGCCCACAAGCGCAGGATCACCGAGGCGGGGGTGACCTTCGCCGCGCCCACCGACGGCTCGAAGGTGTTCCTCGGGCCGGAGGAGTCGATGCACATCCAGAAGGTGCTGGGTTCGGACATCGTGATGATCTTCGACGAGTGCCCGCCGGTGCAGGTCGACGGGCGGCCGGTCGACAAGGACGTGGTGGATCGCTCGATGGAACTGTCGCTGCGCTGGGCCGAGCGCTCGAAGCGCGCCCACGAGGGCAACGACGCCGCGCTGTTCGGCATCGTCCAGGGCGGGGTGCACCACGACCTGCGCAGCCGCTCGGCGGATGGCCTCAAGGCGATCGGTTTCGACGGCTACGCGATCGGCGGGCTTGCCGTCGGCGAAACCGAGGACGAGCGCAACGCGATGCTCGACCACACCTGCCCGCAGCTGCCCGGGGACCGCCCGCGCTACCTGATGGGCGTCGGCCGCCCGGAGGACCTTGTCGAGGCGGTGGCCCGCGGCGTCGACATGTTCGATTGCGTCATGCCCACCCGCAACGCGCGCAACGGCCATTACTTCACCGCCAGCGGCGCGGTGCGCATCCGCAATGCGAAATACGAACACGACCTGCGCCCGATCGAGGAAGGTTGCGGGTGCCCGGCCTGCGCCGGCGGCTACAGCCGCGCCTACCTGCGCCACCTCGACCGCTGCAACGAGATGCTGGGTCCGATCCTCGGCACCCTGCACAACCTCTGGCACTACCAGCAGCTGATGGCGGGCATGCGCGCGGCGATCGAGGCGGGAACCTTCAGCGCGTTCCGCGAGTCCTTCCACGCACGCCTCGCGGGCGGAGCACCCTGACGCGGCTGCCGTCAGCCGCCGCCCGGCGGGCAGCGCGCCGCGCCGGCTCCGGCCGCGTGGCATAATCGCCCGCTGTCTTTCGCACAACCCCTTACGGACCCGACGATGAACCTGCTGGATTTCGTGATCGCTCCCGCCTACGCCGCCGCCCCGGCGCCGGCCGCGCCGAGCATGCTGCAGACGCTGATGTTCCCGATCATCCTGATCGCGATCATGTACTTCCTGATGATCCGCCCGCAGATGAAGCGCGCGAAGGAACACCGCAACATGCTGGAGAAGCTGTCGGTGGGCGACGAGGTCATCACCGGCGGCGGCATCGCCGGCACCGTGCGCTCGATCGGTGAGAGCTTCGTCACCGTGGAGATCTCCAACGGCGTCGAGATCCGCGTGCAGAAGGGTTCGATCGGTACCGTGCTGCCCAAGGGCACGCTGAAGTCCGCCTGATCCGACGCTGCAGGACCTGCCGGGGCTGACGCAGTCCCGGACGACATACCCGCACGGCACCCACTCCCCCTCTCCCCATCCGCGGAGAGGGCAAGGGGTGAGGGCAGCAGCACGCCCTGCCTCGACCACATACGGCACCCGCAATGCTCGAATTTCCCCGCTGGAAATACGCACTCATCCTTCTCGTGGTGTTCGTGGCGACGCTGTACGCGCTGCCCAACATCTATCCGCAGGACCCGTCGGTCCAGGTCAACGCCACCCGTGGCGTGGTGGTGGACGAGGCCCTGCGCGGCCGGGTGGAATCCGTGCTCGCCGATGCCGGGGTGGATGCGAAGGAAGTCGAGCTCGACGCGCAGGCCGGCAACATGCTGGTGCGCCTGGATGACCTCGACGCGCAGACCCGCGCATCCGACGCGCTGCGCAGCGCGCTGGGCGAGGACTACGTGGTCGCCCTCAATCTCGCCTCGACTGTGCCCGACTGGCTGACGCGCTTCAACGCCAAGCCGATGCAGCTGGGTCTCGACCTCCAGGGCGGCGTGCACTTCGTCATGCAGGTCGACCAGCAGGCCGCACTGGAGCGGCGCCTGGACGCCTACGCCGAGGAAGCGCGCGCGATCCTGCGCGACAACCGCATCCGCTACCAGTCGGTCGACCGCCGCGCCGACGGCGCGATCGTCGCGGTGCTGGAATCCGAAGCCGATGCCGCGCGCGCCAACACCCTGCTGGCTGCCGACCAGCCGACGCTGATCCGCAATGTCGACGGTTCGCGCATCACCGTGCGCGTGCCGGATTCCGAGCTGCAGCAGATCTCGGCCGACGCGATCGAGCAGAACATCACCACGCTGCGCAACCGCATCGACGAGATCGGCGTGTCCGAGCCGGTGATCCAGCGCCAGGGCACCGACCGCGTGGTCGTGCAGCTGCCCGGCGTGCAGGACACCGCCGAGGCCAAGCGCATGATCGGCGCCACCGCGACGCTGGCCTATTACGCGGTGGTCGAAGGCGATGCCGTCGAGGCCCAGCGCACCGGCATCGTGCCGCCGGGCTCGCGCCTGTACACCGACCGCCGCACCGGCGGCCCGGTGCTGCTGAGCCGCCGCGTCATCGCCACCGGCGAGGAAATGGTCAGCGCGCAGTCCGCATACGACGAGAACGGGCTGCCGGCGGTGAGCGTCACCCTCAATGCCTCGGCCGGCAAGCGCATGTTCGATTTCACCAGCGCCAACGTCGGCAAGCCGATGGCGGTGGTCTACGTCGAGCGCGTGCCGCAGGTGCGCATGGTCGACGGCGAAGAAGTGCGCAGCTTCCGGGTCAGCGAGGAAGTGATCTCGGTGGCCAACGTCAACGGGGTGTTCGGCCGCCAGTTCCAGACCACCGGGCTGGAGAAGCAGGAAGCCGACGACCTCGCGCGCCTGCTGCGCTCCGGCTCGCTGGCGGCGCCGATGGACTTCGTCGAGGAACGCATCATCGGCCCGAGCCTGGGCAAGGAGAACGTCGAGCGCGGCGTCACCGCGGTGGCCTACGCGTTCCTGTTCACCCTGTTGTTCTTCATGCTGTACTACCGCATGTTCGGCCTGGTCACCTCGGTCGCGCTGCTGTTGAACCTGGTCATCGTGCTGGCGGTGATGTCGATCTTCGGCGCCACCATGACGCTGCCCGGCTTCGCCGGCCTGGCACTCTCGATCGGTCTGTCGGTGGACGCCAACGTGCTGATCAACGAGCGCATACGCGAGGAGTTGCGGCTGGGGGTGCCGCCCAGGGCGGCGATCGCGGTCGGTTACGACAAGGCCTCCACATCGATCTTCGACGCCAACGTGACCGGCATCCTCGCCGGCGTGGCGCTCTACGCCTTCGGCACCGGCCCGCTGCGCGGCTTCGCGATCACCCTGGTGGTCGGCATCATCGCGTCGATGTTCACCGCGCTCACCGTGACCCGCGGCATCACCACGCTGATCTACGCGCGCCGCAAGAAGCTGAAGACCCTGGCGATCTGACGGGACACCATGACCATGAAAATCTTCCCGCTCTCGCTGATCCCCTACGACACCCGCATCGACTTCATGCGCGTGCGCCTGGTCGCGGTCATGATCGGCGCCGTGATGCTGCTGTCCTCGATCGCGGTCATCGCGCTCAACGGTTACAACTTCGCGCTGGACTTCACCGGCGGTACCGCCATCACGCTGCGCTACGAGCAGCCGGCCGACATCGAGGCGGTGCGTTCGCGGCTGGCCGACAGCGGGCACGCCAACGCGCAGGTGCAGGCCTTCGGTGCCGGCACCGACGTGCTGGTGCGCCTGCAGGCCGAGGGTGAGCAGCTGTCGGTCGACGAGAACACCGGCCTGGTGCAGGAGGTCCGCGAGACCGCCAGCATGCCCGGCAACCCGGCCGCCGTGCTCAGCAGCGAGTCGATCGGTTCGCAGGTTTCCGCCGAGCTCGCCGAACGTGCGGTCGAGGCGGCGATCTTCGTGCTCGTCGGGTTCCTCATTTACATCGGCTTCCGCTTCGAGTGGAAGTTCGCGGTGGTGGCCAGCGCGACCACGCTCTTCGACGTGCTGGTGGTGGCGGCGTTCTTCTCGCTGACCGGGCGCGAATTCGACCTCACCGTGCTGGCCGGCCTGCTGTCGGTGATGGGATTCTCGATCAACGACAAGATCATCGTGTTCGACCGCGTGCGCGAGAATTTCCGCAGCATGCGCGCCGACCCGCTGGAGATCTTCAACCGATCGATCAACCAGACGCTGTCGCGTACGATCATCACCTCGACGGTGTTCTTCCTGTCGGTTGCCGCGCTGTATCTGTATGGCGGCGGCTCGCTGGAAGGGCTGGCGTTGACGCAGATGGGTGGTGCGGTGGTCGGCACGCTGTCGTCGATCCTGCTGGCCTGCCCGCTGCTGACCGTCGGATTCCTCAGGGTCACCAAGCAGGACCTGCTGCCCAAGGCGCGCGACGAGGCGGCGCTCGCGCGTCGGCCCTGACTGGTGGTCGGCTCCAAATGAAGAGACCGCGCTCCGGCGCGGTCTTTTTTTTGGTTCCTATGCCGGTCGAGGGAGTTCCGTCCGAGAGCGGAGCCTTGAGCCAGCAAGCTCGAAGTCTGCGAGCGAGGCGCCGACCCGGAGCAGGAGCCGGAGCCGGAGCACGGGTGGCGGCGGCGCGGGCAGCCCGCCGCGGCCACAGGGGGATGCCCAGCCGGATATCTCCGCGTCCTGCTCCCACATCCGGCCGCCGGCCATCCATGGCCGGCTCTGGACATCCCCCTGCGTCCGCAGCGTGCTTCGAACCGTCGTCGCGTTTGCGGAAGAGTTCAGCGGCGAAGAACCAGGGCCGTCGTGGCGGCGACTTTCGGCCTGCCGCTTCTACCGCCATTGCCGCCATTGCCGCCATTGCCGCCGCTGCCGCCGCTACCGGCGTTGAGGCCATGTCGCACCTGCCGACCTCCAAGCGGAACTGCCGAACGCACGAGGCGGGCGTGTCAGCGGCAGGCGACGCCTGCACCACCACTGTTGATTTCCGTGCCGGAGCCAGCGAATGCCTGTGCCCGTGGCGTGCACCGGGGGGGTGTGCTCCCAGCCGGCCATGGATGGCCGGCGGCCGGCCGTGGTAGCTGGACGCGGACTCCGGCCGGGGGAGCACACCCCCGGTGCGCGCGACGGGCGGCGCAGCCCAGAACGAAAGCGCCTCCCCGGCACCCCAACTCCGGACTGGCACCGGCACCGGCACTCCGGCTTTACGCCACCGCCGCCACGTGAAGACCGAGGACAACGCGCTCGTGTGCACGACGGGCACCGCGCCGCACGGGGCACTTCAGCCGTACGACCTCCCCCGATGCTGGGAGATGGACCAAACAACAAAAAGACCGCGCTTCGGCGCGATCTTTCGTATCGGTCTTCGCTGCTGGAAGGGGCGGCCGGTCAGCCGGACGCCGCGCTCGATGCGCTGGTCAACCCGAAGGTGGCGGCATAACCCGAGGCGACGATGGCCTTCTGCAGCGGCTCGATCAGGCGCACGTTCGAGGCCAGGATCTGCCGGCTGGCGGTACCGCGGGCGTCCATCGGGCCGGTGGGGGCGCCCTTGAAGTCGGACACGCGGCCGCCGGCCTCGCGCACCAGCAGGACGCCGGCGGCGATATCCCAGGGCTTCACCCCGGCCTCGAAGTAACCGTCCACACGGCCCACCGCGGTGTAGGCAAGATCGAGGGCCGCAGAACCGCCGCGGCGGATGTCCTCGGCGTCGCGCAGCAGCTCGCGGATGCATTCCAGCTGCGCGCCTGCACGCGCGCGCTCGCGCGGCGCGAATCCGGTGGCGAGCATCGCCCCGGCAAGTTCACGGCGCTCGGCGACGCGCACGCGGCGCTCGTTGAGCTGGGTACCGGAGCCGCGACTCGCGGTGAACAGCTCGTTGCGCAGCGGGTCGAAGATCACCGCGTGCAGCGGCTCGCCGTTCTCCACCAGCGCGATCGACACGCACCAGTGGGGCAGGCCGCGCAGGTAGTTGCTGGTGCCGTCGAGCGGATCGATCACCCAGGTGTAGCGGTTGTTGCCGCCGCGGCCCTTCTGCGCGCCGCCTTCCTCGCCGAGGATGGCGTAGTCGGGGTGGGCGCGGCGCAGTTCCTTGACGATGGCCTCTTCGGCCAGGCCGTCGACTTCGCTGGCGTAGTCGAGGCGGTCCTTCTCCACCACGTTGAGGGCATCGAGCCGGTGCATGTGGCGCAGCAGCACGTTACCGCCGGCGCGCGCCGCCTTGACCATGATGTTGACAGCAGGTTGTAGCATCGCGGACGGCTCCGGGCGCGGTGGGGATCGACAGGGAAAAAGAACGTGCCGGCGTCGTGGCCGGTCGCGCAGTTTACCATTGGGCCCATGGATTCCGCCGTCACCACAACTGAACGCATTCGCATCGTGCTGGTCGGCACGCAGCATCCGGGCAACATCGGCGCCGCCGCGCGGGCGATGAAAACGATGGGCCTGTCGCGCCTGGCGTTGGTGGCGCCGCAGCGCTTCCCGCATGCCGATGCCGATGCGATGGCGGCAGGCGCCGATGATGTTCTGGCAGCCGCGACGCTCCACGACACCCTGGCCGATGCCGTGGCGGATTGCCGCTGGGTCGCGGGCTGCACCGCGCGCGATCGCCGCATCGCACTGGCCCAGTTCGCTCCGCGCGAAGCCGCGGCACAGGCGCTGGTGCAGGCCGCCGATGGAGAGATCGCGCTGGTGTTCGGCCGCGAGCGCACCGGGCTCGAGAACCACGAGCTGCAGCTGTGCCACGCCGCCGTGCACATCCCGGCCAACCCGGAGTACAGCTCGCTCAACCTCGCCCAGGCGGTGCAGGTGCTGGCGTACGAGCTGCGCATCGCGATGCTGGCGGATCGCGCCGGTGAAGCCGCGCTGTCGCCGCTCGGGCATCGGGAGCCGCCGGCGAGCCACGCGCAGATGGAAGGCTTCTTCGGCCAGCTGGCGGAAACGCTGGATGCGATCGACTTCCACAAGGGGCGCACGCCCGACGCCGCGATGCACAAGCTCAGGCGGTTGTTCCTGCGTGCGCAGCCCGACGAACGCGAGGTCCGGCTGCTGCGCGGAGTGCTCGCCGATGCCCAGCGCATGGCACGGCTGGCGGCGGCCCGCGGGGACCGCGACTGACGCACGCGCGGCGCCGTCGTCGGCGCGTTGTCGGCCCCGAGGGCATCGGCTAGGCTGGCGCCACCCGCACGCACGTCCGAGCCCAACTTGCCCGCAGCACGACGTATGGTCCCTCGCCCGATCTGCGGGCTTGCCCTCATGTTGCTGCTGGCGTTCACCGCCGCCGCGCAGGCGCGCGAGCTGGTGCTGGGTCGCGTCAGCGATGACCCGCGCCAGCACTACGAACAGCTGCGCCCGCTGCTCGACTACGTGGTGCCGCGGATGCGCGACGTCGGCATCACCGGCGGCCGCATCCTGATGGCGCGCGATGCCGCGCAGATGGCGAGCTACCTGCGCCGCGGGCGCGTCGACTGGTTCACCGAAACCGCCGGCAGCGCGATGCTGCTGGAGCGCAAGGCCGGCGCACGGGCGCTGCTGCTGGCCGAGCGCAACGGCGTCAGCCGCTATCACACCGTGTTCTTCGCCCGCACCGACAGTGGGATCACCCGGCTGGAGGACCTGCGCGGCCGCAGCATCGCACTGCAGAGCCGCGCCTCCACCAGCGCCTACTTCGTGCCGGCGATGGAGCTGCTCGATCGTGGTCTGGCCATGGAGATGCTGCCCACGCCCACCGACGACGGTGCGCCCGGCAGCGTGGGCTTCGTGTTCGGGCGATCGGAAAGCAATATCGCCATCTGGGTGCACAAGGGGCTGGTGGATGCGGGCGCGATGAGCAGCCTGGACTGGGCGCGCCCGACTACGATGTCGCCGAGTTTCCGCCCCGACCTGCGCATCATCCACGAGACCGGCGAATTCCCGCGTGCGCTGGAGATGGTGCGTGGCGATCTCGAGCCTGCGGTCGCCGCGCGGCTGCGCGAGGTGCTGCTGGAGGCCGCCGCGGACCCGGCCGCCCGCGAGGCGCTGGACCATTTCTTCGGCACTACGCGTTTCATCGCGCTCGATCCGCGCAACGAGGCCGGGCTCGACTACCTGCGCCGGACGGTGGCACGCGTGGTGGAGGAGGTCGAGTGAGCCTGCGCTACGGCCTGCATGCGCGCCTGATCACGGTGATCCTGGTGGCCACGGTGATCACCCTGGTGGTGGTCGGCCTGATCCTGCAGCGCCAGGGTGCGATGCAGCGCGAGATGCTCGCCCACAGCCGCGGCTCGATGCACGCACTGGTGCACACGCGGCTGGCCGAACAGGGGCGCGCCACCGTCGAGCGCGTCGCCGAGAGCCTGGTCAATCCGCTGTACTACTTCGACCTCGAGGCGATCGGGCAGATCCTGGCGACCATCCGCAGGCAGCCGGACGTGAGCTATGTGGTGGTCTACACGCCCACCGGCGATGTGCTGCACGACGGCTCGCCGGACATCATGAGCTTCGGCCAGGCGATGGACGACCCGTTCGCCGCAGCCGCGCTGGCCGCGCGTGCGCCGGTGGTGCAGTCCGACGAGGACGTGCTCGACATCGCGGTGCCGATCGCGCTGGGCGGCGAACGCCTGGGCGGCCTGCGCGTGGGCTATTCGCTGCGCAACGTGGCTGCCGACGAGGAGGCGGCCAACGAGATCCTCAGCCGCTCGCTGGAGGAGATCAGCGGCCGCCACCTGCAGGGGGTCGCGCTGTCGCTGGCGGCGCTGGTGACGCTCGGCGTGTTGCTGAGCCTGCTCGCCCAGCGCGCGCTGGTGCGGCCGATCCGCCAGCTGGCCGGCTATGCGCGCGAGATCGAGGCCGGCAACTTCAATGTCGACGTCGCCGACAGCCGGCGCCGCGACGAGATCGGCGACCTCGTGCGCGCGTTCCGGCGCATGAGCGAGAGCGTCCGCCGGCACGACCGCGACGTCCGCCGGATGGCCTACACCGATGCGCTGACCGGTCTGTCCAACCGGCTGGCGTTCCGCGAAGTGCTCGACCAGCGCCTGATCGAGTCCGGCGGCGCCGCGCGTGCGCTGGCGCTGCTGTTCGCCGACATCGACGACTTCAAGCGCGTCAACGACACCCTCGGCCACGACGCCGGCGACGAGGTGCTGGTGCAGTTCTCCGAACGCATCCGCGACACCGTCCAACGCTTCGGCGGTGGCGCCACGCTGTCGCGGTTCGGCGGCGACGAGTTCGTCATCCTGCTCGAGGGCGACGAACGCGCCGGGCACCTGCGCGAGACCGCGTCACTGCTGGCCGGCGTGCTGGTCGAGGAACTGGCGCGGCCGATCATGGTCCGTGGACGGCCGGTGCACCTCGGCATCTCGGTGGGCATCACCCTGTTCCCGGACGACGCCAGCGGTGCCACCGCGCTGATGAAGAACGGCGACATCGCGATGTACCAGGCCAAGGTCGCCGGCAAGAACTGCTACCGCTTCTACAGCCGCGCGATGGACCAGGCGGTGGAGCGCCGGGTGCGCCTGGAGCAGGACCTGCGCGGCGCCTGGGACCGCGGCGAGCTGTCGCTGGCCTACCAGCCGGTGTTCGACCTCGGCGCCAACCGGCTGGTCGGCGCCGA
Organism: Alterluteimonas muca; assembly: GCF_021191595.1. Lineage (NCBI taxonomy): Bacteria > Pseudomonadati > Pseudomonadota > Gammaproteobacteria > Lysobacterales > Lysobacteraceae > Alterluteimonas > Alterluteimonas muca. The sequence goes on from NZ_JAIWPS010000002.1 coordinate 395,442, forward strand.
GGTGCTGCTGCGCTGGCAGCACCCGGCGCACGGCATGGTCGCGCCGTCGGTGTTCATCGAAGTGGCCGAGCAGGGCGGGCTGATCGAGACGATCGGGCCGCAGGTGCTGCGCACCGCCTGCCGCGATGCGGTGCGCTGGCGCGACGAGTGCGGGCAGCCCGACGGACTGTTCCTCGCGGTCAACGTGTCGCCACGGCAATTGCGGGGCGGCGATTTCGCCGCGCAGGTGGAGGAGATCCTCGCCGACACCGGCCACCCGCCGGCGCTGCTGCACCTGGAGCTGACCGAGACCGCGGTGATCGGCGACGAGTTGCGCGTGAGCGGGCTGCTCGGGCGGCTGCGCGGGCGCGGGGTGAAGGTGTGGCTGGACGACTTCGGCACCGGTTTCTCCGGCCTGAGCCATCTGCGCCGCGTGCCCATCGACGGCGTCAAGATCGACCGCAGCTTCATTGCCGAAGCGTCGCGCAATCCGGACGACCTGGCGTTGACCACGGCGATCATCGCGATGGCGCATTCGCTGGGAATGACCGTGGTGGCCGAGGGCGTGGAGACCGAGGCCCAGGCCGATCTGCTGCGTGAGCGCGGTTGCGATTTCGCCCAGGGTTACTGGCTGGGCCACCCGATGCCGCTGCAGGACCTGATCGCGCTGTGCCGCTGAGGCGGGCGGTCAGAACAGGCCGTCGACCCAGCTCGCGGCGGTGGCGGCAAGCGCGCCCGAAAGCACCCCGAACACCGCGATGGCGACCAGTCCGGCGAACCAGCACGCCAGCATGAAGGCGCCGTCGCGCTCGATCAGCGCGAGGGCGTAGGCGAGCATCAGCACGCCGAACAGGTAATTGGTGAAGGGGATCGGCAAGGCCAGCAGCAGGCCCAGTACCACCAGCAGCAGGCCGGTGAACATGGTGCCCGGGCGGCTGTCGAGCACCGCGGTCATGCGCGGGCGCACCACGCGCTCGATCCGAGCAAGCAGGGGGGCAACGCGTCGCTCGAAACGCACCAGGCTGTGGCGGTGCGGTCCGCGCTCGGCGATGAAGCGCGGCAGCCATGGCCTGCGCAGCCCGATCAGCAGCTGCACGCCGACCAGCATCACCAGCGGCCCGCTGACCGCGCCGGCCAGCCCGGGAATCGGGATGAAGGCAGGCAGCGCGGCCACGCACAGCAGCATCCCGAACACGCGCTTGCCGAGCCCGGCGAGCAGGTCGCGCAGCTTCAGCAGCTCGTCGGGGTCGCCCGTCGAGAACGCGGCAAGCAGCGCCCGCAGGCCGGCGTCGGAGTGGCGCGCCGCGGGTTCCTCAGTCGTCATCGCCAGCCGCCGGCGCGGGCAGGCGCTGCAGCAGCAGCTTGTCCACGCGTGGACCGTCGAGGTCCACCACCTCCACGCGCCAGCCGGCCCACTGGAACGACTCGCCGGTGTGCGGGATGCGGCCGAACTGCGCGATCGTCATGCCCGCGGCCGTGTGGTAGTCGTGCAGCTCCTCGTTGGGCAACGCGCCGCCGCCGAACAGTTCACGCACGTGGTCGATGGTCAGCGCGCCATCCACCAGCAGGGTGCCGTCCTCGCGTTCCACCACCAGCGGGGTGGCATCGGCGCCGTCGCGGGTCTGGGTGCGGCCGATCACCGCTTCCAGCAGGTCGTTCACCGAGATCAGCCCGGTGATGTCGCCGTACTCGTCGACCACCAGTGCCAGCGACTGCTGGTCCTCGCGGAAGATCTCCAGCAGCTTCATCGCCGGCGTCGAATCGGAGACGAACAGCGGCTCGCGCAGGTACTTGAAGAGTTCGAACTCACGCTCGTCGAGACGGTCGATCAGCGACTTCACCTCGAGCACGCCGATGACGTCGGCATCGCTGCCGCGAAGTACCGGATAGCGCGAGAACGGCGTGGCGCGCATCGTCGCCAGGTTCTCCTCGAAGCTCTTGGCGGCATCCAGCCAGGTGATGCGGGTGCGCGGCGTCATCAGGCTGTCGGCATCGCGATCGCCCAGGTTGAGCACCCGGTTCATCATGTTGCGCTCGTCATCGTCGATGACGCCCTGCTCGTGGCTCTCGCTCACGAGCAGCCGGATCTCCTCTTCGCTGACCTGCGCGGCCTCGGTGCGGTCCAGCCGCAGCAGGCGCAGCATGCCGCGCACGCTGGCACTGAGCAGCCAGACCACCGGGGCCGCCACGCGCGAGATCCACATCATCGGCAGCGCGATCACCGAGGCCAGGCGTTCCGGCGCCAGCAGTGCCAGGCGCTTGGGCAGCAGTTCGCCGAACACGATGGTGAGGTAGGTGATCAGGCCGATCGACAGCACCATGCCGAGCGCATGCGCCCAGGTGCTGTCGAAGAACGGCATCTGCGCGCCCAGTGCCGGCACCGCCGCGAGCAGGCGGCCGCCGATGCGCGCACCGATGGCCTCGCCGCCGAACAGGCCGGTGAGGATGCCGATCATGGTGATGCCGACCTGCACCGTCGACAGGAAGCGCTCGGGATGCTCGGCGAGATCCAGCGCGTGGCGGGCGGTGCGCTGGGTCTGCGCGAGCTGCTTGAGGCGGCCCTTGCGCGAGGTGACCACCGACATCTCCGACAGCGCGAAGAACGCGTTGCAGGCGATGAGGAGCAGGACGATCAGCAGTTCCAGCATGGGCCGGATTCCTGATCGGGGAGAGCGGGGAGGCCGCCGGAAGGTCTCGGCGGCGTACTGGAGTCTTCGTCCATCGGGGTCGCAGGGCGCGGCTTGCGCGGAAGCGCATGATACCAGCGCGCGTGAGCGTGCCGTGGAAGCTGCCGGCTGCAGGCCGTCGCAGCTGTCCCGCCTCGCTACTTGGAGTTTGTTACGCCGTTTCTTCCTGCGGGCCCTGTGCGCGGCAGCGGCTGCCGGCCGGGAAGACGCGGGGGATGGCGGGCCCGCCCGGTATGACGATGTCCCCATCGATGCAATGAAAACGTCATAATTCGCGCCCGACGCGCCCGGCCTCCCGTTCCGGGCTTTCGCGAGGCACTGAGCGGATGTTCTCCCTGCAAACCATGTTCGGCCGCGGCAACCAGTTCTACTCGCTGCTGGAAGAGGCCGCCCAGGCCGCCCACGACGCCGCGACCGCGCTGCACAAGATGCTGCGTGAAAGCGACCGCGCGCCCGCGCTGGACGCCTTCAAGCTGGCGCGCCTGCGCGAGCGCGAGGCCTCCAACAAGATCAGCCAGGCGCTGGTCGACAGCTTCATCACCCCGATCGAGCGCGAGGACATCGAGGCGTTGGGTTCGGCGCTGTACAAGATCCCCAAGCAGATCGAGAAGTTCGCCGACCGTTACGCGCTGGCGCTGCAGCAGCTCGAGCACATCGACTTCGCCCCGCGCGCGGCGATGCTCGAGCAGGCCGCCGGGGTGGTGGTGAAGATGGTCAAGCTGCTGCCGAAGATGAAGCTCGAGCCGATGAAGCAGCTCAGCGACGAGCTGCGCGCGCTGGAGAACGAGGCCGACCGGCTGATGCTCGAGCTCTACCGCGACATCTATTCCGGCCGCCTGGATGCGGTGCAGATGTTCCTGCTCAAGGAGTTCTTCGAGATCCTCGAAAAGGCGATCGACCGTTGCCGCGAGGCCGGCGTGGTCGCCTACGAGATCGTCCTCAAGAATTCCTGAGCCGGGAGTGCACGCCATGATCCTCCGCATGCCCGCGCGCCGGGAGCACGCCCCATGCTGACCCTCGTCCTGATCGTGGTGCTGACCGCGCTGGTGTTCGAATACATCAACGGCTTCCACGACACCGCCAATTCCATCGCCACGGTCGTCGCCACCAAGGTGCTGACCCCGCTGCAGGCGGTCAGCCTGGCCGCGTCGATGAACCTGATCGGCGCGCTGGCGGGGACCGCGGTCGCGCAGACCATCGCTTCGGGGCTGATCGATGCCGGGGTGGTCGACGTCGGTTCGCAGCTGATCCTCTGTGCGCTCCTGGGCGGCATCATCTGGAACCTGATCACCTGGTGGTTCGGGTTGCCGTCGTCGTCCTCGCACGCGCTGATCGGCGGCCTGATCGGTGCCGCGCTGGCGGCGGCCGGGATGGATTTCGACGTGGTGATCTGGTCCGAGCCGGCCGAGCAGATCTGGCGCAGCGCCGGCGTGCTGTGGAAGGTGATCGTGCCGATGGTCGGCTCGCCAATCCTCGGCTTCACCGCCGGTTTCCTGATGATGGGCGTGCTGTTCGCGGTCATCGCGGCGATGGCGCCGGCAGGTGGCTGGCTCAGGCGCCTGGCGCGCCCGCGCTGGGTCAACAGCTTCTTCGGCAAGGCGCAGATCGTCAGCGCCGCGGGCATGGGCTTCGCGCACGGCATGAACGATGCGCAGAAGACCATGGGCATCGTGGCCCTGACCCTGGTCAGCGCCGAGGCGGCCGGCACCCTGGACAACCTGCCGTGGGCGCTGGGCTTCCTGCATCCGTCGGAGGAGGCCCTGACCGAGGGCGGGATCGACCTGTGGATCAAGATCACCTGTGCGGTGGTGATGGCCGCCGGCACCGCCGCGGGCGGCTGGCGGATCATCAAGACCCTGGGCCACAAGCTGGTCAAGCTGCACCCGATCCATGGCTTCGCTGCCGAGACCAGTGCGGCGTCGGTGATCCTGGCGGCGTCGTCGCTGGGCATCCCGGTGTCGACCACGCACAACATCTCGTCGGCGATCATGGGCGTGGGCACGGCCAAGCGCCTCAATGCGATCAAGTGGGGCGTGGTCAACAAGATGGTGTGGGCGTGGATCCTGACCATCCCGATGTCGGGCGGCATGGCCTACGGCCTGTTCCGTCTGCTGCAGAACTTCGGCTGGGCATAAGCCCCGGTGCGCCGCGGCGGCCTGCTACAGCAGGTCGCCGTCCGCGGTCAGCATGCGTTCCAGGCGGTCGCCCATGCCGCCGATCTCCAGCACCAGCCGCGACAGCTCCGCGGCATCCAGGCAGCTGTACGGGCGGTTCTCGCACAGCTGCAGGTAGGGCACGCCGTCGAGTTCGCCGATGGCGAGGTAACCCACCCGGCTCTGCCAGTTGAATGCCAGCGCGCGGCGCGGATCCACGCCGGTGATCGGCGCAACCGCGGTGCTCACGCGCAGGTACTCGCGGCCGTCGTCGTCGTGCAGCTCGGACAGGAAGATCGCCTGGTGGCGGTGCCCGTTGTCGAGCGACAGTTCCACGCAGACCACGTACGGCTCCTGCATGGTGATGTTGAAGTCCGCGCTGCGCAGCTGGCTGCGGATGCGTTCGAAGGTCTGCATGGCCGATCTCCAGGCCCGGCCGCCGGGCTTGCGCCTATCCTAGGCCCGGAATCGTCCGTGCGGCCATGACGGGGGACAGAGCGGGTGACGGATGACACGGCGGCGGACCGGGTACGGCGCATCCTCGCGCAGGTGCGGGCGATCGCGCCCGGCAGCGTTGCCGGCTACGGCGAAGTGGCACGCCGCGCCGGGTTGCCCGGGCGCGCGCGGCTGGTGGCGACCGTGCTGGCCGCCAACACCGATCCATCGTTGCCATGGCACCGCGTGCTGCGCAGCGACGGGCGGATCGCGTTCCCGCAGGGCAGCCCGGGCTGGACCGAACAGCTGCAGCGGCTGCGCGCCGAAGGCGTGCGGATGGAGGCCGGGCGCGTGCGCGGACAGGCGGTGAAGGCCGACCTCGACAGCCGCGTCTGGGGTCCGGGCGGGTGACACGGGGATCCGTGCGGTGAGCCGGCGCTCACTGGCGGCGGGTATCATGGCGCCGTTCACCAGGAGCCCGGATGTTCCTCAATCTCCCCCCCGCGACGAAGATCCTGCTGATCCTCAACGGTGCGGTATTCGTGGCCCAGCTGCTGTTGGGCAGTGTGCTGTTCGCGCCGCTGATGCTGTGGCCGCTCGGCGGCGCCGATGTCGGCGGGCTGGGCTTCATGCCGTGGCAGCTGCTGACCTACGGCTTCCTGCACGCCCACATGGCGCACCTGCTGGTGAACATGCTCGCGCTGCTGATGTTCGGCTCGCAGCTTGAATACACCTGGGGGCAGAAGCGGTTCCTGACCTATTACCTGGTGTGCGTGGTCGGCGCAGGTCTGTGCCAGCTGGTGGTGGTGAGCTGGTCGCTGGCGTCCGGCGGCGCGGCATACCCGACCGTGGGTGCCTCCGGCGGCATGTTCGGCCTGCTGCTGGCGTTCGGCATGCTGTTTCCGCATCGCCGGGTGATGCTGCTGATCCCGCCGATCCCGATGAAGGCGCGCACGCTGGTGATCGTCTACGGCTCGATCGAGCTGCTGATGGGCATCACCGGCACCCGCTCGGGCGTGGCGCACTTCGCCCACCTCGGCGGCATGCTGTTCGGCTGGCTGCTGATCCAGCAGTGGCGCGGGCGTCCGCCATTCGGCCCGCGGCTGCGCCCGCGCGGCAATGTGCGCCGGTTCTGAGCGTGGCCGGTGGATGCAAGCGGTCTGCCGCGGATGACGCGATCAAGGCGGATTGAAGCGGGGCGGATTGAAGCGGGGCGGAGCGAGGAGTGAGCCGGGGCGGGCGATGCCCTCCTGCCTGCGTTTCCCGGATGAAAAAGAAGCGCCCCGTGGGGCGCTTCTTTTTTTGCGGGTTGCCTTGGCCGCGTCCATCCGCGCTGATCGGCGGCAGGAGCGCTCCAGCCCATGGCGGGAGCGCTACAGACCCTCAGCGCCAGATGCGGATCTGCTCCGCCTCGGTGCGCTGCATCGGCGCGCCGGGGTCGCACGCGAACGCGGTGCCGAAGGCGGGCAGGTTGGCCAGCGGACCATTGGTGCGCCAGTGGCCCGGCGCATGCGGCGAGGTCATCGCGGCGTGCTGGGCCGCGGCAGGTGCCGCCTGCTGGCGCCACAGTTCCGCCCACGCCGCGAAGAACTGCTGCGAGGCCTCGGGCGTCGCGCCGGGATTGGCGGTGGTAAACGCGTCCAGCGCCAGCTCCACCCCGGCGAGGTCGGCGGCATTCTCGTCGCGGGTGCGGGTGCCGTCGACGTTGAGCGCGGTCAGCCCGGGATACGGATAGGCGCTGTACTGCACCGCCAGCCGCGACGCGATGCCTTCCCAGGCGGACAGGTCCTCGGGGCTCCACCACATCCGTGCGTCCTGCCTGGCATCCACGACACGGCCGCGGATGTCCACGCTGCGGCCCAGCTCGTGGCCGACCAGTGCGCCGTAGCTGCCGTAATGCGATTCCGGCGTGCGCGCGAGGTCGAGCACCGGCGGCTGCAGCACCGCGGCGGAGACGATCAGCCGGTTCTGCGCGAGGTCGTAGGCCAGCGCCGGCTGCTGCGGCAGCACGTCCCAGCGGCGGTCGGCATTGGCGCGGCCGATGCGCTTCATTTCCTCGCGCCGCTGCCAGGTCGAGGCGATCAGCATGTTGCCGCCGAAGCTGCCGCGGCCCATCGGCTGCACGCTGAAGTCGAGATCCTCGACCGGTGCGCCGATCTCGATGCGGATGGTCGAGGCCTTGGCCCGGGCTTCGGCCTTCGTGGCCGGCGTCATCCAGGTGCTGCGCTCGATGCTGCGCACCAGGGCATCGCGCACCTGGGTGGCGATGGTGTCGGCACGCTCGCGGGTCGCCGCGGGCAGATGGCGGGCGACATATTCGCGCGCAAGCATCGGGCCCGCGGCCTTGTTGATCGCCTCGAGCGTCAACACCTCGCGCGTGGCCGGCGCGGTGTCGCCACGCAGCAGGCGGCCACGGAAGGCGAAGTCGGCATCACGCCAGGGCTTCGACAGATACGGCGCCATCGCGGAGCCGACGTGGAAGCGCAGGTAATGCTTCCACTGATCGACCGGAAGGCCCGCAACGAAGGTGTTGAGGTCGGCGAACAGTGCCGGCGGTGCCAGCGACACCACGTCGTCCTCGACGCCCTGTGCGGTCAGGAACTCGCCCAGCTGCAGGTTGCGGTACTGGCGGCTGGCATCGCGCACCGCCACGCGGGCGTAGTTGGCGCGCGGGTCGCGGCTGTCGACCAGCGACGGCGACTTCTGCGCGATGCGCGTTTCCAGTTCGATCACCTGGCCGGCGGCGGCGTCCGCCTGTGCTTCCGGCACGCCGCTCAGCACCAGGATGTTGCGCACGTACTCGCGGTAACGCCCGAGCAGCGCCTGGCTGTTGGCGTCGCCACGGGTGTAGAAGGCCGGGTCCGGCAGGCCCAGGCCGCCCTGGGTGAAGTAGCCGATATGGCGGCCGAGGTCGCCCAGGTCGACATCGGCGTTGAAGTTGAACGCCACCGGGATGCCCACCTGGTGCAGCGCGGCGATCGCCGGCGGGATGTGGCGGGCGCGGCGGATCGCGTCGATGCGCGCCAGCAGCGGGGCGATCGGCTGTGCGCCATCGGCTTCCACCGCGGCCTCGTCCAGGCCGCTGGCCCAGAAGTCGCCGAGGAGCTGCTGCACGGGGTTGGCCGGCTGGCGCATCGCCGTGTCCAGCAGCTCGCGCTGCTGCTGCAGCGACCGCTGCTGCAGCTCACCGAGCGCGGTGACCATGCCCTGCGCCGGCACCGGGGTGGCCGCCAGCCAGTCCTTGTTGTGGAAGCTGTAGAAGTCGGTGCAGGCGGTCGGGCCTGGTGGCGGCTTCGGCGCGGCGGCGCGACGGCGCTGGGCATCCGCGTCGGTGGCGGTGCCGAGCAGCATGACGAGGCTGGCAGCGAGCAGGGTGGGGCGGAGGAAAGCGGACAGGGGGGCGATCGGCATTGCAGATTCCATGGCTGCGGTCTGCGCGGAGTTTAGCCGCGGCCGCGTGAGGCATCGACGGCGCACAGGCGGGGCGGAGTCGCGATGCCCGCAATGCGAAAGGCCGGGACGGGCCCGGCCTTTCGCGTCACACCTCTCGTGCGGGCGGATCACCAGATCACGATGCGCTCCTCGCCCGCGCGGACCATGGGTGCACCGGCCTCGCACGAGAACGCCGCGGCGAACGCCGGCAGGTTCGACGGCGCGCCGATGGCACGGAAATTCGCCGGCGCATGCGGGTCGGTCGCCAGCCGCACCTTCAGTTCCTCGGGCGTGAAGTTGCGGCGCCACACCGTGGCCCAGTTGAGGAAGAAGCGCTGGTCCTGGGTGAGGCCGTCCACGTTCGGATCCTGCTCGCCCTCGCGTGCGCGCTGCAGGGCGTCGTAGGCGACCGCCAGGCCGCCGAGATCGGCGATGTTCTCGCCCAGCGTCAGGGTGCCGTTGACATGCTGGCCCGGTGCCGCCTCGTAGGCATCGAATTGCGCCACCAGGCGGTCGGTGAGCTTGCGGAAGCCACTGGCGTCGGCCCCGGTCCACCAGTTCTCGAAGTTGCCGGTGGGCCCGAAGCGGCTGCCCTGGTCGTCGTAGCCGTGGATCATCTCGTGGCCGATGACCGCGCCGATGCCGCCGTAGTTGAGCGCGTCGTCGGCATCGGGATCGAAGAACGGCGGCTGCAGGATCGCAGCCGGGAACACGATCTCGTTGGCCTGCGGGTTGTAGTAGGCGTTGACCGTCTGCGGCGGCATGAACCACTCGTCCGGATCCACCGGCTTGCCGATCTTGCCCAGCTGCCAGCGGTGATTGAACTCGCGCGCGGCCAGCACGTTGCCGATGTAGCTGTCGCGGCTGGTGGCAAGCCCGCTCCAGTCGCGCCAGTTGGCGGGGTAGCCGATCTTCGGGGTGAAGGTCTCCCACTTGGCCATCGCCTTCTCCCGCGTCTCTTCGCCCATCCACTCGAGGTTCTCCAGCCGTGCCTTCAGCGCCTCGCCCAGATTGGCAACGAGTTCTTCCATCCGTGCCTTGGACTCGGCCGGGAATGCAGCCTGCACGTAGATCTCGCCCAGCGCTTCGCCGGCACTTGCGTTGAGCGTGTTGAGCGCACGCTTCCAGCGCGGCTCGATCTCCTGCTGGCCGCGCAGGGTGCGCCCGTAGAACTCGTAGTTGGCGTTGGCGAAGTCGCGGGCCAGGTACGGCGAGGCGCTGTCGACGGTATGGAAGCGCAGATAGGCCTTCCAGGTGTCGACCGGCACCTCGTTGAGCATGCGGTTGACTTCCCGGTGGAACTCGGGCATCGCCAGCGAGAACGTCTCCGGCGCCTCGATGCCCTGTGCGGCGAAGAACGCCGTCCACGGGAAGTTCGGGGTCAGCGCGTCGGCGTCGGAAGGGGTGACCGGGTTGTAGAACAGCGACGCGTCGCGCGCGAGTTCCACCTGCGAACGCGACTTGTCGGCCAGCCTGGTCTCGAACGCGACCACCGCACGGGCCTGCCCGGCTGCCGCATCGGAGGGCACGCCGGAAAGCTCGAGCACGCGGGCGACATGGCGCTCGTAGGCGGCCAGCTTGTCCTGGTGGGTGGCCTCGAAGTAGTAGGTCCTGTCAGGCAGGCCCAGGCCGCCCTGCGCGGCATAGGCGATGTTGACCTTCGAATCCCTGAAGTCCGCATTGGGCCCGAAGCTCACCAGGAAGCTCTCGCCACGCGCGGCGCTGTTGCGCAGGTAGTCGGCGATGGCCGTGCCGTCGGCGAGCGCGTCGATCGCATCCAGGCGGTCCTGGATCGGTGCCAGGCCCTGCGCCTCGATCGCGGCCTCGTCCATGCCGGTGGCCCAGAAATCGCCGACGATCCTGGCCACGCCGGTGGCGCCGGTGTCGTTCGCGGCCTGCTCGGCGAGCTGGCGCTGCGCGGCCAGCGAACGCTCCACCAGCATCTCGAACGAACCCCAGCTGGTGCGGTCGCCGGGGATCGCGTTGGCGGCCAGCCACTTGCCGTTGGCATGCGCGTTGAGGTCCTGGCAGGCGCCGACGGCGTCGTCGAGGTCGGTGATCTGGAAGCGGTTGACCGGTGGCAGCTTCGCGTCGTCCAGCCGCGGGGTGGCGGGGGCGGCTGCCGGCGCGGTGGCGGTGCTGTCGTCGGCAGCGGGTGCGGCATCGCGGCTGCAGGCACCCAGCGCCAGCGACACGGCCAGCGACAGGGCAAGGATTCTCGGGGTGTTCGCGGTCATGTTCGACTCCGCCCGTTGCGGGCATGGCTGGTGGATGCCGCGGCAATGTACGCCCGCCAGGGCAGGGCCGGTGGTGTCGAACGTCATGCCCGTAGGCTGTCGGCGGCATGCGCAGCTGTCGCCAGGATGACCGGACCCTCGTGGCGCTGGTCGCGGGCCGGTCGCATGACGTAGACTCCTCGACGTTCTGCGATACGGCTGCTCCTGCTCTCGAGCGCGAAGCGCTCTCGAACAGTGACGATCCTGGTAAGCCCGCCGCGGCCTCCGCGCCCGGTCTCCTATCCCGCACGTCCTTCCTCGCGCAGACACGACACGGAAACGTCCGTGCCGTCATCACGTCGCCCGCAGCGCGGTTCTGGATAGCGCGGGCACGGACTTTGTGCGCCATGACGCCGGAAGACCGGCCAGGCGTGCGATGGGTCAAGGAGACATCCATGCAATTCGAAACCCTCGGGCTTTCGCCCGCGCTGCTGCGTGCGCTGGCCGAAACCGGCTACACCACGCCCACCCCGATCCAGGCCCAGGCGATCCCGCTGGTGCTGGCCGGCCACGACCTGCTGGGTGGCGCCCAGACCGGTACCGGCAAGACCGCTGCCTTCGGCCTGCCGCTGCTGCAGCGTCTCGCAAAGGAAACCCCGCCCAAGGGCCCGCGCAAGCCGCGCGCACTGATCCTGGTGCCGACCCGCGAGCTCGCGGTGCAGGTGGCCGACAGCATCAAGGCGTACGGCCGCCATCTGCGCCTCAACGTGACGACGCTGTTCGGCGGCGTGGGCATGCAGCCGCAGATCGAGAACCTGAAGCGCGGTGTCGACGTGCTGGTGGCCTGCCCGGGCCGCCTGCTCGACCACATGCAGTCCGGCTACGCCAAGCTCGATGCCATCGAGGTGCTGGTGCTCGACGAGGCCGACCGCATGCTCGACATGGGCTTCCTGCCCAACATGAAGCGGATCCTCGCCAAGGTGCCCGCGCAGCGGCAGACGCTGCTGTTCTCGGCCACCTTCGAGCCGCGTATCCGTGCGCTCGCGCTGGAGATCATGCGTAACCCGCAGCAGGTGCAGGTGACGTCGAACAACGTTATTGCCGACACCATCGTGCACCGTGCGCACCCGGTCGATTCCGGCCGCAAGCGCGACCTGCTGGTCGACATCCTCAGCAAGCGCCACACCGACCGCGTGCTGGTGTTCGGCAAGACCAAGCACGGCTGCAACCGTCTCGCGGAACAGCTCGAGAAGGCCGGCCTGCCGGCAGTCGCGATCCATGGCAACAAGAGCCAGGCGCAACGCCAGAAGGCGCTGGACCAGTTCAAGTCCGGCAAGGCGCGCATCCTGGTCGCCACCGACGTCGCCGCGCGCGGGCTCGATATCCCGAACCTGCCGCTGGTGATCAACCACGACCTGCCGATGGTCGCCGAGGACTACGTGCACCGCATCGGCCGCACCGGCCGCAACGGCGCGACGGGTGAGGCGCTGTCGCTGGTCTCGGCCGACGAGGCGATCCTGCTGCGGCAGATCCAGCGCATGCTCAAGGCCGACATCTCGATGGTGGAAGTTGAAGGCTATGCGCCGACGCATCCGATCCGCCTCGACGGCCCGATGCAGTCGGCCAAGCGTGGTGGCGGCGGACGTGCCCCGGGTGGCGCCGCGCGCAAGCCGGCGCATCGCGCGCACGGCAAGCCGCAGGAGCGTGGTGCGCATGCACACGCCGGCCCGCGCCAGGCCCGTGGCTCGCGCGCCGATGGGCGCAGCGGCCAGCGGCCTTCGGTCCGCGGCTGATGCACCGGCCGTTTCCCGGTCGCGGCTGAGGCCGCGGCGGGGAAGCGGCAATCTGCCCGGGTGCAAAAAGGAAAAGGCCGCGCATGCGCGGCCTTTTCCCTGTCGTGAAGCGGGTTGTCGGCGTCGGTTCGAAGCTCCCCGCGCCGTACCGCGCTCAGCGTTCGAGCAGCGGCAGCTTGTCGGGCTTGCCTTCCCAGTCCTTGGCGTCGGCGGGCGGCTCCTTGCGGGTGGTGATCACCGGCCAGTCGCGCGAAAGTTCGGCATTCAAGGCCACGAAGTGTTCCTGCCCGGCGGGAACGTCGTCCTCCGGGTAGATCGCATTGATCGGGCATTCCGGCTCGCACAGGGTGCAGTCGATGCACTCGTCCGGATCGATCACCAGGAAGTTCGGGCCTTCGTGGAAACAGTCGACCGGGCACACCTCGACGCAGTCGGTGTACTTGCACTTGATGCAGTTCTCGGTGACGACGAAAGGCATGGAATTCCTCGTGGCAGCACGACAGCCAGGCCCGCAAGTTTAAGCCACGTGCCCGACCGGCGGTGCGAGCGGTTCGCATCCGCGCGCGTACAAAGAAGAAAGCCCGCGTCCTGCGACGCGGGCTTTCGGAAGATGGCGCTCCCTACGGGATTCGAACCCGTGTTTTAGCCTTGAGAGGGCCACGTCCTAGGCCTCTAGACGAAGGGAGCGATGTCGGCCCGGGGGCCACCGGCTGGACGACCGGCCTGTACGGAGCGTGATGTCCCGTGCAGCTTGCTAGTATAGCAACACAAGGACGCCGTTGTGTCGTCCCCGCGTCCGCCCGAGAGAACTTTTCGCGGACCTTTTTCCAGAAGCACTTGATGACCCAGACCCCCGATTCCCTCCCCGCGCTCCTTCCCGTGCCCGTGCTGCGCACCATCGCCCGGGAACACCACCCGATTTCCCGCAAGGACATCAGCCCCGGCGCACTGCGCGTGCTCTACCGGCTGCGCGAGGCCGGGCATGGCGCCTTCCTGGTTGGCGGCGCCGTCCGCGACCTGCTGATCGGGCTGCAGCCCAAGGACTTCGACATCGCCACCGATGCCACGCCCGACGAGGTGCGCGCGCTGTTCCGCAACTCGCGGCTGATCGGCCGGCGCTTCCGCCTCGCCCACGTGGTGTTCGGGCGCGAGATCGTCGAGGTCGCGACCTTCCGCTCCAATGCCGACGACGGCAGCGGCGACCGCGAGACCCACGAAGGTGGCCGGCTGCTGCGCGACAACGTCTACGGCACGATCGAGGAGGACGCGATCCGCCGCGACTTCACCGCCAACGCGCTCTATTACGCGATCGAGGACTTCTCGGTGCGCGATTACGTCGGCGGCTTCGAGGACGTGCAGAACCGCGTGCTCAAGCTGATCGGCGACCCCGAGCAGCGCTACCGCGAGGATCCGGTGCGCATGCTGCGCGCCGTCCGGCTGGCGGCGAAGCTGGACTTCACCATCGATCCGGCCACGGCCGCGCCGATCGCGGTGCTGGCGCCACTGCTGCGCGAAGCCGCGCCGGCGCGACTGTTCGAAGAATGCCTGAAGCTGTTCCTCTCGGGACGTGGCGAAGCCAGTTTCCTCGGCCTCGAGGCGCACGGGCTGTTGCCCATCCTGTTCCCGGAAAGCGCCGCGGCGCTTTCGCGCAACCGCAGCGGCGTGCTGCGCGAATTCATCCTCGAAGGCCTGCGCAATACCGATGCGCGGGTGGCGGCCGACGAACCGGTGTCGCCGGCGTTCCTGTTCGCGCTGCTGTTGTGGCCTGCGTACTGCCATGCGCTGATCGGCCTGCAGGCGGCGGGCACCCATGCCGCGGAAGCGCAGCGCCGCGCCGCCGATCGGGTCACCCTGCACCAGCTCGCCACCATCGCGCTGCCACGCCGCTTCTCGCTGCCGATGCAGGAGATCTGGCTGCTGCAGACCCGCCTGCCACTGCGCCAGCGCAAGCGGGTGGTGCGCACGCTCGCGCATCCGCGTTTCCGCGCCGCGTTCGACTTCCTGGTGCTGCGTGACGCCGCGTCGGGAAGCCACGCCGAGGACGTCGCGTTCTGGCGCGAGGCCCAGCACGATCCCGACCATGCGATCGCCGCGCATCCGCCGGCAACCGATGTCGAGGGTGATGGCGACGCGGATGAGCCGCGCAAGCGCCGTCGCCGGCGGCGTCGCCCGGCGTCCGCCGACGCTGGCTGACAGCGCATGTGCGCATCGCCGGGTGACGGGCCGGCGCCGACGGTCGAAGCCGCGATCGGCCTGGGCGCCAATCTCGGCGAACCCGCGGCCACCCTGCGCAGTGCATTCGACGCGCTGGCGGCCTTGCCCGGGACCGTCCTGCTGGCGGCTTCACCGTTGTATCGGAGCACGGCCTGGGGGCGCGAGGACCAGCCTGCGTTCGTGAACGCGGTTGCGCGGCTGCGGACCGGCCTGGCACCCGGCACGCTGCTGGATGCGCTGCTGCGCATCGAGGCCGCACACGGCCGCGTGCGCGCTGACGACCCCGCATTGCGATGGGGCCCGAGGCTGCTGGATCTCGACCTGCTGCTCTATGGCGAACAGCGCATCGACATGCCGGGCCTGCGCGTGCCGCATCCGCACCTGCACGAACGCGCGTTCGCGCTGCGTCCGCTGCTGGACGTGTGGGCGGATGCGTCGATCCCGGGCGTGGGCGCTGCGCGCGAGCTGTTGCCGGCCATCGATGACGGCGGGGTGGTGCGTCTGGACGAGGACGGCCCCCGGCCCGGGCGGCACCTGTAAGCGGGCAGGGCTACACTCCGGCCATGGACAAGCCCATCACCGTTCCCGACCTGCTCGCCGCGCGCAGCGCCGGCCGCAAGCTCAGCATGCTCACCGCCTATGACGCCGGCTTCGCGCGCGTCCTCGACGCCAACGGCGTCGAACTGCTGCTGATCGGCGACTCGCTCGGCATGGTGGTGCAGGGCCACGCCTCCACGTTGCCGGTGACCGTCGACGACATCGCGTATCACACGGCGTGCGTTGCGAGGGTCATCCGCCGCGCACTGCTGGTCGCGGACCTGCCGTTCCAGGCCGATGCCACGCCCGAGCGCGCGCTCGACGCCTCGACCCGGCTGCTGCAGGCCGGCGCCGGCATGGTGAAGCTGGAGGGCGCCGGTCCCAAGCTCGAGGTGATTCGCTTTCTGGTTGAGCGCGAGATTCCGGTCTGCGCGCATCTCGGGCTGACCCCGCAGGCGGTGTTGCGGATGGGTGGTTTCAAGGTGCAGGGCCGCGAGGCCGCCGCCGCCGATCGGCTGCGCGAGGAAGCCCGCCAGGTCGCCGAGGCCGGCGCCGCACTGATCGTGCTGGAGGGCGTGCCCGCACCGCTGGCGGCCGGCATCACCGCGGCAAGCGCGGTGCCGACGATCGGCATCGGCGCCGGCGCGCATTGCGACGGCCAGGTGCTGGTGTTGCACGACATGCTCGGCCTCGACAGCGGCCACCGCCGACCGCGTTTCGTCCGTGATTTCCTCGCCGAGGGCGGTTCGGTGGCCGGTGCCGTGCAGGCCTTTGTCGCCGCGGTGCGCGATGGCAGCTTTCCGGCGGCGGAGCACTCGTACAGGTAACGGGTTGCCGCGAGATGCGCGGATCGAAGGGAGCGCGGTGACGCACGCGCGGGTTGGTTTTGCGCAATCCCGATTTTGAGCGCAGACCGCGTGCTGCCCTCAGGTGATCTGCGAGAATTCCCTGCCTCCCGCCACCACCTGCCGCATGATCGATATCGTCCACAGCCTCGACACCCTGCGCGCGCGCATCCGCAGCTGGAAGCAGCAGGGCCTGCGCGTGGGCCTGGTGCCGACGATGGGCAACCTGCACAGCGGCCACCATTCGCTGGTGCGCCTCGCCCGTGCGCATGCCGATCGCGTCGTCACCAGCGTGTTCGTGAACCCGACCCAGTTCGGGCCGAACGAGGATTTCGCGCGTTATCCGCGCACGCCCGAAGCCGATGCCGACGGCCTTGCCGCCGCCGGCTGCGACCTGATGTGGGCGCCTTCGGTGGAGACGATGTACCCGCTGGGTGTCGACAATGCGGTGCGCATGTCGGTGCCGGGGGTGACCGGGGTGCTCGAAGGCGCGCAGCGCCCCGGGCACTTCGACGGCGTGGCGACGGTGGTGTCGCGGCTGCTCCTGCAGGTGCAGCCCGACGTCGCTGCGTTCGGGCTCAAGGACTACCAGCAGCTGGCGGTGATCCGCCACCTCGTGCGCGATCTGGCGTTCCCGGTCGAGCTGCTGGCAGGTGCCATCGTGCGTGACAGCGACGGCCTGGCGCTCAGCTCGCGCAACCAGTACCTGACTCCGGAACAGCGCGCCATCGCACCGTTGATCCATGCCACCCTGCAGCGCATGCGCGGGCAGAGCCTCGCCGGCGCGCCGCGCGAGGTGGTGGAGGCGCAGGCGCGGGACGCCCTGAATACCGCCGGCTTCGGGGTGGACTACGCGGTGGTGCGCACCCCCGCACTCGGCATACCCGGGGACAGCGATGACATGCGCGTGGCGCTGGTGGCCGCACGCCTTGGAACCACCCGGCTGATCGACAACCTCGGGTTCGGCAGCGGCGGCTGAATCCCGCCGTGGTGTTTGTTGCGATGCGGCAGGGGGTGCATATACTGGCGGCTTCCGCGGACCCCACGTCCCGCAGCTCCCGTTCGCGCGGGCCGATGCCATGCAACTGACCCTGCTCAAAGCGAAGATCCACCGTGCCACCGTCACCCACGCGGAGCTGCATTACGAAGGCTCCTGCGCGATCGACGGGCACCTGCTCGACCTGTCGGGCATCCGCGAATACGAGCGCATCGAGATCTACAACATCGACAATGGCGAGCGTTTCGCGACCTATGCGATCCGCGCCGAAGCCGGCAGCGGGATCATTTCCGTCAACGGCGCGGCCGCGCACAAGGCGGCCTGCGGCGACCTCGTCATCATCTGTGCCTATGGCGCCTGCGACGAGGCCGAAGCCGCGGTGTTCAAGCCGAGCCTGGTGTATGTCGACCGGCAGAACCGGATGACGCACACCAACGACTCGATCCCGGCGCAGGCAGCCTGATGTCGGCGGCGGCGCGACGGCTTCAGCAGGCGCTGGCGCCGCACGCGCGCCGCCTCGCGGATACCCGGATCGCCGGGCTGGTCGGTGCCGATCCGGCGCGGGCAACCGCACTGTCGCTGCGTGTCGGTCCGCTGTATGCCAACTTCGCCCGCCAGCGCTTCGATGACCAGGCGCTGGCCGGCCTGTATGCACTGGCTGCCGACGCAGGCCTGCAGGACGCGTTGCGCGCGCTGTTCGACGGTGCGATGGTCAATCCTTCCGAGCAGCGCCCGGCCCTGCACGTGGCACTGCGCTCCGCGCTCGGCACCACGCCGGTGGCGCAGGACGCACATGCGCAGGCGCGGGGTGCGCGTGCGCGCATGGCGTCGATGGTGGATGCGCTGGCGGCGTCGGCGGTCACCGATATCGTCAACGTCGGCATCGGCGGGTCCGATCTCGGCCCGCGGCTCGTGGTCGATGCCCTCAAGGATGCGCACAGCGGGCGCTTCCGCGTGCACTTCCTGACCAATGTGGACGGCAGTGATGCTTTTCATCGCCTGCGTGGGCTGGACCCGGCGAAGACCGCGGCGATCCTGGTGTCGAAGAGTTTCGGCACCCAGGAAACCCTGCTCAACGGCACCATCCTGCGTGACTGGCTGGGTGGGGGCGAACGTCTGTATGCCGTCAGCGCGAACGTCGAAAAGGCGCAGGCGTTCGGCGTCGATCCCGCGCGCGTGCTGCCGATGTGGGACTGGGTGGGCGGGCGTTATTCGCTGTGGTCGACGGTCGGTTTCGCGATCGCACTGGCGATCGGCATGGACGGCTTCGACGCCCTGCTGGAAGGCGCGGCGGAGATGGACGCGCACGTGCTCGAGGCGCCGCTCGACGCCAACCTGCCGGTGCTGCATGCGCTGACCGCGGTGTGGAACCGCAACGGCCTCGGCCTGCCGACACATGCCGTGCTGCCCTACGACGAGCGCCTCGCGCTGCTGCCGGCCTACCTCCAGCAGCTGGTGATGGAAAGCCTGGGCAAGTCGGTCACCCCCGATGGGGAACCGGCGGACGTGGACACCGTGCCGGTGCTGTGGGGTGGTGCCGGCACCAATTCACAGCACAGCTTCTTCCAGGCCTTGCACCAGGGCACCCAGAGCGTGCCGGCCGACTTCATCGGCACCGTGCGGCCCGATCACCCCTATGCCGAGAACCATGCCGCGCTGCTGTCCAACCTGCTGGCGCAGACCGAGGCGTTGGCCAATGGCCATGCGGCCGAGGATGCGCAGAAGCGCTATCCCGGCAATCGGCCGTCGACGCTGATGCTGCTCGACGCGCTGACGCCGCATTCGCTGGGTGCGCTGATCGCGCTCTACGAGCACAGCGTCTACCTGCAGTCGGTGCTGTGGGGCATCAACGCCTTCGACCAGTGGGGCGTGGAGCTGGGCAAGCGCATCGCCGGCGAGTTGCTGCCGGCGGTGAAGGGCGAGCCGGCGCGGGTGGAGGACCCGGTGACGCGCGCGTTGCTGGCGGAGATCGCCTCGCGGCGCTGACGCCCGCAGCGATCGCGGGTCGCGCGCGATCGGGGAAGAATGGCGATCGGATAACCCCGCGTATTCGGCCGGGGCGCCGTGCCCCGTCTACCCGCTACACGCCGTGCCGGCGCAATGCCCAGTCGACATGCTCGTCGACCAGCGCGTCGCCCGAATGCCGGCGCGAGCGCAGAGCCTCGAGCGTTTCCGCGGTGGTCGGCGCGTTGCCCAGGGCCACCGCGATATTGCGCAGCCAGCGCCGGTGCCCGCTGCGGCGGATCGCCGAGCCCTCGGTGCGCTGCAGGAACTCCTCTTCGGTCCAGGCGAACAGTTCCGCCAGCGTCGCCGTGTCGAGGTTGTTGCGCACGCGGAAGTCGGGCTCGTCGTGGCGCCGGGCGAACTTGTTCCACGGGCACACCAGCTGGCAGTCGTCGCAGCCGAAGATGCGGTTGCCGATCGGCGCACGCAGCGGTTCGGGAATCGGCCCGTCGTGCTCGATGGTCAGGTAGCTGATGCAGCGCCGCGCATCCAGCCGCTGCGGCGCGACGATGGCACCGGTCGGGCAGATGTCGATGCAGCGCGTGCAGGTGCCGCAGTGCGCGGTTGCCGGCGGGTCGACGGGCAGCGGCAGGTCGATGTAGATCTCGCCGAGGAAGAACCACGAACCGCCGTCGCGGTCGATCAGGCAGGTGTGCTTGCCGATCCAGCCCAGGCCGGCATTGCGTGCCAGCGCCCGTTCGAGCACCGGTGCGGAATCGACGAACACCCGGTGCCCGAATGGCCCGACCAGGCCGGCGATGCGGTCGGCGAGCTTCTGCAGCCGGTTCCGCATCAGCTTGTGGTAATCGCGGCCGAGCGCGTAGCGGGCGACGTAGGCACGGCTGCCGTCGGCCAGTGTGCGCCAGCTGTCGTCGTGGTCGTCCGGGCCGTAGTCGAGACCGACCGAGATCACCCGCAGGGTGCCCGGCACCAGCTCCGCCGGTCGCGCGCGGCGATCGCCGTGGCGCGCCATCCATTCCATGGTGCCGTACAGACCTTCGGCGAGCCACGAACGCAGGTGCGCTTCGTCCTCGCCGAGCTCGATGCCGCTGATGCCCATGCGCTGGAAGCCCGCATCGCGCGCAAGATCGCGGATCTGTGCGACCAGTGCATGGGCGTCGAGATCGATCGGACGGGGCGCGGGCGCATTCACCGGCGAAGTATAGAATCGCGCCCATGAGCGAATCCGCACCCGGCGCGTCCGGTTTCCTGTACGCCAACGCCGCGCTGCGGGTGCTGGAGCAGGCCGCGATCGAGGATGCCGGTGGCGACGGATTTGCGCTGATGGCGCGCGCCGGTGCAGCCGCCTGCAGGGTCGCGCTGGCGCGCTGGCCGCAGGCAAGACGGATCGTGGTGGTGTGTGGCCCCGGCAACAACGGCGGCGATGGCCATGTCTTCGCGCGGCATGCGTTGCAGGCCGGTCGCGACGTGCGCGTGGTGCACGCGCAGGCGTACATGCCGCGCAGCGCGCTGGCGCAACGTGCTGCGCGGGAATTCATCGCCGCAGGCGGCAACGTCGGAACGTTCGAGGGCCCGCTTGAGCCCTGTGACCTGGTCGTGGATGCGGTGCTGGGCATCGGCCTCGCGCGCGCGCCGGATGCGGACCTGTCCGCGCTGCTGCACGCGATCAACGCAGCCGATGCGCCGGTGTTCGCGCTCGATGTGCCCAGCGGCGTGGATGCCGGCAGCGGTGAAGTGCACGACGGCGCTGTCCGCGCCACGCTGACGCTGCAGTTCCTTGCCGCGCACCTGGGGCTGCAGACCGGCCCGGCGATCGACCATGCCGGCGAGCGCCTGCTGGACACGCTGCACGTGCCTGCGGCAGTGCACGCGCGGGTGCAGGCCGATGCGCAGTGGTTCGGCCCGGCAGCGCTGGGCGGGTGGTTTCCGCGGCGGCCGCGCAACAGCCACAAGGGCGATGCGGGCCATGTGCTGTGCGTCGGGGGCGACCATGGCAGGGGCGGCGCGGTACTGCTGGCCGCCGAGGGCGCGCTGCGTAGTGGTGCCGGGCTGGTCAGCGTGGCGACGCGCGCAACGCACGTGGCGCCGATGCTGGCGCGCCGCCCGGAAGCCATGCCGCACGCGGTGGACGATGTGTCCTCGCTGCAGCCATTGCTCGATGCCGCCACCGTCGTCGCGGTGGGCCCCGGGCTGGGGACTGCAGCTTGGGGCGAGGCGCTGTACGCGGCGGCGCTCGCAAGTGGCCGGTCGCTGGTCCTCGATGCCGATGCGCTGAACCTGCTCGCCCGCCGTGGTGATCGCCTGCCGGCCGATACGGTGCTGACCCCGCACCCGGGCGAGGCCGCGCGCCTGCTCGGATGCGATGTCGCCGGTGTGCAGCGTGACCGCTACGCTGCGGTGCAGGCGCTGGCAGCGCGCTACGGCTGCTGCGTGATCCTGAAGGGCGCCGGCAGCCTGGTGGCGATACCTCACGGCATGCCACGGCTGATCGCGGCCGGAAACCCGGGCATGGCGGTCGGTGGGATGGGCGATGTGCTGACCGGCTGCGTGGCGGCACTGCGCGCGCAGGGCATGGATCCGTTCGACGCCGCGACCGCGGGTGCGTTGCTGCACGCGCATGCCGGCGACCGCGCGGCCGACGGCGGCGGCGAACGTGGCCTGCTGCCGTCGGACCTGTTTTCCCATCTGCGCAGGGCTGCGAATCCGTGAGTACCGGCCACACCCTGGAGCTGCAGCTCGATGATCCTGCCGCCACCGCCGCACTGGCGGCGAGGCTTGCGGAATCGCAACCGCACGGTGGCGCGGTCGTGCATCTGCATGGCGACCTGGGTGCGGGCAAGTCCACGCTCGCCCGCGCCTGGCTCAGGCACCTCGGCGTGCAGGGCACGGTGCGCAGCCCGACCTATACGCTGGTCGAACGCTATCCGTTGCCCGGTGGGCGGGAGGCGCTGCATCTCGACCTGTACCGGATCGGCGATCCCGGTGAACTGGAATTCCTCGGTCTGGACGAGGCCGCAGGCGCGTTGTGGCTGGTCGAATGGCCGCAGCGCGGGGCCGGGGCACTGCCGGCCCCGGATCTGGCCGTGCATCTGGCGATCGCAGGGGCCGGCCGCGCGATCCGCATCGACGCCTGTTCGCCCACGGGCCGGGCCTGGCTGGATCGGCTGGACGATGCCGCACTTGTGACGGTTTCCTGAACCACCGGCGCAGGAAGGGCCGGCAGGTGGCGGATTCATAAGGGAAAACATCTTGCAAACAAAACCCTCTGGTGCTTGACTACGGCAATGCGCGCCCGGGGAGCTCGAATCCAGGAACTTCTGTTGGGGCTGGCCCTCCTGGCCGGCCTTGTCTGGAGTGTCGTGGCCAAAGCCGCGGAAGTCGGCGGTGTACAGCTCGCTGCCGGCGCCACCGGCACCCGCGCCGAGCTGGTGCTGCCCGCCGAAGTCGAGTTCCGTACCCTCAACCTCGCCGATCCGCATCGGCTGGTGGTCGACCTCCCGGGCACCACGCTGCCACGGAACCTGCAGTTGCCGGCGCCGGCAGGCCTGGTGAAGGCGGTCCGCAGCGGCCAGCCCCAGCCCGGTACCAGCCGGATCGTGTTCGACCTGCACCAGCCGGTGGTCGCGCTGAAGCCGCGTTTCGAGCCCGCCGCCAATGGCGTGCGGCTGGTGCTGGAATGGCCGGACGATGGCGATGTCGTGTCCGGCCCGGCGGTCGCCGCGGCCGTGGCAGGCGCCGGATCGGCTCCGGCTCCGGCCCCGGTGCCCGCTGTGGCCGTACCTGCTGCGCCCAGCGTCGATCCGGTCGCGGCGTCAAACGACGCGACCTCGCGGCTGATCGCCGGGAGCGTGCAGCCGCCTCCCACGCCACGGCCGGCGCCGGCGTCGGTTGCGGCCCGTCCGCAAGGCGATGACGTCGCCGCGTCGAGTGCGGCCACCTCGCGGCTGATCTCGGAAATCGCCGCGTCCCGCGCCACGCCTCCGGCAGCCGCCGCGGCGCAGGTCGCGGCCGCCACACCGCCGCCAGCACGCCCCGCGGCCACTCCCGCGGCCCCACAGCAATCCCCGGCGCCCGCGACGCGCGCACCGCAGGCCAGCGCCACGCCGGCGCCGCCCCTCGCGCGCGCCATCAGCCCCGCCGGCACGCGCCCGCTGGTGATCGCCATCGATGCCGGGCATGGCGGGCAGGATCCCGGCGCGGTCGGCCCGACCGGCCAGCGCGAGAAGGACATCACCCTGGCCATCGCCCGCGAACTCGCGCGGCAGGTGGATGCCACGCCGGGCCTCAAGGCCTACCTGACCCGCGACCGCGACGTGTTCCTGCCGTTGAACCGCCGCACCCAGCTGGCGCGCCAGGCCGGCGCCGACATGTTCATCTCGATCCACGCCGATGCCGCTCCCAACCGCAATGCCAAGGGTTCCTCGGTGTACGTGCTGTCGCTGCGCGGGGCGTCGTCGCAGCGTGCCCGCTGGCTGGCGGACAAGGAGAACGCCGCCGACCTGATCGGTGGCGTGCGCCTGCAGGAAGCCGACGGCACGCTGGCATCGGTGCTGCTCGACCTCACCCAGAGCGGGCAGATGAAGGCATCCGAGGATGCCGGCCAGCATGTGCTCGCCGGGCTCAAGCGTATCGGCAACAACCACAAGCCGCACATCGAGCGCGCCAACTTCGCGGTACTGCGCACATCCGACATGCCGGCGATGCTGGTGGAGACCGCGTTCCTCTCCAACCCGGAAGAGGAGCAGCGGCTGATCGATCCGCGCTTCCAGTCCACCGTGGCGCGTGCGGTGCTCGACGGCGTCAACACCTATTTCTCCAACCAGCCGCCGCCGGGCACGCTGTATGCCGCGCGCGCTGCCGCCGCGGCAGGCAGCAACGGGCAGGGCGGCAGCCCCTGAGCCGGCCGCGGGGCGCACGCGCGGGTGCAGCCGCTATCATCGCGGTTGATCCGTTGCAGCAGACCCCGTGCGCATCCGCCAGCTACCCGAGACCCTCGCCAACCAGATCGCCGCCGGCGAGGTCGTCGAACGCCCGGCATCCGTCGTCAAGGAACTGGTGGAGAACGCGCTGGACGCGGGGGCAGGGCGCGTCGACATCGAACTCGAGGAAGGCGGCGTACGCCTGATCCGGGTGCGCGACGACGGCGGAGGCATCCCGCCCGACGAGCTTCCGCTCGCGGTTTCGCGCCACGCCACCAGCAAGATCGCATCGCTCGACGATCTCGAGGCGGTCGCCACGCTCGGTTTCCGCGGCGAGGCGCTGCCGTCGATCGCGTCGGTCAGCCGCTTCCTGCTGGTGTCGCGTACCGTCGATGCCGCCCATGCCAGCGCACTCGCGGTGGAAGGCGGGCAGCTGGGCGCGCTGGAGCCGAAGGCGCACCCGACCGGCACCACCGTCGAGGTCCGTGACCTGTTCTACAACGTGCCGGCACGCCGCAAGTTCCTGCGTGCCGAGCGCACCGAGCTCGGCCATGTCGAGGACTGGCTGCGCTCGCTGGCGCTGGCCCGGCCTGACGTCGAGCTGCGCATCAGCCACAACGGCAAGCCGCTGCGGCGCTACCGCGGTGGTGGCTCGCTGTTCGAGGACGGCCGGCTTGAGGAAACCCTGGGCGCCGAATTCGCGCGCCAGGCGTTGCGCGTCGACCACAGCGCCGCGGGGCTGCGGCTGTCGGGCTGGATCGCGCGGCCGGCGTATTCGCGCGCCAGTGCCGACCAGCAGCATCTCTACGTCAACGGGCGCGCTGTGCGTGACCGCAGCATCAGCCATGCGGTGAAACAGGCGTACGCCGACGTGATGTACCACGGTCGCCAGCCGGCGTACGTGCTGTTCCTGGAACTCGACCCCACGCGCGTGGACGTCAACGTGCATCCGGCCAAGCATGAGGTGCGCTTCCGCGACGGACGCCTGCTGCACGAGTTCGTCTACCGCACCCTGCAGGGCGCGCTGGCCGACACCCGCGCAGGCCTCGGCGCAGCGGTGGCATCGGATGCGTCGTCACCGCAGCCGTCCCCGACCTCGGCGCTTCCAGCATCCTGGGCAGGCCGCGTAGAGCCCCGCGAACAGTCCAATCTGGCGTTGCGGGTCGACGAGCTGCGTGCCGGCTACGCGGCGCTGTATGGCGCGACGACGCCGGCGCTCGCCGACGGCGTGGCCGTGGTCGCGGGCAGCCAGGCGCTGCCGGATGCCGACGAGCGCGGCATTCCGCCCCTGGGTTTCGCGCTGGCGCAGCTGCATGGCATCTACATCCTGAGCCAGGCCGCCGACGGCCTGATCGTCGTCGACATGCATGCCGCGCACGAGCGCATCGGCTACGAGAAGCTGAAGGCCGCGCACGACAGCGAAGGCCTTCGCATGCAGCCGCTGCTGGTGCCGCAGACGGTGGCGGTGGCCGAACGCGAGGCCGATATCGCCGAACGCGAGGCCGCCGTACTGGCGGAACTCGGCTTCGACGTCTCGCGTGCCGGCCCGCAGTCGCTGCTGCTGCGTGGCGTGCCGGCGCTGCTGGCGCAGGGCGATACCGAGGCGCTGCTGCGCGACGTGCTCGCCGACCTGCGCGAACACGGCCACAGCCGCCGCGTGCGCAGTGCGCGCGACGAGCTGCTGTCGACGATGGCCTGCCATGGTTCGGTACGTGCCAACCGCAGGCTCACCGTTCCCGAGATGAACGCCCTGCTGCGTCAGATGGAGGAGACCGAACGCTCCGGCCAGTGCAATCATGGGCGTCCGACCTGGACGCGGTTCAGCCTGGCCGAGATCGATCGCTGGTTCATGCGGGGACGCTGATGCACAAACACGGGGAACGTCGGTGGGGATGGGGCTGGCTGTGCCTGGCACTGCCGCTCCTGCTGGCCGCGTGTGCGCGGGAGGCAGGCGGCGACATCGGCCCCGCAGCGATCGACCCCGACTACGTGGGCGGCGAACAGCAGTGGCGGCTGGAGCGTGCGCGCGCGCTGCAGGCCGACGATGGCTGGACCACCCTGGTCGGGCTGCACTGGCTCGAACTCAGGGCCCACTACATCGGCAACGGGCCGCGCGCGGGCATCGACCTGGGCATTGGCCCGCCGCGACTGGCGCTGGTGCAGCAGGAAGCGGGCGAGGTGTACCTCACCTCCGAGCGCGGTGTCGCACTGACCGTCAACGGCGAGCCGCTGAAGGGACGGGTGCGGCTGCATCCGGATCGCGATGAAGCACCCACGCGGATCGGCTTCGACAACGGCCGCGGCGAGCTCGGCCTGATCGAACGCGGTGGCCGCCACGCCCTGCGCGTGCGCCACCTCGACGCGCCGGCACGCAGCCGGTTCGCCGGACTGCGGTTCTGGTCGCCGGACCCCTCATGGAGGATGCAGGCGACGTGGGTGCCGCACCCGCCCGGACAGACGCTCGACATCGTCAACATCGTGGGCCAGGTGGACGCGATGCCGAACCCCGGCGCGGTGGAGTTCGACCGCGACGGCCAGTCATGGCGGCTGGAGGCCGTGGACGGCGGCGACGGCCTGCTGGTGATGTTCGCCGACGGCACCAGCGGCCATGGCAGTTACGGCGCCGGACGCTATCTCGATGCCCCGGATCCGGACGGCAGCGGCCGGCTCGTGCTCGACTTCAACCGTGCCTACAACCCGCCGTGCGCCTATGTCCGCCACGCCACCTGTCCGCTTCCGCCGCCGGGCAACCGCCTGCGGCTGGCGATCGAAGCGGGCGAACAGGCGTATCCGGGCGAAGTGCTCTGAAATTCCTCGATCGAAAGGACCTCGCATGAACCTGAAAACATCGTTCGCCGCGCTGACGCTGCTGGGCGCCCTCGCCGCAGGTGGCTTGACCGCCGCGCAGCCTGCCCCGGGCCCGGCGCCGACCGCGGCCGCGAAGGCGCCGCCGGTGCCGTTGCTGTGGAAGGCCAGCAAGGGCGAGGACACCGTGTACCTGCTCGGCACCTTCCATCTGTTGCGGCCCGACGACTATCCGGTCGCCCCGGCAATCGACGACGCACTCCAGGCCTCGCAACGTCTGGTGCTCGAACTCGATCCGGCCGAGATGAACTCGCCCACGCTCGGTCTGAAGATGGCGCAGGCGGGCATGCGCACCGACGGCACCCTGCTCGACAGCGAGCTGCCGCCGGAAACCGCCAAGGCACTGCAGACCTGGCTGGCCGGCAATGCGGCACGGGTGCAGCCGATGGGGCTGACCGCGCAGAGCGTCCAGAGGTTCGAGCCGTGGTTCATCGCATTGACCGTCACCCTGGTGGAGATGACCGGCCACGGCCTCGATCCTTCGCTCGGGCTCGACAGCCACCTAGCGCAGCGTGCCGCCGAGGCCGGCAAGGAGACCGTCGGGCTGGAAACCGGCGAGGCGCAGATCGCCTTCCTCGATGGCATGCACCGCCCCGAACAGCTCCAGTTCCTGCGCGAGGCGCTGGACTCCAGCGGCGAGAAGGGCGCGCAGGAACTCGACCGCCTGCATGACGCCTGGCGCCGCGGCGACGAGCGCACGTTGTGGAACGAGATGGCGGTGCGCATGCGTACCGAATACCCGGCGCTCTATCACCGCATCAACGTTGCCCGCAACGACGCGTGGCTGCCGAAGATCGAGGCGCTGTTCGCCGAGCCCGGCGACAGCCTGGTCGCGGTCGGCGCGCTGCACCTGCTCGGCGAGGACGGCGTGGTCCACAAGCTGCAGCAGCGTGGCTACGAGGTGGAGCGCGTGGAACCGGCGACGCCTTGAACCCGCCCGATCCCGCGCCCGTCTACCGGCAGGCGGTCGATGCGCTGAACCGCAGCGACTGGCCGCGCGCCTACGCGCTCGCGTCCTCGCTGCTGCCGCGCTGCGACGACCACGGCGGCGTGCATTTCGTCGCCGGCGTGGCGGCGGTGCACCAGCACGACAACCGTCGCGCGTATGCGCACCTGCGACGCGCCGTGCAGCTCAGTCCCACGCGCCCGGACTACCTCGCCCAGTTCGCGCGCGTGCTGTCCGGCGCACGGGCGATGCGTGAGGCCTTGGAGGCAGCGCGACACGCCGTGACGCTGGACCCTTCGGATCCGATCTCGCTCGATACGCTGGGCGTGGTGTTCAGCCAGTGCAATGCCTATGCGGATGCGGCGGCGATGTTCGCCAAAGCGGTGCAGCTGCAGCCGGGTGCCGCCAACATGCGCTTCAACCTGGCGACGGCGCTGATGTTCGTCGGTGACCTCGACGGGGCCGAGCGCGAGTACGAAGCCTGCCTTGCCCTCGACCCACGTTACTGGAAGGCGCACCTGGCGCTGTCCCAGCTGCGACGCCAGCAACCCGGAAGCAACCACATCGAGCGGCTGCAGGCTCTGCTGGCCACGGCCGACGGCGCCGCGGGCAGGCTCTACATCAACCTCGCGCTGGAAAAGGAACTGTCGGATCTTGGCGAGCATGCGCGCTCCCTGCAGCATCTGCGCGCCGGCAAGGCCGCCTGGCGGTCGACCCTGGACTACGACATCGGCCGCGACCAGCGGGTCTTCGACGCGGTGCGGCGCGCGTACGACGCCGCACCGCAGCGCACGGGGCACCAGAGCGCGGAGCCGATCTTCATCCTCGGCATGCCGCGCTCCGGGACCACCCTGGTCGAGCGGATCCTGTCCAGCCATCCGGATGTCGCCTCGGCCGGCGAGCTGCAGAATTTCGGCGTGGCGCTCAAGCGCCTTTCCGCAAGCACCACGCCGCCGATGCTCGACGAGGACACGCTCACGCGGGCGGTCGAGGTGGATCCGGCCGTGCTCGGGCGGCAGTACATCGACAGTACGCGCCCGCTCACCGGCAGCAGCCCGCACTTCATCGACAAGCTGCCGCACAACTTCCTGTATGCTGGATTCATCGCACGCGCGCTGCCGGAGGCGCGCATGATCTGCCTGCGACGCGACCCGATGGACACCGTGCTCGGCAACTTCAGGCAGCTGTTCGCGCTGTCGTCGCCGTACTACGACTATTCGTTCGACGTCGTCGATACCGCCCGCTACTACGTGCTGTTCGACCGGCTGATGGCGTTCTGGCACGAGCGCCTGCCCGGGCGCATCCTCGAGGTGCGATACGAGGACGTCGTCCGCGACCAGGAAGCGCAGACGCGGCGGCTGCTCGACCATTGCGGCCTGCCCTGGGATGACGCCTGCCTGGCCTTCGAGAAGAACGCGGCACCGGTGGCGACCGCGAGCCTGGTGCAGGTGCGCTCGCCGATCTACGACACCTCGATCGGCCGCTGGAAGCGTTACGGCGACGGGCTCGACGATGCGCTCGCGGTGCTGCGCGAGGCGGGACTGGTCGATACGTCGGCCTGAGCGGCGTCGGCAGGCGCGTCGCCCGGCGGCGGCACCAGCACGATGCAGTCCACCGGACAGGCCGGCACGCACAGTTCGCAGCCGGTGCACAGCGGCTCGATGACCACGTGCATGCGCTTGGCGCCGCCGATGATGGCGTCGACCGGGCAGGCCCTGATGCACCTGGTGCAGCCGATGCAGTCGGGCTCCACCACCAGCGCCACCAGCGGCGGCCTGTGCAGCCCGCGAGCGCGGTCGTAGGGACGCGGCACGCGACCCGTCGCGTGTGCAAGCGCGCGGGCGCCGGCATCGCCACCCGGCGGGCAACGGTCGATATCGGCCTCGCCCATCGCCATCGCCTCCGCGTACGGGCGGCAACCGTCGAAGCCGCACTGGCCGCACTGGGTCTGCGGCAGCAGGCGGTCGAGGCGTTCGACAAGCAGGGCGGGAGCGGTCATTCGATGCGGGTGCGCGGACAGGTGGGCATTATCGCCGCCGCGGGCGCGCCCTGCCGGGTTCAGGCAATGCGCCTGCCGCGGTACCAGCGTTCGTGGGCAAGTGCCAGCATCGGCCGGTCCTCACGGCTGTCGCCGTATGCGTACACGCGCTCGAATGCCGCGGGATCGAATCGCGCGCGGATTTCGCGTGCCTTGCAGGCGCCCAGATCGTCGCCCTGGTAGCGCCCGGTCAGGCGACCGTCGAGCTGTTCGAGCCGGTTGCAGACAAGGTCGAATCCATGGGCCTCGCACCATGGCGCGAGGTAGAGGTCGAGCGAGGCCGATACCAGCACCAGCGCATGGCCCTGCTCGCGGTGCCATTCGATCCGCCGCAACGCCTCCGGCCGCACCAGCCCGGGAAGTTCGTCGCGCGCATAGTCGACAGCGTGTTCGGCGATCTCGCCAGCGTCACGACCGGCGAAGGCGAAACGCGTCACCCGGCGGCGGATGCCGGCCGCCGGGACCACGCCGGCGCGATAACCGACGAGCCACGGCCCGATCGCCCATCGCGCCCGCACCAGTTGCGCGGGCGTCGCGACGCGGCGCAGGAACCGCGAATAGGTATCGCAATGGGTGACCGTGTGGTCGAAATCGAACAGCGCCAGCTGCCGCGACGGGCCATCCATGGCGTCGTGGTTCAGCGCACCGGCATGCCGGGCGCGGCGGCCTCGTCGGCGGACAGCAGCGCAAGCGCGCCACCATCGAAGCCGGCCGACAGGATCATCCCTTCGCTCAGGCCGAAACGCATCTTGCGCGGCGCGAGGTTGGCGATGAACACCACGTTGCGGCCGACCAGTTGCTGCGGTTCGCCATAGCTTGCGCGGATGCCGGAGAAGATCTGCCGGGTGCCGAGCTCGCCGGCGTCCAGTTCGAAGCGCAGCAGCTTGTCGGAGCCCTCGACGAACTCGCAGGCGAGCACCCTGCCGATGCGCAGGTCGAGCTTCGCGAAGTCGTCGATGCCGATGGTGGGAGCGCCCGCGGCGGCATCCGCCGGAGCGGGCGCAGGTTTCGCCTGGGGCGCAGGCGTGGCGACGGGGGCTGCGGCCTGGTTGAGGGTGTCGCGGGAGGCTTCGGTCATGGTGTCGATGAGCTTGGGGTCGATGCGGGTGAACAGGGGCGTGTAGGGCTGGATGACGTGGTCGCGCAGCGGTTGTGCGAGCTCGTCCCAACCGGCGACGGGCGCCGACAGGAAGGCTTCGGCTTCGGCGGTGGTGCGCGGCAGGATCGGTTTGAGGGCCCCCGCCAGCACGCGGAACAGGTTGAGGCCCTGGGTGCACACCGCCTGCAGCTCGGTATCCGCGCCGTCCTGCTTCGCGATCACCCACGGCTTGCGTTCGTCGATGTAGCGGTTGGCTTCGTCGGCCAGCGCCATGGTCTGGCGGATCGCGCTCGCCGGGTCGTTGCGGGCGTATGCCTCGCGGATCGGGCCCAGTGCGGCGACGAAGCGCTGGTACTGCACGGGATCGGGGAGTTCCCCGGCCAGTCGGCCGTCGAAGCGCTTGTGGATGAAGCCCGCGCAGCGGCTGGCGAGGTTGACGAACTTGCCGACCAGGTCGGCATTCACCCGGGCGACGAAATCGCCGAGGTTGAGGTCAAGGTCGTCGACGCCGCCGGAGGACTTGGCGGCGAAGTAGTAGCGCAGCGCTTCCGGCTCGAGACCGCTGTCGAGGTAGGTGCGCGCCATCACGAAGGTGCCGCGCGACTTCGACATCTTGGCGCCGTCCACGGTCAGGTAGCCGTTGACGTGAAGCCGCGTCGGCGCGCGGTGGCCGGCCCCGTGCAGCACCGCAGGCCAGAACAGCCCGTGGAAGTTGACGATGTCCTTGCCGATGAAATGGTGCAGCTCGATGTCGGAACCGGGCGAGAGCACGCGCTCGAAATCCTCGCCGTTGCGTTCGCACAGTGCCCTGTAGCTGGACAGGTAGCCGATCGGCGCATCCAGCCACACGTAGAAGTACTTGCCCGGGTGGCCGGGGATCTCGAAGCCGAAATAGGGCGCATCGCGTGAGATGTCCCAGGCGCGCAGGCCGCCCTCGGCATCCAGCCATTCCATCAGCTTGGCCTTGACGCCGGGCAGCGCGACGTCGCCGGCGAGCCACTCGCGCAGGAAGCCCTCGAAATGGCCGACCTCGAAGAAGAAGTGTTCGGAGTCGCGCAGTTCCGGCGCCACGCCGGACAGCACCGAACGCGGTTCCTTGAGGTCGGTGGGCGAATAGGTGGCGCCGCAGGATTCGCAGTTGTCGCCGTACTGGTCGGGCGTCGCGCACTTCGGGCAGGTGCCCTTGATGTAGCGGTCCGGCAGGAACATGCCCTTGGCCGGGTCATAGAACTGCGCCACCGACCGCCGGCTGATATGGCCGGCCGCATCCAGGCGCGTGTAGAAGCGCGCGGTCAGCTCGCGATTGGTCTTTGAGTGCGTGGAGTCGTAATGGTCGAAAGCGACGCCGAAGGCGGCGAAGTCGGCTTCGTGGCCGGCCTGCACGCTCGCGATGAAGGCTTCCGGCGTCACCCCGGCCTTCTCGGCGGCCAGCATGATCGGCGTGCCGTGGGTGTCGTCGGCGCACACGAAGCGGACCACATCACCGGCGAGCCTGCGCCCCCGCACCCAGATGTCGGCCTGGATATAGCCGACCAGGTGACCCAGGTGCAGCGGGCCATTGGCATAGGGCAGGGCGGTGGTGACGAGGGCGTGGCGCGACATGGACGGCATCGATACGGAAGTTGGCCGATTATCGCATGCGGCCCTGCCGCAGCCGGGCCGCACAACCGGCAAGGGCGGTCTGGCGCACCCTGGAACGCAAACGGCCCGACAGATGCCGGGCCGCTATGACTTCCGCGGTGTGGACCCCCTACTCGCGCTGCCACACCTGCTCGCGGCAGATGAAGGCCACGCAGCCGGAAACGCCAAGTCGGTTGTTGTCGATCAGCTGGGCCTTCGACCGGTAGGTCTTGCCCTTGGTCGGGTCGAGGATGGTGCCCCCGGCCCAGGCGTTGGTGCCATCGGCGCGCAATCCCCACAGGATGGTCATGCCCTGGATGGGCTTGTCCTTGTTGGCGCCGGTGCAATTCTCGCAGGTCGGGTTCGGGCCGCGGTCGGATTGCAGGATTTCGACGACCGTACCCGACAGCGAGCCGTCATCGAGCTGCCGGATCTCGACGATCGACTTGGCGCGGCCGGTCTCGTCGTCGATGGTCTTCCAGCGGCCGGTGGGGCCGGACTGTGCGAACGCCAGCGCCGGGAGCAGACCCAGAAGCAGGACCCACTTGGAAAATTTCATTGTGTTCTCCGTATCGCGGATGGCCCGCCTGGGCCGGAAAGATAAGCGCCTGGCCGACGCGAGTCCATGAAGACAGCGACCCCGCCGGAGCGGGGTCGCTGGATGGTGCAAACCCGGTGGTCAGCGCTGCCCGAACAGGTAACGCGCCTCGAGGTAGACCGCGCGTCCGTACACGTTGAAGTTGTTCGAGTTGTACGGTGCCCCGCTGGTGCCGGGGTAGGACCAGTCCATCGGCGGCATCTTGTTGAACAGGTTGTTCACCAGCAGGGAGAACTGCAGCTCGTCGATCGGAGAGAACGAGACGGTCGCGTTGTACACAAGATGCGAGGGCAGCTTGCGTGACAGCGGATCATCGTAGTTGCCCACCACTTCCGCACGATAGTTCGGCGTCTGGCTGAACCAGTTGGCGTACAGCGTGGTCGCCCAGCGGTCGGTGGACCAGGTCACCGAAGCGTCGGCCTTGCGCTTGGGATCCGCGCTCCAGTACGGATCGTTCAGCAGGTCGATGTTCGGGTCTTCGGCGTACTGCTGGTACTGATGGTCGAGCTTCTGCGTGTAGTTGCCGCGGAACGACAGGGAGCCGATGCCGACGTCCATGGTGTAGTTCAGGCCCGCCGTGATTGCTTCCAGCGTCTGCCGGGACACGTTGATCTTCGGCGTGTAGATCTCGGTAACCAGGTTGGTGGCCGGGTTGCGGGTGATCTGCGACAGCGTGGCGGTGCAGAGCTGCGAATTGATGTCGTCGATGCCGGTGCGGCAGCGGTATTCCTGCAGCATCAGGTTGTTGGAGCTCTGCTGGGTGACCTCGTCGGAGATATCCCAATTGTGGTAATCGACGTTCAACGACATGCGCGCGATCGGCGACCACACCACGCCCAGGCTCCAGACGTCAGCATTGATCGGTTGCAGGTCGAGGCTGCCTTCCTGCGTGCCGAACACCTGCCGGTTGCTCAGCGCCGCCGGGCATTGCGACGTGTTGCCGGGCTCGAAGCCCAGCTGGTTGCAGCGGTAATAGTCGGTCACGAAGGTGTAGTAGCCGCTCTCGCCCTGGTACAGGTCCGACAGCGTCGGCGAGCGGAAGGCCGTGCCGTACTTGCCGCGCACCAGCAGCTCATCGATCGGACGGTATTCGAGGCCAAGGCTGTACGTCGGCTTGTCGATGGTGCTGCCGCCGTCCGGCTTGAAGGCGTCGTAGCGACCGGACAGCGTCACCGTCAACGGCTCCAGGACCGGCATGCGCAGTTCGGTGGTCAGCGCATAGCGATCGCGCTCGCCGCCACCGGAGACCGCGGTGGTGCCCCAGATCGTGCCGTCGAGGTAACCGGGATCCGGGTCGTAACGCCATTCCTGGCTACCCGCTTCGGCGACCACCGCAAGCCCGGCATCGCCGCCCGGCAGCCCGAACAGCTGGGCGTTGGTGATCTGGAAGCGCAACATCTGGTCGACGGTCTTCGACTGCGATGTCGCGTAGCCGGTCAGCCGTGCGAAATCGTCCGGGGACATCGGCTGATAGAACGCAGCGTAGTCCGGCGAATAGACCGGGTATGCGCCGTAGAGCGGGTCGAGACCGAGCTGCGGCCCCAGCACGCGATCGCGGAAGTAGGCGTCCATCGGACCGGCCCAGCGAACGAAGCCGACCTCATCGAGCTCGTAGTCGGTGCGGGTGAATCCGACGTCGTAGTCCCACGTGGAGTCGCCCAACACGCCGTTGACGCCCAGCGAAACGCGGGTGGACTTGCTCTCGTCGAACTGCATCGAATTGTCGAAGCCTCCGGGGCCCATGTCCTCCGGAGCAAAGGCACGCTGCAGGCTGACGAGGTCGTCGAGGTCCGGGTCGTAGAAGTAATACCCCATCGATTCGGTGTTGCTGCCCCACCAGGTGTAGTTGGAACCGACGTGGTAGCCGACCTTTTCGTCGGAATGCAGCACATTGGCGTACAGCTGCGTGCTGTCATTGATCTCGAAGGTCAGGTTGCCGTAGACCTGGGTCGCTTCCTTGCTGTTGCGCAGGGTGCGGTAGCCGGGTGTGGAGAACGAGCCGCAGTAGTATTCGTCACCGAAGCCGGGACGCCGTTGCAGCCCCACGGTGCCTCCGAACTGGCCGGTGACGTTGGCACAGTTGTTGGGGTCCAGGAAGCGGTAGCTGTTGAACGGGCTGACCACCAGATAGTCGCGACTGGCGAGCGGCGCGGAAGTACCGTTCGTGTTGAACTGGCTGGTGAGCTCGCGGTCGTAGCCCCAGATCGCGTCGCGGTCCTCGTACTGGATGCCCAGCAGGGCATTGGTACGTCCATCCGCCGACTGGAAACCGGTGGCGAAACTGGCACGGAAGCTGTTGCCGCCGCCCTCGCTGTAGGTGCCACCGCGGATATTGAGCGCCGACCCGTTCATCTCCTTCTTCAGGATGACGTTGATGACGCCCGCGATCGCGTCGGACCCGTAGAGCGACGACTGGCCGCCAGGCAGAATCTCGATGCGGTCGATGAGGTCGACCGGAATGCCGCTGATGTTGTTGAAGGTGTCGCTGCCGTTGTACAGGGCCGGGTAGTTGGCCATTGGCCGGCCGTCGATCAGGTATTTGACATATCCCGGCGGAAGGCCGAACAGGCTGATTGTTTCCGCGCCCTGGGTGAACGAGGCCGACGACTGTGAGCCCTGTACGCCACCGGTCGAGAACGCGCTCTGTTGCAGGATGTCGGCGACGCTGGCAAAGCCGCGCGCCTGGATGTCTTCGGCGGTGATCACCGTCACCGGTGTGAAGGTCTCGATCTGTGCCTGGGGAATCAGCGACCCGGTCACCGTGACGCGATCAAGGGTCCGGGCGTCCTGCGAATCCTGCGTCCCATCCTGTGCCACGACCGCGGCAGAGGGGATCATCAGGGCGGCGAGAAGGGCCGTGGTCAGCCGTGATCGGCGTGCTGCATGAACTTTCATTCAGTCTTCCTGTTCTGCAAGTAGATGAAACCCAAGAACTTTCTTGGCGCTGCAGTGTTGTCAAGACGCAAATCCCCGGCAACGGGCCGAACCTAACACGCATTAAACGCCGGTGTCACATATGAATGGGTGGGACAATGGCCGCCCCCCATTCTTTTCACGGTGTCTGTCATGCAGATCAAGGCCCGCGCCCCGCAGGGCACCCTGTCCCCTCTGCCGCGCATCCGCAACATCATTGCCGTCGGCTCCGGCAAGGGCGGCGTGGGCAAGTCCACCACCGCGGTCAACCTGGCGCTTGCGCTGGCGGCGGGGGGTGCCCGCGTCGGCGTGCTGGATGCCGATGTCTACGGCCCGAGCATTCCGGTGATGCTGGGCCTCTCGGGCCGGCCGGAAAGCCCCGACAGCAAGCACATCGAACCGATGCGCGCGCATGGGATCGAAGCGATGTCGATCGGCTTCCTGGTGGAAGCGGACACGCCGATGATCTGGCGCGGCCCGATGGCGACCTCCGCGCTGCAGCAGCTGCTCAACGACACCCTGTGGGGCGGCGATACGGGCCTCGACTACCTGCTGGTCGACCTGCCACCCGGCACCGGCGACATCCAGCTGACCCTGGCGCAGAAGATCCCGGTGGCCGGTGCGGTCGTCGTCACCACGCCACAGGATGTCGCCACCCTGGATGCGCGCAAGGCGCTGCGGATGTTCGAGAAGGTGTCGATCCCGGTGCTCGGCCTGGTCGAGAACATGGCGCAGCACGTGTGCTCGAACTGCGGCCATACCGAGCATCTGTTCGGTGAGGGTGGCGGACAGAAGATGGCGACGGAGTATGGCGTGCCGTTGCTCGGCTCGTTGCCGCTGGAGCGGAAGATCCGGGAGCAGGGCGATGCGGGCGCGCCGGTGGTGGTTGCCGCGCCGGATTCCGCGGCGGCGATGGCATACCGCGATGTGGCCCGCCGTCTGGTGGAGGAGCTGGAGAAGCGCCCGCGGGCTTCGATGCCGATTGGCGCCGCGCTGCTCTGACAGGGCGTCGGGCCGCCGCCATGAGCCGCCGAAGCGGCGGAAAGCGGCCAAAAAAAGGAGCCCGGCGAACCGGGCTCCAAAGAGAGAAATGACGCAGTTGGATCAGAAGCGGTAGGTGGCGCCGAGGTACACGTAGCGGCCCACGCTGTCATACAGGGACTGGCCTGCATCCGCGCCGAAGTAGTTCAGCGGCGGATCCTTGTCGAACAGGTTGTTGGCGCCGAGATAGACGCTGATGCCGCTGTCCGGGTAGGTGTAGTTGATCTGCGCGTTGTGGTACAGGAACGTGCCGTTGCGGATCGGGCTGGTCTGCCCCGGGTTGGACTGGAAGCTGTCCGGTGCCACGCGCAGGTTGTGGTGCACGTAGTTCATCGTCCAGGTGGCCTTCCAGTCACCGTTGGTGTGCGTCAGGTCCAGATTGGCGCGGTAGCGCGGATCGGTGAAGTAGCGCACCCACTCGCGATACTCGTCCGGGAAGTCCTGGAACGCCCATTCGCGCGACTGGATCATCCGCGTGCCGACGAAACGGGCGACGGTGTTGCCGCCGAGCATGTCGAAGCGGTAGTCGACCTCGAAGTCGACGCCGGCGCGGCGGGACTTGGCCAGGTTCTCGTTGAGCGCCGTCCAGCGGTAGATGCTGTAGGCGGGGAAGTCACGACCGTTCGGGTCGATGTAGCCCCCGACCGGCGCACGCTGGATCGCGGCGCAGAACGGATTGTTGATGCCGCCCGGGGCATCGACGCAACGCGTGGCGTTGGTCTGACCGCTCACAGCACCGATCGCGTCGTGCAGAGTGATGCGCCAGTAGTCGACCGACACGCCAAGACCCTGCACGAACTCCGGCTGCCAGACGGCGCCGAACGACACGGAGTCCGCGGTTTCCGGCGCAAGGTCCGGGTTGCCGCCGCTCACGCCCGGGCGGTTCGCCGAATAGGTATCGATCCAGCCTTCGGGCACACCCAGCGCGGTGCAGTTCGCACGGCGCAGTGCCGGGTCGGCCGCGTTGTCGGGCCGGTTGGAGTTGGTCGGCAGGTAGTTGCACGGGTCGTTGATCGTCGCGAAGTTCTCGGACTGCGGGTTGAACAGCTCGCCGATCGCCGGTGCGCGCACGGCCTGTGCCACGGTGCCGCGGAAGCGCAGCGAGGACAGCACCTGCCAGTCGAGGCCCACGTTCCAGGTCTTGGCCGAACCGATGGTGCTGTAGTCCGAATAGCGGCCCGCAAGGTCGAGCGCGAGGCGCTGTACGCCCGGCAGGTCAGCCAGCAGCGGGATCGAGGTTTCGACGAACACCTCGCTCACGTCGTACTCGCCACCGCGGCTCGGGATGGCGTTGAGGAACGTCAGCCCCTGCGCTGCCAGCGGGTCGGTGTTCTCCTGGCTCTTCTCGGTACGGTGCTCGAGGCCACCGGCGAAGCCGACATCGCCGGCCGGCAGGGAGAACAGCGCGCTGTTGGCGACCGATGCACTGAACACCGTCTGCGAGAGCTTGGACTCGTTGACGCCGGCCACGTTGAACCACGCCGCGGCTTCCGGAGACACCGCGCCATTGCCGAACACCGAGAACGGCACGCACCCGTCACGGGCGATCGGGAGATACGCCGCGCCGGTATGCGGGTTGACGGCGTTCGGATCGACCGACACGCGGCACACGATGTTGCCGTTGGCGTCACGCACGGCGTCCAGGCCTGCATGCCAGCGCTGGTTGATGCGGTTGTTGAGGTTCAGGCGGTCGATCTTGGTCTCGCCGTAGTTCGCCGACACCTCGTAGGACCAGTCATTGCCGAAATAGCCTTCGACGCCAAGCACGGCACGGCGGGTCGAGCGGTCGACGACTTCGCCGCGGCGGCCGGCATCGACGTTGAAGCGGCTGATCTGCAGCTGGGTCAGCCCGTTGGCGTCCATCAGTGCGCCGAGCTCCGGCGTCACATAGGCGTTGTCGCGGCGGATACGGATCGGCTGGTCGAACGCCGGCTGGCCGTAGAAGTTCGACTCGGTCTTGGTGTACTTGCCTTCGAAGAACAGGCGGTGGTCATCGGTCAGGTCGAAGCCGAGCACCGTGTTGACGCTCTGGCGCTCGAATGCGGGCTCCAGGTCCGCAACGGCGTTCAGGTCGGCGAAGTCGCAGTCCACGCACGAGGTGTTGCTCGGCATGACGCCGTCGTAACGGTTGGGACGGAAGGTGCCGTCATCGTTGAAGATGTAACGGTTGCCCCAGGTCGACGGGTTGCGGAAGTTGAACGCGCCGATGGTGAAGGTGCCGCCGTAGGAGATCGAGTGGTTGCCACCCGGGCCGCTGATGATCGTCTGCGGATTGCTTTCGCTGGGGGGCTGCGAGGGGTCGAAGTCCGGGTTCGGCACGGACACGCGGAACTGCCGGCCAATGGCGCGGTCGCCACGGCTGAATCGGTCCTGCTCGCTGTGCTCGATCGCGATGGCCGCGGTACCGCGGCCATCGGCGAAGTCGCCGCCGCCGGAGAAGCTGACGAAGCTGCGCCCGAAGCTGCCTTCCGAGGCCGAGCCGCGCTGGCCGCGCAGTTCGAAGCCATCGAAGGACTTCTTCATGATGAAGTTGACGACACCCGCGACGGCGTCGGCACCGTAGACGGCCGAAGCGCCGCCGGTGATGACTTCAACGCGTTCGATCCACTCCACCGGGATGGTGTTGACGTCGACCGAGGTCGAGCCCGGCGAGGCGCCGACATGGCGGCGGCCGTTCACCAGCACCAGCGTGCGCGAGTTGCCCATGCCGCGCAGGTCCATCAGGCCCAGGCCGGCGGTGCCGATGAAGCGGGTGGAGTTGCCCAGCGAGTAGCTCGGCGTCAGCTGCGGGAGCTTGTTCATCCTGTCGCTGCTGCCTGTGGCAGGTGTCGCACTCGCGCAGGAGCCTCGGCGGTGACACCCACGACAGGCGAGGGGGTGACGAAGCCCTCGCGCACGCGACCGTATCAGCGTCACCGGCAGCCGCATCGAGAAACAGGCGTTGGAAAGAGAGGCCTGAACCCGAAGTTAACACCGTCGTAACAAAGTTCCAATGCGTCGACCGTGCCATGGCCATGCGGAGGCATGGCATCGGCTGACCATCGCCCTACAATCCCAGCCCTCCGCCCGAGCACAGCCAACCCGATGACCATCAAGAGCGACCGTTGGATCCGCCGCATGTCCGAGCAGCCCGGCGGGATGATCGAGCCGTTCGAGGCGGGGCAGATCAAGCAGGATGCCGGAGGCCAGCGGATCGTCAGTTACGGCACTTCGAGCTACGGCTACGACGTTCGCTGCTCGCGCGAATTCAAGGTCTTCACCAACATCAACTCGACGATCGTCGACCCCAAGCACTTCGACCCGAAGAGCTTTGTCGACATCGAAGCCGACGTCTGCATCATCCCGCCGAACTCGTTCGCGCTGGCGCGCACGGTGGAGTACTTCCGCATTCCGCGCGACGTGCTGGTGGTGTGCCTGGGCAAGAGCACCTATGCGCGATGCGGGATCATCGTCAACGTGACGCCGCTCGAGCCCGAGTGGGAAGGGCACGTGACGCTCGAGTTCTCGAACACCACGCCGTTGCCCGCACGCATCTATGCCAACGAGGGCGTCGCGCAGATGCTGTTCTTCCAGTCCGACGAGGTCTGCGAGACGTCCTACCGCGATCGTGGCGGCAAGTACCAGGGGCAGACCGGGGTGACCCTGCCGCGCACCTGAGCGGCGTCAGCCCTCGCCGGCAAGGTCGGCCATCGCGCGCTGGAAGCCGACGATCCGGTCCACGAGTGCTTCCGGCGCGTACGGCCTCGCGGCAACGCGGCCCCAGACGGGCGCCGGCCATGCGGGATCGCCGTGGAAACGCGCGATCACGTGCACATGCAGCTGCGGCACCATGTTGCCGAGCGCGGCGACGTTGAGCTTGTCCGGGCGCACCGCGGCACGCAGCAGGCGGGACGCGAAGTCGATTTCGTCGGTCAGTTGCCGGCGATGCTCGCGGCCGAGATCGATCAGTTCGACGGCGTCCGCGACCCGCGGCACCAGCACCAGCCAAGGATAGTTGGCGTCGTCGATCAGCCGCAGTTCGCAGAGCGCGAGGTTGGCCAGCGGGTGACTGTCGGTGGCGAGCTGCGGGTGCAGGTGGTAATGGGAATCCATGCGATCAGGTCTCGGGCAGGGCGCAACGCAGGAATGCGAGCGTGCGCTGGTGGGCGAGCGATGCCGCTGCCGGCACGCTGTGGCGCGGATCGACCGCGCCGCTGGAACCGTGCCTGACATGGACGTGGGCGTGCGACTCGGCGTGGGGATGCGCGGTGCGCTCGTGTTCGATGTCCACCACCACGAGCCCGCCGCGGGGCGCACCCGGCGGCTGCGAGCGCCGTCCGCCGGGGCTGCCGGGTGTCGAGCCGATCGCGATATCCATGCCCATGCCGCGCTCCCCTTTAGACAGCCGGGATTCTAGCCGCCGCGTGAGGCATGGCGTGGCTGAACCGTCTTCAGGCCGCCCCGGGTGGCGACCGCGGGGCCCCGTATAATCGCCGGTCGCGCGCGTCACCTCACACGGTCCCCATGTCCACCCCCATCTCTTCCCGGAACCCCGGCCCCAGGGTCGGTTTCGTCAGTCTCGGCTGCCCCAAGGCGCTGGTCGACTCCGAGCGCATCCTCACCCAGTTGCGGGTCGAGGGCTACGACCTCGTGCAGAGCTACGACGATGCCGACGTGGTGGTGGTCAACACCTGCGGCTTCATCGACGCCGCGGTGGAGGAATCACTCGATGCCATCGGCGAGGCCATGGCCGAGAACGGTCGCGTCATCGTCACTGGATGCCTCGGCAAGCGCGAGGCGCTGATCCGCGAGGCGCATCCCGGCGTGTTGTCGATCAGCGGGCCGCAGGACTACGCCAGCGTGATGACCGCGGTGCATGCGGCCGCGCCGCCGCGCGTCGATCCTTTCCTCGACCTGGTGCCGTTGCGCAGTGATGACGACACCGGCATCAAGCTGACGCCCAAGCACTACGCCTATCTGAAGATTTCCGAGGGCTGCAACCACCGCTGCAGTTTCTGCATCATCCCGTCGATGCGTGGCGACCTGGTGTCGCGGCCGGTCGACGAGGTGTTGCGCGAGGCCGAGCGCCTGGTGCGCGGCGGCGTGCGCGAACTGCTGGTGGTCTCGCAGGACACCTCGGCCTATGGCGTGGACCTGCGCTATGCCGAGCGCGAGTGGCGTGGCCGTGCGTGGCAGACGCGGATGAAGGCGCTGTGCGAGGGGCTGGCGGAGCTCGATGCCTGGGCCCGCCTGCATTACGTGTACCCGTATCCGCATGTCGACGAGATCATTCCGCTGATGGCCGAGGGCAAGCTGTTGCCGTACCTCGACATCCCGTTCCAGCATGCAAGCCCGCGCATCCTCAAGCTGATGAAGCGCCCGGGCGCCGTCGATCGCACCCTGGAGCGCATCCAGCGCTGGCGTGCGATCTGCCCCGAGCTGACCATCCGCTCGACCTTCATCGTGGGCTTCCCGGGCGAGACCGACGCCGAGTTCGAGGCACTGCTTGATTTCCTCGACGAGGCGCAGCTCGACCGCGTCGGTGCGTTCGCGTACTCGCCGGTCGACGGTGCCGCGGCCAACCTGCTGCCTGATCCTGTCGACGAAGCGGTGAAGCAGGAGCGGCTCGCGCGCTTCATGGAACGCCAGGCGGCGGTGTCCGCGGCGCGGCTGGAGGCCCGGGTGGGCAGCGTGCAGCGCTGCATCGTCGATGCGATCGACGGCGACCTCGCATTCGCCCGTTCGGCGGCCGATGCACCGGAGATCGATGGCCTGGTGCAGATCCAGGATGGCGGCGCGTCCGGCCTGGTGCCCGGTGATTTCGTCGACGTACGCATCCTCGGCAGCGACGAGCACGATCTCTACGGCGAGGTGGAGGCCGCGCGGCTGCCGGTGCTCGGCACCGCGTGATTCACGGCGGGGAGACCGCGCGTGGGCGAGGCTCTGCTGCCCCCCTTCACCGGAGAGCCCCCATGGCCAATGCCAAGCGTGTCGCCATCCTCGCCACCCATGGTTACGAGCAGTCGGAACTGCTGGAACCGCGCCGTCGTCTCAAGGAGGCCGGCTTCGAGGTCGATGTGATTTCGCCCGAGGCGGGCGGGATCCGCGGCTGGAACGAAAAGGACTGGGGCGACAGCGTGGCGGTCGACCGGGCGCTCGGCGATGCGAATGCCGACGACTACGACGCCCTGGTGCTGCCGGGTGGCGTCATCAATCCCGACAACCTGCGCACCGAGGCCGACGCCGTCGCGTTCGTGCAGGCCTTCGATCGCGCGCGCAAGCCGCTGGCGGCGATCTGCCATGGGCCATGGCTGCTGGTCGAGGCGGGCGTGGTCAAGGGTCGCCAGGTGACCTCCTACCAGTCCATCCGCACCGACATGCAGAACGCCGGTGGCGACTGGCGCGACGCCGAGGTGGTGACCGACGGGCACCTGATCACCAGCCGCAAGCCCGATGACAT
This sequence comes from Alterluteimonas muca, assembly GCF_021191595.1. Classification (NCBI taxonomy): domain Bacteria; kingdom Pseudomonadati; phylum Pseudomonadota; class Gammaproteobacteria; order Lysobacterales; family Lysobacteraceae; genus Alterluteimonas; species Alterluteimonas muca. Next base: position 439,173 of record NZ_JAIWPS010000002.1, read on the forward strand.
CCCGGCGTTCACCGACGCGGTGATCCGGGCGCTGGGCTGACGGCGCAGGCGACGCTCAGGGCTGCGCGGGGGTGCCGTCCGCGTAGCTCACGTCGACGATGACGAAGGTCACCGGTCCTGCCGGCAGCATCGCCTCGACCTCATCGTCGCGGCGCTTGCGCAGCAGCGCCCGTGCCAGCGGCGAGTCGATGCTGATCAACCCGTCGCGCGCGTCGGTCTCGTCCGGGCCGACGATGCGGTAGTGGTGGATTTCGCCGGTTCCGGCATTTTCCAGTTCCACCCGCGCGCCGAAGAACACCGCGGCCGGATCCGACGGCAGCTCATCCACCACGCGCAGCTGTTCAAGCCGTTTCGACAGGTAGCGCACGCGGCGGTCGATCTCGGCGAGCTGCTTCTTGCGATAGGTGTACTCGGCGTTCTCGGAGCGGTCGCCTTCGGCAGCCGCGGCCGCCAGTGCGCGCACCACCTCCGGGCGACGCTGACGCCACAAATCGTCCAGCTCGCGCTTCAGCCGTTCGTGGCCCTCACGGGTGATCAGCGCGGTGCTCTTCTCCGGCGGCGGTCGCCAGCGGCCCATCAGTCGGCCCGCACCAGCAGCACCGGCTCGGCATCGTCCAGCGGCGCGTCGGGCAACAGCCGCAACGCGTCCTCGCCCTGCCATTCGAATACCCGATGGCCATGGCCATGGCCGTGGTCGTCGGCGAGCAGGATCGCGCGGCCATCGTCGCTGGCGTACCAGACCCCGGCATGCTCGATGGTTTCGCCACCCGCGGCCTGGCGTTCGATCAGTTCGAACCCGCCGTCGGCGCGCAGGTGCAGGGTGGCATCGACGGCCAGCGCCTCCTCGCAACCGTCGCAGGGCAGGGTGCCGGCAAAAATGCCCTCCGCTGGCGGGACGTCCGGGTCGTCGGCGGGCGCGCTGGCGGCGGGTGCCGGTGGCGCCGTCGCCAGCGCAGGCGCGGCGGCAGCGGCGGGTTCCGCAGATGGTTCGCGGGTGCAGGCCGCCAGCAGCGACAGGCACAGCGCAGCCGCGACGGCCGAGGGGGTGATAAGCAGGACAGGCGTGATCCGCATGGCGGCCTCAGCGACGCCCGGCGGGGAAGCTGCCGAGCACTCCACGCACGATCCGGCTGGTGATGGTGCGCGCGGCCTGCTTGCCCGCCGCCTCGATCACCCCCTGGCGGCGACTGGTGCCGAACAGCCACTCGTTGATGCGTTGGCCCACGCCTCCTTCGTTGCGTGCTGCCGCCTTCGGCGCTTCGGCTGCTTCCGTCTGCATGGTCGCGCGCCGTGCCAGCAGTTCGGCGGCGGATTCGCGATCCACCGCGGCGTCGTATTTCGTACCGACCGGGCTGGCCGCGCGCAGGGTTGCGCGTTCCGACTCGCTGATTGGCCCCATCCGGCAGCGTGGCGGCGCGATCAGCGTGCGCTCGACCGGCGAAGGCACCGCACGCGAACGCCCGGTGTCCTGCAACGTGGACACCAGCGCCTCGCCGGTGCCGAGCTGCGCGATCGCCTGCTCGACGTCGAGCGCGGGGTTTGCGACAAAAGTCTCCGCCGCAGTGCGCACCGCTTTCTGGTCGCGCGGGGTGAACGCGCGCAACGCATGCTGCACGCGGTTGCCGAGCTGGCCGAGGATCTCGCCCGGCACGTCATCGGGGAACTGCGAGCAGAAGTACACACCCACGCCCTTGGAGCGGATCAGCCGCACCACCTGCTCGATGCGCTGGCGCAGCGACGCCGGGGCATCGCGGAACAGCAGGTGCGCCTCGTCGAACACGAACACCAGTTTTGGCCGGTCGAGGTCACCGACCTCGGGCAGGGTCTCGAACAGCTCCGACAGCAGCCACAGCAGGAAGGTCGAATACAGCCGTGGCCTGAGCACGAGCTGGTCGGCGGCGAGGATGCCGACCACGCCGCGTCCGGTGTGGTCCACGCGCATCAGGTCGTGCAGTTCCAGAGCGGGTTCACCGAAGAACGCCTCCCCGCCATCCTGTGACAGGCGCAACAGTGCGCGCTGGATGGCGGCCACCGTCTGCGCGCTGACCAGCCCGTACTCGGACGAGACGGCCTTGCGCTCCTCGGCCACCAGCGCCAGCAGGGCGCGCAGGTCGGCGAGGTCGAGCAGCAGCAGGCCACGGTCGTCGGCGAGCTTGAACACGATGTCGAGCACGCCCGCCTGGGTGTCGTTGAGCTCGAGGACGCGCGACAGCAGCAGCGGTCCCATTTCGCTGACGGTGGTGCGCACCGGGTGGCCCAGCCGCCCGTACAGGTCCCAGAAGATCGTCGGACAGCCTTCGGGCCGATAGTCGTCGATGCCGATCCCGGCGACGCGTTCGCGCAGCTTCGCGGTGTCTTCGCCGGGCACGGCGAGACCGGCGACATCGCCCTTCACGTCGGCAATGAAGACCGGCACCCCGATCCGCGAGAAGCCCTCGGCCAGCGTCATCAGGGTCACGGTCTTGCCGGTGCCGGTGGCACCCGCCACCAGGCCGTGGCGGTTGCCATAGCGGGGCTGCAGCACCACCGGTGCACCTACGGCGGTGGTCGTCGATCTGCCAACGAGGATCGGATCCATGAACGCTCCCGCGCATCTGACCCGGACGATTCTACGTGAGCCGGTGGTTGCACTGGCCGCGGCCGGTTTGCCCGCGCGCGCCGCTCGCCGCTACCCTGCCGCTCCCGTCGCCGTCGAACATCGCATGTCCCGCGCATCCATCCGCTCCGCATCCCGCGCACGTCGCGTCCCCGTGTGCCTGCTGCTTGCCGTCGCCATTGCGCCGTTCCTCGCGATGCCCGCCGCGTCCGCGCAATCGCGCCGCGACCGTGCCGCCATGGAGGCATTGCAGGTGCGCATGGACCAGGCCGAGTTGCGCTACCGCGAGGCGATGGTGCGGGTGCGCAACGAGGAACCGGGTGCCGCCGCGGAAGGTGATGCCGCGCTCGAGGACATGGAGGACGTGATGGTGGAATGCGGCCGCCAGCGTGGCTGCGATCCGGTGGCCTACGTCACCACCTTCAAGCGCCTGCTCAAGGCCGGCGCGGATTCCGCGAACGCGCCTGCCGAGGGCGAGGATGCCGATCCGTTCGACCCTGATCCCGACGGCATGGGTACCCTGCCTGGCGGGGCCAGCGTGCCAGCGGGCGCACAGGCCGCGGCACTGCTGACCGATGGCCAGCGTTTCGCCACCATGGTGCAGTTCAACCCGGCCGTGCAGGAGGGCATCCGCCGCTGGTTGACCGACATGCGCGTGCAGCTGCTGACCAGCTACGAGAACTACCAGTACATGCGCCCGCAGATGTGGCCCAGCTTCGAGAAGGCGGGGCTTCCCGAGGCGCTGCTGTTCGGCATCCTCGCCAAGGAATCCAATGGTCGCGTGCATTCCACCTCGCGCGCCGGCGCCGCGGGGCCGATGCAGTTCATGTACGCCACCGGCCGCCGCTTCGGCATCGGCCCGGACGCCACCGGGTTCGACACCCGTTACGACCCGTATGCGGCGTCCCAGGCCAGCGCGGCCTACCTCACCGAGCGCATGCGCGAACTCGACAACAACATCGAGCTCGCGCTGGCGGGCTACAACGGCGGCGAGGGCCGCGCGCGTCGGGTATTCAACGAGGGTGGAGTCAACTTCTGGGACGAATCGGTCTACAGCCAGTTCCCGCCGGAAACCCGCGACTACGTGCCGATGGTGATCGCCGCGGCGTGGCTGTTCCTGCATCCGCGCCGTTACGGGCTGGAATTCCCGGATGTCGATACGCGCCCGGCGGTGCTGGCTTTGCAGAAGCCAGCCTCGATCTACGAGCTGACGATCTGCCTGGGCAGCAGCGGCTCGCCGCCGGGTTACATGCGCGTGCTGCGCAACCTCAATCCGCGCTATCGCGCCGACGAGGTGATCCCGGCGGGCACCCAGCTCAATGTCACCGCGCGCGTGGCCACCCTCTACAACCGCTGGTGCACGCGCGGCTCGCGTGCGCAGCTCGCCCACGAGCTGGTGCGCAGCGATCCCGCCCATGCGGTGGTGCGGCTGGGTGCGGTGGAGCCGATGCGCGCAGCCAGTACGACGCCCGTATCCGCCATCACCGGGCCGGCAGCGGATGCAACGCCCGCCGCGCGCAGGCATCGCGTCAACCGGGGCGAGACGCTCGGACGCATCGCCCAGCGCTATGGCTGCGACCTCGGCACGCTGGCGCGCGCCAACGAACTGCGCGCGCCGTCGTATGCCATCCGCCCGGGACAGGAACTGACCCTGGCCGGCTGCAGCGGTTAGGGTCTGCCGCGCAGTGGTGTGGCCGCGCGGCAGTGACTTCAGGTCGCGCGCGTGGCCAGCCGCTGGCCCAGCCGAACCGCCACTTCCGGGCCCAGTGCGGGGGACAGCTCGGCCACCCCCGGTGGCAGCAGCACGATCACCGTGGAGCCGTAGTTGAAGCGCGCCATCTCGGCGAAACGCTCGATGACGATGCCGCGCCCGCGGTAATCCTTGCGGGTGACGGTGCGTGCGTATTTCGGGATCTCGACCCCACTCCAGATGGTCTCCACCCCGGACACCAGCAGCGCGCCCACCATCACCATCGCCATCGGCCCGAAGTCGGTGTCGAACTGGCAGACCAGGCGTTCGTTGCGCGCGAACAGGCGCGGTACCGCCGCCACCGCCGATGGACCCACGCTGAAAAGCCGCCCGGGCACGTGCACGGTCTCGCGCAACTGCCCGGTCCAGGGCATGTGCACGCGGTGGTAATCGCGTGGTGACAGGTAGACGGTGGCGAACACGCCGCCATCGAAGGTCTCGGCGTCGGCATCGCTGCCCAGCAGTTCGCCAGCGGTGAACGAGCGGCCCTTGGCCTGGAAGATGCGCCCGCGCTCGTCGGGATGGCCGATGGCGCCGCACTGGCTGACACGCCCGTCCGCCGGCATCAGCAGCGCACGCGGGTCCGGATCGGCCACGTGCACGCCTTCGCGCAGCGCGCGGGTGAAGAAGGCATTGAAGCTGGCATAGGCCTCCGGGTCCGACTCGATGGCTTCCGCCAGGTCCACGCCGAAACGGCTGACGACGGTGCGGATCAGCCAGCGCCTGACGCGCGGATTCTCCGAATAGGCCAGGCGCCGGGCCAGCCCCGACAGCATCCGGTGCGGCAGGACATGGGTGAGCGGGGTGATCGGGTCGAAGGCCATTGGCGTCAGCGTGATCCGGTGAGCAGGCGCAGGTCGGCGGCGATCTCCGCCGGATCGAACGGCGGCGAGATCACCCCGGCCATGCGGGCCTGCGGGTCGAGCACCGCCAGCGCGGCCGAGTGATCGATCGTGTACTGGTTGGCCGCGGCGCCATCGGGGCCCGGGACCTTCATGAACACCAGCGAGAGCGACCGCGTGAACGCTTCCAGCGCCGGGATGTCGGCGGTGGCTGCGAGCGTGTCGCCATGGAACGCAGCCGCGTACTCGCCGGCGCGTTCGGGGGTGTCGCGTTCCGGATCCACCGACACGAACAGCACGCGCGGGCGCACCGCGTCTGGGATGTCCTCCCACTGGCGTTGCGCCTGGCCGAGCTCCGCCAGCGTGGTCGGGCACACGTCGGGGCAGAACGTGAAGCCGATGAACACCACGGTCCAGTGGCCCTGCAGTTCGCCCGGCACCAGCTGGGTGCCATCGGACTGCTGCAGCGAGAACGGTGGCAATGCGCGCGGCTGCGGGAACAGGGTGATCGCCTGCGTCTGCGGCGGGCGCGTGGCCGGATCGGCGAAGTACTTCTGCGCGACCAGCAGGCCAAGGCCGGCGGCGAGCGCGAACACGAGGATGACGATGGTGGTACGACTGAACAAGGCGATGTCCACTGGGGTTTTGCGCCCATGATACCCGCCGCCCCATATACTTTCCGGTCACCCGGCTTCCCCAGGCCGCCCGTACCCGGGCGGCATCCCGCATGACCGACGAACTGCACACGATCATCGACCTGATCCGCTACGGCGCGAGCCGTTTCAACGCGGCCGGGCTCACCTTCGGCCACAGCTACGACAACGCGCTAGACGAGGCCACCCAGCTCACCCTGCACGCGCTGCACCTGCCGCACGACCTGTCGCCGGTGTACGGGCAGGCGCGGGTGACGCTGGCGGAGAAGGAGGAGGTGCTCGGGTTGTTCCTGCGCCGGATCGAGGAACGCGTGCCCGCGGCCTACCTGACCGGGGAAGCCTGGTTCGCCGGGCTCAGCTTCAAGAGCGATCGTCGCGCACTGGTGCCGCGCTCGCCGATCGCCGAGCTCATCCTGTCCGGCTTCGAGCCGTGGCTGGGCGGGCGCGAGGTGCGGCGCGCGCTGGACCTGTGCACGGGCTCGGGCTGCATCGGCATCGCCATCGCGCACTACAACCCGGACTGGCAGGTCGACGCCGCCGATATCAGCACCGAGGCGCTGTCGCTGGCGGAAGAGAACAGGGCGCGCCTGCTGGCCGACAACCTGCGGCTGCTGCACTCGGACCTGTTCACAGGTCTGCAGGGCGAGCACTACGACCTGATCGTGACCAACCCGCCCTACGTCACCAACGACGAGACCGACGCGCTGCCGCGCGAGTACGGCTACGAGCCGGAGCTCGGGCTGCGTGCCGGCGACGACGGTCTGGACCTGGTGCTGAAGATCCTGCGCGATGCACCGCTGCACCTCACCGAGCACGGCCTGCTGATCTGCGAGGTCGGCGATTCCGAGCGCGCGGTCAACGCGCTGCTGCCGGAGCTGCCGCTGGCGTGGGTGGAATTCAAGGTCGGGCAGATGGGCGTGTTCGTGGCCGAGCGCCGCGACCTGGTCACCCACAACGCGCGCATCAGTGCGCTGGCGGCCGAGCGGGAAGCCGCCGGGGTGGCGCCGACTGCTGCATCCGGCGCGTTGTTCTGATCCGCGCGCGGTCCTGACTGCATGTCCAACACCACCGGCCAGCTGTTTCGCGTTACCACGTTCGGCGAATCGCATGGGCGGGCCATCGGCTGCGTGATCGATGGTTGCCCACCGGGCATCGCGATCGCCGCCGACGACTTCGCCCACGACCTCGCACGACGCGCGACCGGCCGCAGCCGCCACACCTCGGCGCGCCGCGAGGACGATGCGGTCGAGATCCTCAGCGGCGTGTACGAAGGGCTGACCACCGGCACGCCGATCGCGTTACTGGTGCGCAATACCGATGCGCGCAGCAGGGATTACACGGCGATCGCGCAGCAGTTCCGCCCCGGCCATGCCGACTGGAGCTACTGGCAGAAGTACGGCATCCGCGATCCGCGCGGCGGCGGACGTGCGTCCGCGCGCGAAACCACGATGCGCGTTGCCGCCGCGGTGGTCGCACGCAAGTGGCTGCGCGAGCGCCATGGCGTCGAGGTCCGTGGCCATCTCTCGCGCCTCGGCGAACACGTGCCGAGCGCGCACGACTGGGCGGCGGTCGAGGCCAACCCGTTCTTCTGGCCGGCCGCGGCCGACGTGCCGGCGCTCGAGGCCTATATGGATGCGCTGCGCAAGTCCGGCGACTCGGTCGGCGCCGAGGTCACCGTGGTTGCGGACGGCGTGCCGCCCGGCTGGGGCGAGCCGGTGTACGGCAAGCTCGATGCCGAACTGGCCGCGGCGATGATGTCGATCAATGCGGTCAAGGGCGTGGAGATCGGCGCAGGCTTCGCGGCCGTGGCGCAGAAGGGCAGCGAGCATCGCGACGTGATGACACCGCAGGGCTTCCTGGGCAACCACGCCGGCGGCGTGCTGGGGGGCATTTCCACCGGCCAGCAGATCGTGGTCCGCACGGCGTTCAAGCCGACCTCCAGCCTGCGGCTGCCGGTGCAGGGGCTCGACGTGGACGGCAACGTGGTCGACGTGGTCACCACCGGCCGCCACGACCCCTGCGTCGGCATCCGTGCCACGCCGATCTGCGAGGCGATGCTGGCGCTGGTGCTGATCGACCAGGCGTTGCGCCACCGCGCGCAGTGCGGGGATGTGGGCGTGGTCCCCCCGCGCGTACCGGCTGCCGGCGGTGGCTGAGCCGCTCTGCCACGCTGACGAACGCCAAGGCGCCCGCGGGGAGTAACTTCCGCGCTCGCTGCGCGTCCCGCATCTACCGGGCTTCCGCCCGGACTTCTGCAACTCCGCTTCTTCGAGATTTCCCATGTCCGAGCAATCCCGTCTTTTCAACGTCGCCATCGTTGGCGCCACCGGTGCCGTCGGCGAAACCATGCTGTCCATCCTCGCCGCGAGGCAGTTCCCGGTGGGCCGGCTGGTGGCGCTCGCGTCGGGGCGCTCGGCCGGCGGCTATGTCGACTTCGGCGATGACGAAGTGCTGGTGCAGGAGCTTGCGGGCTTCGATCCGGCCGGCATCGACATCGCGTTGTTCTCGGCCGGCGGCGACGTCTCGCGCGAGTACGCGCCGAAGTTCGCCGCGGCCGGCGCGGTGGTGATCGACAACTCCTCGGCGTTCCGCCAGGACGACGACGTGCCGCTGGTGGTGGCCGAGGTGAACCCGGAAGCCATCGGCAACCGCCCGCGCGGCATCATCGCCAACCCCAACTGCTCGACGATGCAGATGCTGGTTGCCCTGGCGCCCCTCCACCGCGAAGCGCACATCGAGCGCATCAATGTCGCCACCTACCAGTCGGCGTCGGGTGCGGGACGCGCGGCGCTCGAGGAGCTCGGCCGCCAGACCGCGGCGCTGCTGAGCTTCCAGACGCCGGAGCCCGAACGCTTCCCGGTGCAGATCGCCTTCAACCTGATCCCGCAGATCGACGAGTTCCAGGACAACGGCTATACCCGCGAGGAAATGAAGCTGGTCTGGGAGACCCGCAGGATCCTCGGCGACGACAGCATCCAGGTGAACGCGACCGCGGTGCGCGTGCCGGTGTTCTACGGCCATTCGGAAGCGGTGGCGATCGAAACCCGCGACAAGCTCGGCGCCGCGCGCGCGCGCGAACTGCTCGAGGCCGCGCCCGGCGTGGTGGTGGTCGACGACCGCGCGCCGGGCGGCTACCCGACACCAGTGACCCATGCCTCCGGCAACGACCCGGTGTACGTGGGCCGCATCCGCGAGGACATCTCGCATCCGCGCGGGCTCAACCTGTGGGTGGTGTCGGACAACATCCGCAAGGGTGCCGCGCTCAACGCTGTGCAGATCGCCGAGCTGGTGGCCGGGCAGGGCGGTTGAGCGGTTGCCGTCGCAGCGTTGCCCGGCGGCGTGGCGTGACCGACGTTGCACCGCGTCGGCACACGCGGATAGAGTCTGGGCCCCGAGGGGAGTCGTGATGTCGAGGATCTGGCAGTCCATCCTGCTGCTGTGGCTGGCGCTGTGCGTCTGTGCGCCGGCGTTCGCGCTGGGCCTGGGGCAGATCCAGGTGCGTTCGCAGGCAGGCGAACCGCTGCTGGCGGAAATTCCGGTCGTGTCCAGCGATCCGGCCGAACTGCAGCAGCTGCGCGCACGACTGGCATCGCCCGAGACGTTTGCGCGGATCGGCCTGCAGGCGCCGCAGGGCGCGGTGTCCGACCTGCAGTTCAACGTGGCGCTGGATGCACAGGGCCGACCGGTCATCCGCGTCACCACGTTGCAGCCGGTGCAGGAACCGCTGCTGACCTTCCTGGTGGAAGTCGACTGGGGCCAGGGCCGGCTGGTGCGCGAGTACTCCGCGTTGCTGGATGCGCCCGACACCATCGCCGCGCCCGCGCAGCCGCCGATCCAGGCGCCGCGGCCGGCGCAGCCGACGACGGAAGGGCGCATCGTGCGCGAGGCCGAAGCGGCCGCTGCAACGGATGCCCAGGCGGCAACGCCGGAGCCGGTCGAACCGACCACCGCCGCGGATGCCGCAGCAGTACCAGTACCGGCGCCTGCCGCGCAGCCCGCGACCGCGCCGGTCGCGGCCACCGCGCCGCGCGCCATGCCGGGCGAATACGGGCCGGTGCAGGCCGGCGATACGCTCAGCCAGATTGTCCAGCGCATCGCCCCGGACGACGGCGTCAGCGTCAACCAGATGATGCTGGCGCTGCTGCGCAGCAATCCCGAGGCGTTCATCGGCGGCAACATCAACAGTCTCCGCCAGGGCGCCGTGCTACGCATTCCGGCACACGACGAGGCGCTGAGCATCAGCACGCGCGAGGCGACCGCCGAGGTGCGTGCGCAGGTCGCGCGCTGGCGCGAACTGTCGCAGCCGGCGCCGCAGCCCGAGCTGGCCGCAGCGCCCGCGGATGGCGATGCCGATGGCCGTACCGCGGCAGCACCACAGCCGGCAGCGCAGGACGCGCGGCTGGAGATCGTGCCGCCCGGAGTGGGCGGCACCCAACAGGCAGCAACCCGGTCGGGCATTTCCGCCGGCGGCGAGGGCGACATGTTTCGACAGGAACTGCAACAGGCACAGGAAACCGTGGCCGCGCGCGAGGCCGAGGTCGAGGAACTCAAGGCGCGGCTGGCGGAGCTCGAACGCCTGCAGCAGCAGCAACAGCAACTGATCGCGCTCAAGGACAGCGAGCTCGCAGCAGCGCAACAGCGGCTGGAAACCAGCAACCAGCAGGCGGCCGCGGAAGGCGCGGGTGCGCTGCCGTGGGTCCTGGGCGGCCTGGGCCTGCTGCTGCTGGGCGCGCTGGTGTTCTGGCTGCTCAGCCGTCGCAACGCCCGGCAGCCGGCGTTCCGCGCACCGTCCGCCGCCTCGCCGCGCGTCGACGCTCCGGCCGGGCCTGCGGCACCTGCGCCGGTACCGGTCGCAGGCAAGCCGACCTGGCACGCGACCGGGGCTGCGACCTCCACGGTGGACGCCGAACTCCCACCCGGGGCCGTGGATCCACGTGCGGAAGCCATGACCGCCAGTCGCCGCGCCGCGGTCACGCCGCCGGCCATCGCCACCGCGGTGCCCACCGCTGCCGGTCCGACGGGCGATGGCGAAGCGGTTGCCGACGCGCTGGAGGACGCGCAGGGCCAGGAGCGCATCGAGCTGGCGCGCGCCTATGTGGAACTTGGCGACATCGAGACCGCACGCACGCTGCTGCAGGAAGTGGTGGACTGCGGCACGCCGGCGGTGCGTGGCGAGGCCGCGCAGCTGCTCAGCGAACTGGCCTGAACGGACCGGTGCCGGCGGATGACGCCGGCAGCCCCGCGTTCTAGGATGCCGGTCCCCCAGCGTTCGGGATCTCCATGCGTTTTGCCCTGGGTGTCGAATACGACGGCACCGCGTTTCTCGGCTGGCAGCGGCTGAGCCAGCCCGGCACCGACGGCCCGCCGACACTGCAGGCCGCCCTCGAAGCCGCGCTGTCGAGCGTGGCGGATGTTCCGGTGGACACCGTCTGCGCCGGTCGCACCGATGCCGGCGTGCATGGTCTCTGCCAGGTCGTGCATTTCGACACCGATGTGGTGCGCGATCCCCGTGCGTGGGTGCTGGGCACCACCGGGCGCATGCCGCAGGGTATCGCCGTGCGCTGGTGCGTACCGGTGCGCGACGACTTCCATGCCCGGTTCTCGGCACGCGCGCGCCGCTACCGCTATCGCCTGCTCGACCGCATGGTGCGGCCGGCGCTGGGCCGGCAGTACCTCGCGTGGTCGCGCCGGCCGCTGGATGCCGACGCGATGCATCGCGCCGCGCAGGCGCTTCTGGGCGAGAACGACTTCTCCAGCTTCCGCACCGTGCACTGCCAGGCGCCGCATGCCCGGCGCAACCTGCAGCGCATCGAGGTCCGCCGCGAGCAGGCGGAGATCGTCATCGATGTGCAGGCCAATGCTTTCCTGCATCATATGGTGCGCAACATCGTCGGCTCGCTGATGGAAGTCGGTGCCGGCGAACGGCCCGAGGCCTGGATCGCCGAGGTGCTGGCCGCACGCGACCGAACCCTGGCCGGCCCGACCGCCCCATCCGCGGGGCTGGTCTTCGTCGGCCCCCTGTATCCCCCCGAATGGGGACTGCCTGACGAGGTCACCGAGTGAAGCGCACCCTGTTCCGCACGCGCATCAAGTTCTGTGGAATGACGCGCCCCGGCGATGTGCGCCTGGCGGGCGAGCTGGGCGTGGACGCCGTCGGCTTCATCTTCGCCGCCGACAGCCCGCGCCGCGTGGATGCCGAGGAAGCCCGCGCCATGCGCGTGGCGCTGGCACCGATGGTGAGCCCGGTGGCGGTGTTTCGCGACAACACCTCCGACGAAGTGCGCGACGTGGTCCGCCGGGTGCGCCCGGTGCTGCTGCAGTTCCACGGCAACGAGGAAGACGCCTTCTGCCGGAGTTTCGGCCTGCCCTACCTCAAGGCGGTGGCGATGGGTGCCGGCAGCGGACAGGGTGCGGTCGACTTCATCGCCCTGCGCGTGCGCTACGCCGGCGCGTCCGGCTTCCTGTTCGACAGCCACGGGGCCGGCGAATCGCCGGGCCAGGGCCGGACCTTCGACTGGGCGCGGCTGAAGCCCGGCATCGAGACGCTATTCTTCGTGTCCGGCGGGCTCACTCCGGACAACGTCCATGAGGCGGCGCTGGCCCTGCTGCCCTGGGGCGTGGATGTCAGCAGCGGGATCGAGCGTTCGCCCGGGCTCAAGGATGGAGACCTCATGCGCCGTTTCGTCGAGGAAGTGCGACGGGCCGATTGCGCCGAACTTGGAAAGAGCTGTGATGCGTGATGGGTCCGCAACCACCCCGGACATGATGGATTTCCATGCCTGGCCCGATGCACAGGGCCGCTTTGGCCGCTACGGTGGGCGCTTCGTGGCCGAGACCCTGATGGGCCCGCTGGAGGAACTTGCCGCCGCCTACGACGCGGCGCGCGTCGACCCCCCGTTCGTGGCGGCGTTCGATCGCGACCTCAAGCACTACGTGGGGCGGCCGAGCCCGATCTACGAGGCCGAGCGGCTGAGCCGCGAGGTCGGCGGCGCGCGCATCCTGCTCAAGCGCGAGGACCTCAACCACACCGGCGCGCACAAGATCAACAACACCATCGGCCAGGCGCTGCTGGCCAGCCGCATGGGCAAGACGCGGATCATCGCCGAGACCGGCGCCGGCCAGCACGGCGTGGCCAGCGCGACGGTCGCCGCGCGCCTGGGCCTCGAGTGCGTGGTCTACATGGGCGCCACCGACATCGAGCGGCAGAAGATCAACGTCTACCGGATGAAGCTGCTCGGCGCCACGGTGGTGCCGGTGACCAGCGGTTCGGCGACGCTCAAGGATGCACTCAACGAGGCCATGCGCGACTGGGTGACCAATGTCGCCGGGACCTTCTACATCATCGGCACGGTCGCCGGCCCGGATCCGTATCCGCGCATGGTGCGTGACTTCAATGCGGTGGCCGGGCGCGAGGCGCGCGCGCAGATGCTGGAGGACTACGGGCGCCTGCCGGATGCGATCACCGCCTGCGTCGGCGGCGGCAGCAATGCGATCGGCCTGTTCCACGCGTTCCTCAACGACCGCGACGTGCGCATCGTCGGCGCCGAGGCCGCCGGTGACGGCATCGCCAGCGGCCGCCATGCCGCATCGATCGCCGCCGGCCGACCGGGCGTGCTGCACGGCAACCGCACCTACGTGCTGTGCGACGACGATGGCCAGATCATCGAGACGCATTCGGTCTCGGCCGGTCTCGACTATCCGGGCGTGGGCCCGGAGCACGCGTTCCTGGCCGATGCGGGCCGCGCCGAATACGTCGGCGTGACCGACGAAGAGGCGCTCGCCGCGTTCCACCTGCTTGCGCGCACCGAGGGCATCCTCGCCGCCCTCGAGTCGAGCCACGCCATCGCCCAGGCGATCAAGCTTGCCCGCGAACTGCCAAAGGACGCGCTGGTGCTTGCCAACCTCTCAGGGCGCGGCGACAAGGACGTGCACACCATCGCCGCGCGTGAGGGTGTCGAGGTGTAGCGACGCTGCCGGGGAATCCGCGCGGACACGTGCGGGTCCAGAAAGCACCGAGCCTCGATGGCCGCCGCCCTGCGTGCCATCCATCTCCCGCCGGCGGCTCCCGGTGATCCGCGCTTTGCCGCTGACATCGCGCCAGCACGCGTTACCAGGAAAGCCCAGATGTCCCGTATCGATGCCCGATTCGCCGAACTCGCCGCCACCGGCCGCAAGGCGCTGATCCCCTTCATCACCGCGGGCGATCCGTCGCTGGAGGCCACCGTGCCGGTGATGCATGCGCTGGTGCAGGCGGGTGCGGACGTGATCGAGCTGGGCGTGCCGTTCTCCGACCCGATGGCGGACGGGCCGACGATCCAGCGCAGTTCCGAACGCGCGCTGGCGCGTGGGGGTGGCCTCGGACATGTGCTCGACTGCGTCCGCGAATTCCGCACGCGTGATGGCGACACGCCGGTGGTGCTGATGGGCTATCTGAATCCTGTGGAGATCCGCGGGCCGGAGCGTTTCGCCGCGGACGCGGCTGCGGCCGGCGTGGACGGCATGTTGCTGGTGGACCTGCCGCCCGAGGAAGCGGCGGAATTCCGTGCGGCGTTCACCACGCACGGCGTGGCGCTGATCCTGCTGGTCTCGCCGACCACCGGAGATGCGCGGATGGCGCGGCTGCTGGCCGAGGCGCAGGGCTATCTGTACTACGTGAGCTTTGCCGGGGTCACCGGCGCATCCGACCGGCTCGACACCGGCGCGGTGGCCGCACGCCTGCGAGGCATCCGTGCCGCCACCGCGGTGCCGGTGGTGGCGGGCTTCGGAATCCGCGATGCCGCCGGCGTCGCCGCGCTGGCCGCTGCCGCCGACGGCGTGGTGATCGGCAGCGCGCTGGTCACCGCGATGGCTGACGCCGGCGATCCCGCCGACGCCGCCGCACGTGGCGCGGCATTCTTCGCCCCGCTGCGCGCGGCGCTGGACGAGGCCTCCGCCCACGCATAGGCCGGCATGCGCCTGCGTACGGGGTAACCCTTTCGAATCATGGACTTGCGCGGGGAAGCGGGTGCCGGGCTCCGGCCCTCCGCCTGCTAGACTTGCGCCCTTGTCCCGGCCGGGCGACGCAGTCGCCGGCCGCCACCGGAGTACGACGATTTGAGCTGGCTCAAGAAAGTGATGCCATCCAGCATCCGCACCGAACCCGGCGCCCCGCGCAAGCGCAGCGTGCCCGAAGGTCTCTGGGAGAAGTGCGAACGCTGCGGCGCCGCGCTGTATCGCCCGGAGCTCGAGGAGAACCTCGAGGTGTGCCCGAAGTGCGCCTTCCATCGCCCGATCCGGGCGCGTGCGCGCCTGCGCGGCTTTCTCGATCCGGATACCGGCAGCGAGATCGGCGGCGATCTGGGTCCGGTCGACGTGCTGCGCTTCCGGGACCAGAAGAAGTACGCGGACCGCATCAAGGCGGTGCAGAAGGCCACCGGCGAGCGCGACGCGCTGGTGACCCTGGAAGGCACGCTCAAGGCCCGGCCGATCGTGGCGTCGGCGTTTGACTTCGCCTTCATGGGCGGCTCGATGGGCTCGGTCGTGGGCGAACGCTTCGCGCTGGGCGCCGAACGTGCGCTGGAGATCGGCTCGCCGTTCGTGTGCTTCGCTGCCAGTGGTGGCGCACGCATGCAGGAAAGCCTGTTCTCGCTGATGCAGATGGCCAAGACATCCGCGGCACTCGGCCGCCTGCGCGCCGCGGGCCTGCCGTACATCTCGGTGATGACGCACCCGACCACGGGCGGAGTGTCGGCATCGTTCGCGATGCTGGGCGACATCAACCTCGCCGAGCCGGAAGCACTGATCGGCTTCGCCGGCCCGCGGGTGATCGAGCAGACCGTGCGCGAGAAGCTGCCGGAAGGCTTCCAGCGCTCGGAGTTCCTGCTCGAGCATGGCGCCATCGACCAGATCTGCGACCGTCGCGAATTGCGTGACCGCATCGCCTCGCTGGTCGCGCTGCTGATGAAGGCGCCGCCGGCCGCGGAGCCCGCCGCATGAGCCGGAAGTACTTCGGCACCGACGGTATCCGCGGCAGGGTGGGCGAGGGTCCGATCTCGGCGGACTTCGTGCTGCGCCTGGGCAACGCCTACGGCCACGCCCTGCGCGAGGGCGATCCCACCTGGCGCAAGCCGCTGGTGGTGATCGGCAAGGACACGCGCATCTCGAACTACATGTTCGAGGCCGCGCTGGAAGCGGGCCTGGTGGCTGCCGGTGTCGACGTGCAGCTGATGGGCCCGATGCCGACGCCGGCGGTTGCCCACCTCACGCGTTCGCTGCGCGCCGATGGTGGCATCGTCATTTCCGCCTCGCACAATCCGCACCACGACAACGGCATCAAGTTCTTCTCCGCCGACGGCGAGAAGCTCGACGACGCCACGGAGCTCGCCATCGAGGCGGCGCTGGAACAGCCGTTCCGCACGGTTGCGTCGGAACAGCTCGGCAAGGCGGTGCGCACGCGCGATGCGGTCGGCCGCTACCTCGAAGCGTGCAAGAACTCGCTGCCGCGCGGCTTCGACCTCGACGGCCTGCGCATCGCGATGGACTGCGCCAACGGCGCCACCTACCAGATCGGGCCGCTGGTGCTGCGCGAACTCGGCGCCCAGGTCGATGCGATCGGCATCGAGCCCAACGGCGTCAACATCAATGCCGGCGTCGGTTCGACCCATCCCGAGGCACTGGCCGCGCATGTGCGCAGCTGCGGCGCCGCGCTTGGCATCGCCTTCGACGGTGACGGCGACCGGGTGATGTTCGTCACCGGCGAGGGCCGCGTCGTCGATGGCGACGACCTCATCTACATCCTCGCGCTGGACTGGCAGGCGAGTGGTCGCCTGCAGGGCCCGGTGGTCGGCACGCTGATGACCAACTACGGGCTGGAGCAGGCGCTGGAGCGCCACGGGATCGCCTTCGTGCGCACGAAGGTCGGCGATCGCCACGTGCACCACGCCCTGGTCGAGAATTCCGGCGTGCTCGGCGGCGAAGCCTCCGGCCACCTGCTGTGCCTGGATCGCAGCAGCACCGGCGATGGCATCGTCAGCGCGCTGCAGGTGCTGGAGGTGCTGCAGCGCCGTGGCATCACCCTGCAGCAGGCCCTCGACGGCCTGCAGCGCTATCCGCAGCGCACGATCAATGTCGCCTGTCCTGCGGGCGTCAGGCCCGCCGAGGCGCCGACGGTGCTGGCCGCACTCGCGCAGGCCCAGGCGCAGGTGCAGGGCAGGGGGCGTGCGTTCCTGCGCCCCTCCGGCACCGAGCCGGTGGTGCGCGTCACGGTCGAGGCCGACGACGCCGCGCTGATGCAGACGACCCTCGATTCACTGGCCGACGCCGTGCGCGCGGCGGCCGCTTCCTGACGGTAAACCCCCATGACCTCCCGCATCCCGACCCTCGACATCCGCCGTTTCACCCGGCCGCAGAGCCCCGCCGACCGCGACGCCTTCGTTGCCGAACTCGGCGCGGCCTACCGGCAGTGGGGCTTTGCCGGCATCAACGGCCATGGCATCGCCCAGGACGAGATCGACGCCGCCTACGCCGCGTTCAAGGCGTTCTTCGCGCTGCCCGAAGACGTCAAGAAGCAGTACCACGTGCCCGGCGGCGGCGGCGCGCGCGGCTATACGCCGTTCGGGGTGGAGACCGCCAAGGGTTCGAAGCATTTCGACCTCAAGGAGTTCTGGCACATCGGCCGCGAGATCCCGGACGACTCGCCCTACCGCGAGGTGATGCCTCCGAACCTCTGGCCCGACGAGGTGCCGGAGTTCCGCGAGCACGGCTACCGCCTGTACCAGCGCCTGGATGCGCTGGGCTCGCAGGTGCTGTCGGCGCTGGCGCTTCACATCGGCCTGCCGGAGCAGTTCTTCGCCGACAAGACCGACAACGGCAACTCGATCCTGCGCCCGATCCACTACCCGCCGATCACCGCCGACGACATCCCCAACGTGCGTGCCGGCGCGCATGGCGACATCAACTTCATCACCCTGCTGGTCGGCGCCAGCGCGGCGGGGCTGGAAGTGCAGTCGCATGAAGGCGAGTGGGTGCCGTTCACCTCGGACGCCGACACCATCGTGGTCAACATCGGCGACATGCTGCAGCGCCTGACCAACCATGTGTACCCGTCGACGATCCATCGCGTGGTCAACCCGCCGGGCGAGCAGGCGCGCCAGCCGCGTTACTCGGTGCCGTTCTTCCTGCATCCCAACCCCGATTACCTGATCGACGTGCTGCCGTCGTGCATCAGCGACGACAACCCCAGCCGCTATCCGGAGCCGATCACCGCGCACGGCTTCCTCGAGGAGCGCCTGCGCGAGATCAAGCTGAAGTAGCGCCGCGTCACGCGGGGCAGGGCGCAGCCGCGTCGGCCCCGCAACCCGGTACGGCCATGTCTTCAAGGCGCCCACCGCCTAGAATGGGCGGTTGTCCACATCCCGAGGTAGGTCATGCGTCCACGTATCGTCGCCGGCAACTGGAAGCTGCACGGCAGCCGCGATTTCGCCACCGAGCTGGTTTCCCGCGTTGCCGATGCGGTGCCCGCCGGCGTGGAGGTGGTGGTGCTGCCGCCACTGCCCTATCTCGGCGACCTGGTCGAGGACTTCGAGGGCCGCCCGGTCGCGTTCGGCGCCCAGGACGTCAGCAGCAACCAGGAGGGCGCCTACACCGGCGAGGTGTCGGCGCGGATGCTGGTCGATGTCGGCGCGCGCTTCGGCCTGGTCGGGCATTCCGAGCGCCGGCAGTACCACAACGAAAGCAGCGAGCATGTCGCGCGCAAGTTCCTTGCGGCGGTCAACGCCGGCCTGCGTCCGATCCTGTGCGTGGGCGAGTCGCTGCAGCAGCGCGAGGCGGGGATGACCGAGGACACCATCGCCTCGCAGCTTCGCCCGGTGCTGGACCTCGTCAGCGCCGCCGCGTTCGCCAACGCCGTGGTCGCCTACGAGCCGGTCTGGGCCATCGGCACCGGCCGCACCGCCAGCCCGGAACAGGCCCAGGCCGTGCACGCGTTCATCCGTAGCGAGGTTGCCGCGCGGGATGTTAAGATCGCCGATTCGCTGCCCATCCTCTACGGTGGAAGCGTCAAGCCCGCCAATGCGGCCGAGCTGTTCGCGCAGCCCGACGTGGACGGCGGCCTGATCGGGGGTGCCTCGCTGGTGGCCTCCGACTTCCTTGCCATCGCCGCGGCAGCCGCCGCGCGTTGAACCCGGTCTAGCCACGATGCTGCTGCTCGTCCTGAACGTCCTCTTCGTCCTCATCGCGATCTCGATGATCGCGCTGATCCTCATGCAGCGCGGCGCCGGCGCCCAGGCCGGGTCCGGTTTCGGTGGCGGCGCGTCGTCCACCGTGTTCGGTGCGCGTGGGTCGTCCAACTTCCTGTCCAAGGCGACCAAGTGGCTGGCGATCTCGTTCTTCGCCCTGACGCTGTTCATGGCCTGGTACGCGACCCGCCAGGCGCAGCCGGTGGTGCAGCAGCAGGATCTCGGTGTGATGTCGGCAATTCCGCAGGCGCCCGCCGCTCCGGCGGCCGATGCCAGCGTGCCGCAGGCGCCTGCCCAGCAGGGTGACCAGGCGGTTCCTGCCGCGCCTCCGGCGCAGCCGGCAGCCGATGCGGAAATTCCTGCGCCGGCACCGCAAAACGAGCAGTAAAGCGCGTACAATGCGCACCCCGCGGCAGGCACCATCGCCGCGGACACCTTGCCCAGGTGGCGGAATTGGTAGACGCACTACCTTGAGGTGGTAGCGACGAGAGTCGTGGGGGTTCGAGTCCCCCCTTGGGCACCAATACCGGCGGTTCTGCCGCCAGCGCCAGCACCCCGCCCAGCGCGGGGTGTTTGCGTATCCGGGCGTGTGCGCCGAGGGTTTCCGGCGTTACACGGTGCGTGCACGCGGCGCGTGCGTGCAATGCGTTTGCGGGACCCGAATTGGTTTACTCGTCAGTTCACGAAACGGTACAATGGGCTGGTTTCGAGGACGGTGTCCGGCAGCGGCCGGAACCGCCCAGGAAGGGCCAGCCGCGTAGCACCCGCGCCGGGTGTGGCCGGAAGCGACGGAATGTCGGTCACCCCTGAGTAAACACGACGCACGCGGCGCTCCGGCGCCATGTGCGAGCGGCGCAAAGCGCCGAGCAACGGCCACCTGCGGGTGGCAAGTAGCCGAGAGAACATCACGTGCTGGCCGAATATTTGCCGACCCTGTTGTTCCTGATCGTTGCCACCGGCATCGGCATTGCATTGCTGGTGATCGGCAACGTCCTGGGACCGAAGCGTCCGACGGCCGAGAAGCTGTCGCCCTACGAGAGTGGCTTCAACGCGTTCGAGGACGCGCGCATGCGTTTCGACGTGCGCTACTACCTCATCGCGATCCAGTTCCTGATCTTCGACCTGGAAATCATCTTCATCGTGCCCTGGGCCACCGTGTTCCGCGACCTCGGCGTCGTGGGCCTGGTCGAGATGGGCATCTTCGCCGGCATGCTGCTGCTCGGCTTCATCTACGTGTGGAAGAAGGGAGCCCTGGAATGGGAGTGATCCAGTCCATCCAGAAGGCCGCGGACTTCGCCAGCAATCCGCTGCCGGAAGGGCGCGTCGAGGACATCCTGCGGCCCGAGGGCGACAATCCGCTGCTCGAGCGCGGGTTCCTGACCACCAGTTCCGACGTGCTGCTCAACTGGGCGCGCACCGGCTCGATGTGGCCGATGACGTTCGGTCTGGCGTGCTGCGCGGTGGAGATGATGCACGCCGGTGCCGCGCGCATCGACATGGACCGCTTCGGCGTGATCTTCCGCCCGTCGCCGCGCCAGTCCGACGTGATGATCGTGGCCGGTACGCTGGTCAACAAGATGGCCCCGGCGCTGCGCAAGGTCTACGACCAGATGCCCGACCCGAAGTGGGTCATCTCGATGGGCAGCTGCGCCAACGGCGGTGGCTACTACCACTACTCGTACTCGGTGGTGCGCGGCTGTGACCGGATCGTACCCGTGGACATCTACGTGCCGGGCTGCCCCCCGACGGCCGAGGCGCTGGTGTTCGGCATCCTGCAGCTGCAGCGCAAGATCCGTCGCGGCACCAACTTCGGCGAGAACAAGACGGGGTTGCGCGAATGAGCGGGACCGCTGAAGCCTTTGCCGCGCAGCTGCGTGCGCGCTTCCCGGATGCGACGGTGACGGTCGCCGAGCCGCGGGGCGAAGTCGGCATCGTGTTCGCCCCGGCGGACTACCTCGCCGGTTGCCGGGCGCTGCGCGACGAGTTCGCATTCGAGTCGCTGATCGATCTGTGCGGCGTCGACAACCTCGGCTACGGCAGTGACGAGTGGGACACCGAAGTGTCGTCCGCCGGCTTCAGCCGTGGTGTGGAAGGGCGCGGCCCGGGTCGTTTCGCCTATGGCCAGGCGCCCAGCCGCCAGCTGGATTCACCGGAAAGCGAAGGCCCGCTGTCGGTGCCGGTGAACCGCTTCGCGTCGGTGGCGCAGCTGCTGTCGATCGAGCAAAACCGTCGCCTGCGCGTGACCGTGTATCCGGAAGACGACGCGATGCCGGTGGTTGATTCGCTGGTGCCGGTGTGGGAAGGCGTGAACTGGTTCGAACGCGAGGCGTTCGACCTGTTCGGTATCGTCTATGCGGGCCACCCGGACCTGCGCCGCCTGATGACCGACTACGGTTTCGTCGGCCATCCGTTCCGCAAGGACTTCCCGCTGATCGGCAATGTCGAGGTCCGCTACGACGCCGAGAAGAAGCGTGTCGTGTACGAGCCCGTGACGTCGGTCGAGCCGCGCGTGGGCGTGCCCCGCGTGATCCGTGACGACGCACGCTACCTGACCGCCGCCGGCGAATCGCGGGCGCGGGGCGCGGAGACGCAGAAATGAGCACCCCTTCGCCTGTGAACCAGGTGTACTCCACGGATCAGGCGGCGACGGGCGGCCCGGCCGCGCTGCGCCAGCAGATCCGCAACTACACGATGAACTTCGGCCCGCAGCACCCGGCCGCGCATGGCGTGCTGCGCCTGATCCTGGAGATGGACGGCGAGACCATCGTCCGTGCCGATCCGCACGTCGGCCTGCTCCATCGCGGCACCGAGAAGCTCGCCGAGTCCAAGCCGTACAACCAGTCGGTCCCGTACATGGACCGGCTGGATTACGTGTCGATGATGTGCAACGAACACGCCTATGTCCGCGCGGTCGAGACCCTGATGGGGATCGAGGTGCCGGAACGTGCGCAGTGGATCCGCACGATGTTCGACGAGATCACCCGGATCCTGAACCACCTGATGTGGCTCGGTTCCAATGGCCTCGACCTCGGGGCGATGGCGGTGATGCTGTATACGTTCCGCGAGCGCGAAGAGCTGATGGACGTCTACGAGGCGGTGTCGGGCGCGCGCATGCACGCGGCGTACTACCGCCCGGGTGGCGTGTACCGCGACCTGCCGGACCACATGCCGCAGTACCGCGACTCGCCGTGGCGCAAGGGTGCCAAGCTCAAGCGCTTCAACGAATGGCGCGAAGGCTCGATGCTGGACTTCCTCGACCAGTTCGCCGACGACTTCCCACGCCGCGTCGACGAGTACGAGACCCTGCTCACCGACAACCGCATCTGGAAGCAGCGCACCGTCGGCATCGGCGTGATTCCGCCGGAGCAGGCCAAGGCCTGGGGCATGAGCGGCCCGATGCTGCGCGGCTCGGGCGTGGCCTGGGATCTGCGCA
This sequence comes from Alterluteimonas muca, assembly GCF_021191595.1. Taxonomy (NCBI): domain Bacteria; kingdom Pseudomonadati; phylum Pseudomonadota; class Gammaproteobacteria; order Lysobacterales; family Lysobacteraceae; genus Alterluteimonas; species Alterluteimonas muca. The sequence continues at coordinate 461,661 of NZ_JAIWPS010000002.1, forward strand.
AGACCCAGCCCTACGCCAAGTACGCCGAAGTCGATTTCGACATCGCCGTGGGTGTGGAAGGCGACTGCTACGACCGCTATCTCGTGCGCGTCGCCGAAATGCGCCAGTCCGCACGCATCATCAAGCAGTGCGTGGCATGGCTGCGGGCCAATCCCGGCCCGGTGATGGTGGACAACTACAAGGTCGCGCCTCCCTCCCGCGAGGAGATGAAGGACGACATGGAAGCGCTGATCCACCACTTCAAGCTGTTCTCGGAAGGCTATTGCGTTCCGGCCGGCGAGACCTACCAGGCCATCGAGGCGCCCAAGGGCGAGTTCGGCTGCTACCTGGTCTCCGACGGTGCCAACAAGCCGTTCCGCGTGCACCTGCGCGCCCCGGGCTTCGCGCACCTGTCGTCGATGGACGCCATCGTCAAGGGCCACATGCTCTCCGACGTGGTGGCGATGATCGGCACCTACGATGTCGTGTTCGGCGAAATCGACCGTTGAGGCGCGTGAGGAAATGAAAGCAACAGGCAATTTCGAGAACGCGCGCAACGTCGACCCGATGGTGGCGTTGAACGACGACACGCGTGCGTCCATCGACCACTGGGTGGCGAAGTTCCCGCCCGACCGCAAGCGTTCGGCGGTGATCCAGGGGCTGTTCGCGACCCAGCAGCAGAACGGCGGCTTCCTGACCGACGAGCTGATCGCCGCGGTCGCCAAGTACCTGGGCATCCCGCCGGTGTGGGCGTACGAGGTGGCGACGTTCTACTCGATGTTCGAGACGCGGGAGGTCGGCCGCAACAACGTCGCCTTCTGCACCAACATCAGCTGCTGGCTCAACGGCGCCGAGGATCTCGTCGCGCACGCCGAGAAGAAGCTGGGTTGCAGGCTGGGCGAGTCGACGGCCGACGGACGCGTCTACCTCAAGCGCGAGGAAGAGTGCGTGGCCGCGTGCTGCGGCGCCCCGGTGGTCGTGATCAACGGCCATTACCACGAGAAGCTCGACACCACGAAGGTGGACGCGCTACTCGACGGACTGAAGTGAGGCTCGACGCAGGCATGGCGCATCACAACTCCCACGTCTCCGAAGGTTACGGGCCCGTCGGCCCGGCACCGAAGGAACACCAGGCCGTCTACACGACGCTGCACTTCGACAAGCCGTGGTCGTACGAGAACTACCTCAAGACCGGTGGTTACCAGGCCCTGCGCCGGATCCTCACCGAGAAGATCCCGCCGGCCGATGTCATCGAGATGGTCAAGCAGTCCGGCCTGCGCGGCCGTGGCGGCGCAGGCTTCCCGACCGGCCTGAAGTGGAGCTTCATGCCCAAGGGCGACATGCAGAAGTACATCCTCTGCAACTCGGACGAGTCCGAGCCCGGCACCTGCAAGGACCGCGACATCCTGCGCTACAACCCCCACTCGGTGATCGAGGGCATGGCGATCGCCTGCTATGCCACGGGTTCGTCGGTCGCCTACAACTACCTGCGCGGCGAGTTCCACCACGAGCCGTTCGAGCACCTCGAGGAAGCCACCGCCGACGCGTATGCCAACGGCTGGCTGGGCAAGGACATCCTCGGCTCCGGCGTCGACATCGACATCCACAACGCGCTGGGCGCGGGCGCCTACATCTGCGGCGAGGAAACCGCACTGATGGAGTCGCTGGAAGGCAAGAAGGGCCAGCCGCGCTACAAGCCGCCGTTCCCGGCCAACTTCGGCCTGTACGGCAAGCCGACCACGATCAACAACACCGAGACCTATGCCTCGGTGCCGGCGATCATCCGCAACGGCCCCGAGTGGTTCATGAACCTCGGCAAGCCCAACAACGGCGGTTGCAAGATCTTCTCGGTGTCGGGCCACGTTGCCCGGCCGGGCAACTATGAGATCCGGCTCGGCACGCCGTTCTCCGAACTGCTGGAAATCGCCGGCGGCATGCGTCCGGGTCGCACCATCAAGGGCGTGATCCCGGGTGGCTCGTCGATGCCGGTGCTTCCGGGCGAGATCATGATGGGCCTGACGATGGACTACGACTCGATCCAGAAGGCCGGTTCCGGTCTCGGTTCGGGCGCGGTCATCGTGATGGACGACACCACCTGCATGGTGCGCGCCTGCCAGCGCATCGCACGTTTCTACTACCAGGAGTCCTGCGGCCAGTGCACCCCGTGCCGCGAGGGCACCGGCTGGATGTACCGCATGCTGACCCGCATCGCCCAGCACACCGCCACCGTCGAGGACCTGCACATGCTGCGGGCCGCGGCCGGGCAGATCGAGGGCCACACCATCTGCGCGTTCGGCGAGGCCGCCGCGTGGCCGGTGCAGGGCTTCCTGCGCCATTACTGGGACGAGTTCGAGTACGCGATCGTCAACCGGCGTTTCCTGGTCGACGACCAGCGCAACGGCACCGTGGTGCCCAAGGCGGTGGCCGCATGAGCGCTCAGCCCGTGAACCCGAACCTGCCGCCGGACCACGTCACCGTCTTCATCGACGGCGTCGAGATGGCCGCGCCGAAGGGCTCGATGATCATCCAGGCCGCCGACAAGGCCGGCATCCCGATCCCGCGTTTCTGCTACCACGACAAGCTGGCCATCGCCGCGAACTGCCGCATGTGCCTGGTCGAGGTGGAGAAGATGCCGAAGCCGGCGCCGGCCTGCGCCACGCCGGTGATGGACGGCATGAAGGTCGTCACCCGCAGCGAGAAGGCGCTGAAGTCGCAGCGCAACGTGATGGAATTCCTGCTGATCAACCATCCGCTCGACTGCCCGATCTGTGACCAGGGCGGCGAGTGCGAGCTGCAGGACCTCTCGCTGGGCTACGGCCGTTCGGTGAGCCGTTTCGTCGAGCGCAAGCGCGTGGTGCCCGACGAGGATCTCGGGCCGCTGGTCGCCACCGAGATGACGCGCTGCATCCAGTGCACGCGCTGCGTGCGCTTCACCTCGGAGATCGCCGGTACCTACGAGCTGGGTGGCATGAGCCGTGGCGAGAACCTGCAGATCGGCACCTACGACGGCAAGCCGCTGACCACCGAGCTGTCGGGCAACGTCATCGACGTGTGCCCGGTCGGCGCACTGACCAACAAGGTGTTCCGCTTCCGTGCACGCCCGTGGGAGCTCATCGCCAAGGAGTCGCTGGGTTATCACGACGCGCTGGGCAGCAACCTGTTCCTGCACTCGCGCCGCGGCGAAGTGCTGCGCGCGGTGCCGCGCGACAACGAGACCGTCAACGAGTGCTGGCTGTCCGACCGTGACCGCTACTCGCACCAGGGCCTGGGCGCGGACGACCGCGCGGTGCAGCCGCTGATCCGCGACGGCGACGACTTCCGCGTGGCGTCGTGGGACGAGGCGCTGGCCCGTGCCGCGCAGGTCCTTCGCGACAACGCAGCCGACGACCTCGGCATGCTGGTGCACCCGTCCACGTCGAACGAGGAGGGCGCGCTGCTGGCGCGGCTGGCCGAAGGCCTCGGCACCGGCAACCTCGACCACCGCATCGGTCAGCGCGACCTGTCCGGCGACGCCGTCGCCACGCCGTTCGCGATGCCGGTGGCGGATATCGCCGACGCCGGTACCGTGGTCATCGTCGGTTCCAACCTGCGCCACGAAGTGCCGCTGCTGCACCACCGCGTGCGTCAGGCCTGGCGCAAGGGCGCGCGCGTGCACGTGGTCAATCCCGTCGATTTCGACTTCACCTTCGATGTCGCCTCCAAGGCCATCGTCGCGCCGTCGCGTATCGCCGCCGCCCTGGGTAGCGGTGAGCTCGCCGCCGCGGTGGGCGAGGGCGAGCGGATGGTGGTGATCCTGGGCGCGCTGGCCGAAAGCGGCGTGCACGCCGGTGCGATCCGTGCCGCGGCCGAAGCTTTCGCCACTGCGCGCGGTGCGGCGCTGTGCCGCATCCCGCAGGGCGCGAATGCGGTCGGCCTCAGCCGCCATGGCGTGCTGCCGGCCTCGCGCGATGCGCAGGCGATGCTGCGCGAGGCACGTTCGGCCTATGTGCTCTACGGCGTCGAGCCGGGGCTGGACTTCGCCGACCAGGCGCTCGCACTGAAGGCGCTCAAGGGCGCGCAGGTGGTGGCATTCAGCCAGTTCGCCTGTGCCTCCACGCGCGCCGTCGCCGACGTGATCCTGCCGATCGGTGCGCTGCCGGAGATCGACGCCACACTCACGAACCTCGAGGGTATCGACCAGCGCGCACTCGCCGCCGGTCGCCTTCCGGGCGAGGCCCGTGCCGGCTGGCGCGTACTGCGTGCACTCGGCGCCCAGCTTGGCCTGGACGGCTTCGGATTCGTCGACATCGCGCCGCTGCGTGCTTCGATGCAGCCGCGCGAGGTCGTCGTACAGGGTGGGCAGGCGCTGCACGCGGACGCCGGTCTTGAGCTTGCGGTGGCACCCGCGATCTATCGCAGCGATGCCATGGTCCGGCGTTCGCCGGCCCTGCAGGCACATCCGCTGACGCTGGGCCCGCGCATCGTCGTGCATCCGGCCGATGCCGGCACGCTCGGCGTGGTGGATGGCGCGATGGCAAAGGTCTCCAACCACGCCGGCACCGCGACCCTGCAGGTCATGGTCAGCGACCAGGTGGCCGTGGGTGCGGTGTTCGTCGAAAGCGGCTACGGCGCCACCGCGGCGCTGGCAGCCGGCAACGTACAGGTGATGCCGGCATGACGACGGCGGAATTTCTCCAGCAGCTGTTCGGCCCGATGCGCGATGCGCTGTTCTCGCTGGGCGCGATCGGCACCGTGTTGTGGATCGTGCTGAAGATCCTCGCGATCGCCGTTCCGGTGATTCTTGCGGTGGCCTTCTACGTGGTCTGGGAGCGCAAGCTGATTGGCTGGATGCACGTGCGCCATGGGCCGATGTACGTGGGCATGGGCGTGTTCCAGGCCTTCGCGGACGTCTTCAAGCTGCTGTTCAAGGAAGTCATCCAGCCCACCAACGCCCATCCGAAGCTGTATGTGCTCGCACCGCTGATCACGCTGGCACCGGCGTTCGCGGCATGGGCAGTGGTGCCGTTCGACTACCAGCTGGTGTTGTCGAACGCCAATGCGGGGCTGCTGTACCTGCTGGCGATGACCTCGCTGGGCGTGTACGGCATCATCCTCGCGGGCTGGGCCACCAACTCGAAGTACGCCTTCCTCGGCGCGATGCGTGCCGCTGCGCAGATGGTGAGCTACGAGATCGCGATGGGCTTCGCGCTGGTCGGCGTACTGATCGCCGCGGGCAGCCTCAATCTCACCGACATCGTGATGGCGCAGGCGGGTGGTGCGGGTCTCTTCAGCTGGTTCTGGCTGCCGCTGCTGCCGCTGTTCGTGATCTATTTCGTGTCCGGCGTGGCCGAGACCAACCGTGCACCGTTCGACGTGGTCGAGGGCGAGTCGGAAATCGTCGCCGGTCACATGGTGGAGTACTCGGGTTCCGCGTTCGCGCTGTTCTTCCTAGCCGAATACGCGAACATGATCCTGATCAGCATCCTGACGACGCTGTTCTTCCTCGGCGGCTGGCTGTCCCCGATCCCGGCGGCGTGGATTCCCGGCGTGCCGGTGCTGTCGACGATCCTCGGCGATGGCTGGTGGTGGCTGTTCGCCAAGATGTTCTTCTTCGCCAGCGTCTTCATCTGGTTCCGCGCGTCATTCCCGCGTTACCGCTATGACCAGATCATGCGGTTGGGCTGGAAGGTATTTGTTCCGGTCAGCATCGCCTGGATCGTGGTCACCGCGCTGATGGCGTATTTCGGGGTGCTGGAGGGTGTACAGCGATGAGCCGCGTCGGCAATTTCTTCCGCAGCCTGCTGCTGCTGGAACTCATGGGCGGCATGAAGCTGACCTTCAAGTACCTGTGGCGTGACAAGTACACGCTGATGTATCCGATGGAGAAGACGCCGCAGTCACCGCGTTTCCGCGGCCTGCACGCGTTGCGTCGCTATCCCAACGGCGAGGAACGCTGCATCGCGTGCAAGCTCTGCGAAGCGGTGTGCCCGGCGCTGGCGATCACCATCGACTCGGCGCAGCGCGAGGACGGCACCCGCCGCACCACCCGCTACGACATCGACCTGTTCAAGTGCATCTACTGCGGGTTCTGCGAGGAGTCCTGCCCGGTGGATTCCATCGTCGAGACGCACATCCACGAGTACCACTTCGAGAACCGCGGCGAGAACATCGTCAGCAAGCCGCAGCTGCTCGCACTGGGCGACCGGCTCGAGGCGGAAATCGCCCAGCGCCGCGCCGCCGACGCCGCCTACAGGTAAGTCATGGATTTCATTCTTCTCGCATTCCTGGGCTTCGCCGCGATCACCGTGATGTCGGCGGTAGCGGTGATCAGTGTCCGCAATCCGGTGCACTCGGCACTGTTCCTGGTGCTGACCTTCTTCAGTGCTGCCGGTACCTGGATCCTTGCCGGTGCCGAGTTCCTGGGCGTGGCGCTGATCGTGGTGTATGTCGGCGCGGTGATGGTGCTGTTCCTGTTCGTGGTGATGATGCTCGACATCGACGTCACCACGCTGCGCCAGGGCTACGTGCGCTACCTGCCGATCGGGCTCGTCGTCGCGGTGGTGATGCTGGCCGAGGTGCTCACGCTGATCGGCATCGGTTCGCGGATCACCCCGTTCGGCCCCGACCCCGCTGAAGCCGCCGGCCTGGGCAACACCGCATGGGTCGCGCATACGCTGTTCCGCGACTACCTGCTTCCGTTCGAGATCGCCGCGCTGATCCTCACCGTGGCGGTGGTGGCTGCGGTGATGCTCACCCTGCGCGCACGTGTGGGCGTGAAGCGGCAGGATCCGGCTGCGCAGGCGGCAGTGCGCGCATCCGACCGCGTGAGGATCATCAAGATGGATGCGGTACGTCCTCAGGCACCCGCGGCACCGCAGGTCCAGGACGGGGAGGGCCAGGCATGAGTCTGTTCGGAGAAGGGCTGGCGCTGGGCCACTACCTCGCGCTGGGCGCGGTGCTGTTCTGCATCAGCGTGGCCGGCATCTTCCTCAACCGGAAGAACGTGATCGTGCTGCTGATGTCGATCGAACTGATGCTGCTGGCGGTCAACGTCAACTTCATCGGGTTCTCGCGGCACTTCGGCGACGCCAGCGGCCAGGTCTTCGTGTTCTTCATCCTGACCGTGGCGGCCGCGGAGGCGGCGATCGGCCTGGCGATCCTGGTGACGCTGTTCCGCAACCGCAACACGATCAACGTGGCCGATATCGACACGCTCAGGGGGTAGGCTGCAGCGCCCGCGCTGCTGCGGATGCCCGGCCAGGAAGGCCGGGCCGGTCTTTCTCCGGAGCCCGCGGTACCACCATGGTAGGCACGCACGACAAACGATTCGACGGTGACACACGACGCATGTCACCCGGACGGCTGTAACGGTCCGCCCCGGCGCGACCAGGTCAATGGATATCCAGATGGCAATTTCGACAACCCACTTGCTGATCATCGTGCTTGCGCCGCTGCTCGGCTCGGTCATCGCCGGCCTCTTCGGGCGGCAGGTCGGCCGTGCCGGCGCGCACAGCGTGACGATCCTCGGCGTCGCCACCAGCTGCGTGCTGTCGTGCTACGTGCTGTGGCAGCTGCTGCAGGGAGCTGCGCCGTACAACGAGAACATCTACACGGTGTTCGACGTGGCCAGCTACTCCGCGCACGTGGGCTTCATGGTCGACCGCCTGACCGCGATGATGATGGTGGTGGTGACCTTCGTATCGCTGCTGGTGCACATCTACACCATCGGCTACATGCACGAGGATCCGGGTTACCAGCGGTTCTTCAGCTACATCTCGCTGTTCACCTTCTCGATGCTCATGCTGGTGATGAGCAACAACTTCCTGCAGCTGTTCTTCGGCTGGGAAGCGGTGGGCCTGGTGTCGTACCTGCTGATCGGCTTCTGGTTCAAGAAGCCGAGCGCGGTGTTCGCCAACATGAAGGCGTTCCTGGTCAACCGCGTCGGCGACTTCGGCTTCCTGCTCGGCATCGCCGGGGTGCTGTACTGGTTCGGCACGCTCGACTACGCCACCGTGTTCGCCAACGCGACCGACCGCGTGGGCGGCGGCCAGGTGGTGGAGATCTTCGCGGGCTATCCCTGGTCCGTGGCGACGCTGATCTGCATCTGCCTCTTCATCGGTGCGATGGGCAAGTCCGCACAGGTGCCGCTGCATGTGTGGCTGCCCGATTCGATGGAAGGCCCCACCCCGATCTCGGCGCTGATCCATGCTGCCACGATGGTCACGGCCGGCATCTTCATGGTGGCGCGCATGTCGCCGCTGTTCGAACTCAGTGACACCGCACTGGCGTTCATCCTGTTCATCGGTGCGACCACGGCGTTCTTCACCGGCCTGATCGGCATCGTGCAGAACGACATCAAGCGCGTGGTCGCCTATTCGACACTCTCGCAGCTGGGCTACATGACGGTGGCGCTGGGCGTGTCGGCGTACTCGGCCGCGGTGTTCCACCTGATGACGCATGCGTTCTTCAAGGCGCTGCTGTTCCTGGCCGCCGGTTCGGTGATCATCGGCATGCACCACGAGCAGGACATGCGCAAGATGGGCGGCCTGCGCAAGTACATGCCGGTCACCTTCTGGACCAGCGTCATCGGCACCCTGGCGCTGGTCGGCACGCCGTTCCTGTCCGGGTTCTACTCGAAGGACACCATCATCGAGGCCGCAGGCCACGCCGCGGAGCGCATGGGCTGGGTCGGCACCTACGGCTACTGGGCGGTGCTGCTGGGTGCCTTCGTCACCAGCTTCTACAGCTTCCGCCTGCTGTACATGACCTTCTTCGGCGAAGAGCGTTTCCGCCACACCGCGCCGTCGCATCCGGTTGCCGCCAGGGACGAGCACGGCCAGCAGACACTGCACGAGCCGCTGCACGACGATGCGCACGGCCATCACGACCATCATGGCCCGCACGAGCCGCACGAGCCGCACGAGTCCCCGTGGGTGGTGACGTTGCCGCTGGTGCTGCTGGCGATTCCGTCGATCGCGATCGGTTTCTTCACCGTCGGTCCGATGCTGTTCGGCACCGACTGGTCCGGGCATACCGAGAAGCTGCCGTTCTTCCTCGGCGCGATCGACCTCGCCCCCGCACGCGACACCGTGCTGCAGCTCAAGGACACCCTGTGGCACGGGCCGGTCGCGTATGCGGTGCACGGTTTCCAGGTGCCGACCTTCTGGCTGATGCTGGCCGGCTTCCTGCTCGCGACCGTGATGTACGTGTGGCGCACCGACTTGCCGGCAAAGGCCGCGCGGCTGTTCGCGCTGCCGATCCGCGTACTGGAGAAGAAGTACTGGGCCGACGATCTCTGGATCGACGGGTTCGCCGGCGGCGGCCTGGTGCTCGGCCAGGGCTCACGCAGGTTCGACGAGAAGCTGATCGACGGCCTGTTCGTCAACGGTGCCGCACGCGTGGTCGACCTGGTCGCCAGCGTCAGCCGTCGCCTGCAGTCCGGCTATGTCTACCACTACGCGTTCGCGATGATCATCGGCCTGATTGCACTGCTGGCCGTACTGATCTTCCACTGGCGCTGACGCAACACCATACGGAATAAAGAAACGTGGCGAACTGGCCCCTCCTCAGCCTCCTGATCTGGCTGCCGATCCTCGGCGGCGTGTTGACCCTGCTGTGCGGCAACGCGCGCCCGAACACCGCCCGCTGGGTGGCGCTCGGCTTCGCGGTGCTGACGCTCGCGGCCAGCCTGCTGCTGCTGTCCGGCTTCGATTCCGCCTTCGCGGGATTGCAGTTCGTCGAGCACCGGGAATGGATCCCCGCATACGACATCCGCTACCACCTCGGCGCCGACGGCATCTCGGTTGCGTTGATCGTGCTGACCACGATCACCACCGTGCTGGTGCTGATCGGCGCGTGGGGCTCCATCGACAGGCGCGTCGCGCACTACTTCGCGGCGTTCATGATCCTCGAAGGCATGATGGTGGGCGTGTTCGCCGCCGTCGACGCGCTGCTGTTCTACGTGTTCTTCGAAGGCATGCTGATCCCGATGTTCATCATCATCGGCATCTGGGGCGGGCCGCGCCGGGTGTACGCGGCGATGAAGTTCTTCCTGTACACGTTCCTGGGCTCGGTCTTCATGCTGGTCGGCCTGGTGTACCTGTACCTGAAGGGCGGGAGTTGGCAGCTGCCCGACCTGTATGCACTGCCGCTCACCGCCACCGAGCAGATGTGGCTGTTCTTCGCGTTCCTGATCGCGTTCGCGGTCAAGGTGCCGATGTTCCCGGTCCACACCTGGCTGCCGGATGCGCACGTCGAGGCGCCCACCGGCGGCTCGGTGATCCTGGCGGCGATCATGCTGAAGATCGGCGGCTACGGCTTCCTGCGTTTCAGCCTGCCGATCACCCCCGACGCCGGTCACGAGTGGGCGTGGCTGGTGATCGCGGCCAGCCTCATCGCAATCGTCTACGTCGGCATGGTCGCGCTGGTGCAGGCGGACATGAAGAAGCTGATCGCGTACTCGTCGATCTCGCACATGGGCTTCGTGACGCTGGGCATCTTCATCGCCTTCACCCTGATCCGCGACACCGGCAACCCGGATGCGGCGCGCCTCGGCCTGCAGGGCGCGATGGTGCAGATGATCTCCCACGGCTTCATTTCAGGCGCGATGTTCTCCTGCGTGGGCGTGGTCTACGACCGCATGCACACGCGCATGATCCGCGACTACGGTGGCGTCGCCAACGTGATGCCATGGTTCGCGGCCTTCATGGTGTTCTTCGCGATGGCCAACTCCGGCCTGCCGGGCACGTCGGGCTTCGTCGGCGAGTTCATGGTGGTCATGGCCTCGTTCCAGGCGCACCCGCTGATCGCCTTCACGGCCGCGCTCACCCTGATCATCGGCGCGGCCTACAGCCTGTGGCTCGTGCGCCGCACCCTGTACGGCGAAGTCGCGAATGCGCACGTTGCGGCACTCACCGACATCAACAGGCGCGAGGCACTGGTGCTCGGCGTGTTCGCCATTTTCGTGCTGGCGATCGGCGTGTACCCGAAGCCGCTCACCGACCTGATGGAGCCGTCCATCGCGCAACTGGCGGACCTGCTCACCGCCACCAAGCTTTGAGGAAAGACCCGCGATGACCGTCGCCACCATGACGCCTCCCGTCCGCACCTTCGCCGAGTTCGCGCCACTGGCTCCCGAGCTGGTGGTGGTGTTCGGCGCCTTCGCCCTGCTGATGCTCGACCTGTTCCTGTCGGACCGCCAGCGCATCGTCACCCAGACGCTTGGCATCGCTACGCTGCTGATCGCCGCCGCCGCGGTCGCGTTCGGCATTGGCGGGCAGGGCGAGGTGATGGAAGGCGTGTTCATCCGCGACACCGTCTCCGACGTCCTCAAGTTCACGATCCTGGTGGTCGGCGCGCTCGCGGCGTCCTACAGCTGGTCGTACATGCGCGAGCGGGGCCTGTACCGCGGCGAGATGATGGTCCTGATGCTGTTCGCGACCGTCGGCATGATGCTGCTGGTCTCCGCCGGCAACCTGCCCATGGTGTACCTCGGCCTCGAGCTGCTGGCGTTGTGTTCCTATGCCCTGGTGGTCACCGACCGCGACAGCCCGCAGGCCTCCGAAGCGGGCATGAAGTACTTCGTGCTCGGCTCGCTTGCGTCGGGCCTGCTGCTGTACGGCATGTCCCTGGTGTATGGCGCCACCGGCACGCTGGCGCTGGACGGCATCCGCGAGGCCGCTGCTGGCGTGGCCGGTGAGGATCGCACGCTGCTGCTGACGGGCATGGTGTTCGTGGTGGTGGGCGTCGCCTTCAAGTTCGGCGCCGCGCCGTTCCACATGTGGCTGCCCGACACCTACCACGGTGCGCCGACGCCGATCACGATCTTCATCGGCTCGGCGCCGAAGCTGGCCGCGCTGGGCATGGCCTTCCGCCTGTTCGAAGGCGGCCTTGGGCCGCTGCAGGACTACTGGCAGCTGCTGGTGGGGGTGCTCGCGGCAGCATCGCTGGCGGTGGGCAACGTGATTGCGCTCGCGCAGACCAACCTCAAGCGCATGTTGGCCTATTCCACGGTCTCGCACGTCGGCTTCCTGTTCCTCGGCGTCGCCTCGGGCGGTACCGACGGATTCGCGGCGGCGACCTTCTACACGATCAGCTACGCGATCATGTCGGCAGCCGCGTTCGGCGCCATCGTCATGCTGTCGCGCAAGGGGTTCGAGGCCGACCGCATCGAGGATTTCCGCGGGCTCAACGCGCGCAATCCGTGGATGGCCTTCCTGGTGCTGATCACGATGGCCTCGCTGGCTGGCGTGCCGCCGTTCCTCGGCTTCTGGGCGAAGGTGGCGGTGCTGCGCGCGGTGGTCGAGGCCGACATGCTGTGGCTTGCGATCGTGGCGATCGTGTTCGCGGTGATCGGCGCGTTCTACTACCTGCGCGTGATCAAGGTGATGTACTTCGACGAACCCGTCGGCGAGCCGGTGTCGCCGCGTCGCGGTACCGCGTTGCGTGCGGTCTTCACCGTCAACGCCCTGGCGTTGCTGGTGCTGGGGCTGGCATGGAGTCCGATCATGACCTGGTGCCAGCAGGCGTTCGCCACTCTGTAGACTGCGCGACATGCTGCGTCGCGCCGGGCGCGCGTCGCAGCAGCGATGGATGTATCGGGATATATCCATCGAACGATCATTCCGGGCTTGCAATCAAACCGGCCGATCGTCATAATTCATTTCTCTGCTGCGGGGTGGAGCAGTCTGGCAGCTCGTCGGGCTCATAACCCGAAGGTCGCAGGTTCAAATCCTGCCCCCGCTACCAGCTTTTCGCGGTCGGTGGAATGTCCTCAAGGGAGGCATTCCGGCGGTACCGGTCGCGATCGGGCTGAGTCGGTACACGTTGCTCCGTGTGCCGGCACCGAAATCCAGCGTCATCGGACAAGGGGCCCATCGGGCCCCTTGGCTGTTTCAGGGGGCGGATTTTCGTTTACCGGATCGAAAGGAGCCGGCGCATTCGTGGCTGACAATGCAACCCGCATCATCGAACTGCTGACGCCCACGGTGGAAGCCCTCGGGCTGGAACTGCTGGGCGCGGAATACCTTCCCAACCCGGGCAGTGCGCTGCTGCGGCTGTATATCGACCGCCCCGGCGTCGAAGGCGATGCCGTCGGCCCTGGCGTGACGATCGAGGACTGCGAAGCGGTCAGCCGCGAGGTCTCCGCGCAGCTCGACGTCGAGGATCCGATCAGCAGCCATTACACGCTCGAGGTGTCGTCTCCCGGGATCGACCGTCCGCTGTTCGCGCCGGCGCAGTTCGCGCGCTTCAACGGCGAGAGCGCGAAGGTCGTGCTGAAGCTGCCGCAGGACGGACGCCGCCGGCTGACCGGGCGGATCGTGTCCGTGGATGGCGAGCGGATCACGTTCGACATCGATGGGCAACCGTTCGAGGTGATGGCCGACAACATCGAGAAGGCGCGGCTGGTGCCGGACTGGGTGGCCCTCGGGCTGGCCCCGGCCAAGGACGATGCGTCCGGACGCGACGCACGCCCCGGCAAGAGCGGTGCGAAGAAGCGTGGCAACGGTCCCGCCGCCTGAGGCGACGGCACCACGACAGATCAGTGGCCCCGATGACCGGGGCGGGCAGTCCGTAATGGACTGGCGGAGCTTCGGGGCCCGACCTCCGGTCTCCGAAGTGGACCAACTCAAGACATCCAGAGGCGTAACAGAATGAGCAAGGAACTGTTGATGGTCGTCGACGCGGTCGCCAACGAGAAGGGCGTGCCGGAGTCCGTCATCCTCGAAGCGATCGAAGCAGCACTGGCCACTGCGGCCAAGAAGCGCTACGTCGACCAGGACGTGCTCACGCGCGTTGCGATCGATTCCAAGGACGGCACCTACGAGACCTTCCGCCGCTGGGAAGTGGTGGCCGACGACGTGGTGATGGAGTCGCCGGACCGCCAGATCCGCCTGATGGACGCGATCGACGAGGCCGAGGGCGTCGAGGTCGGCGACTACATCGAGGAGCAGATCGACAACGCCGAGTTCGGGCGCATCGCCGCGCAGGCCGCCAAGCAGGTGATCGTGCAGCGCGTGCGCGAGGCCGAGCGCCAGCAGGTCGTGGATGCGTGGAAGGACCGCGTCGGCGAACTGGTCACCGGCGTGGTCAAGCGCGTCGAGCGCGGTAACGTCTACGTCGACCTCGGCGGCAACGCCGAGGCCTTCATCCCCAAGGACAAGGCGATCCCGCGCGACGTCGTGCGCGCCGGTGACCGCATCCGCGGGTATCTCTACGACGTGCGCAGCGAGCCGCGCGGCCCGCAGCTCTTCATCAGCCGCGCCGCGCCGGAATTCATGATCGAGCTGTTCAAGCTCGAGGTGCCGGAAGTCGGCCAGGGCCTGGTGTCGATCATGGCCTGTGCCCGTGATCCGGGTGACCGCGCCAAGATCGCCGTGCTCGCGCACGACAACCGCACCGATCCGATCGGTGCCTGCATCGGCATGCGTGGTTCGCGCGTGCAGGCGGTGTCCAACGAGCTCAATGGCGAGCGCGTCGACATCGTGCTGTGGTCGGACAACCCGGCGCAGTTCGTCATCAACGCGATGGCGCCGGCGGAAGTGCAGTCGATCGTGGTCGACGAGGACAAGCATTCGATGGACCTGGCCGTGGCCGAGGACTTCCTCGCCAAGGCGATCGGCAAGGGCGGCCAGAACGTGCGCCTTGCAAGCCGCATGACCGGCTGGCAGCTCAACGTGATGACCGCCGAGCAGGTGCAGGCCAAGAGCGAGGCCGAACAGGCCGCCGCCCGCCAGCTGTTCCAGGACAAGCTCGAGGTCGACGAGGAAATCGCCGGCATCCTGGTGGCCGAGGGCTTCAGCACGGTCGAGGAGATCGCCTACGTGCCGATGGGCGAGCTGCTGGCCGTGGAGGGCTTCGACGAGGACATCGTCGAGGAACTGCGCGCCCGCGCCCGCGACGCGCTGCTCAACGATGCGCTGGCGGTCGAGGAGGAGCTGGACGAGCATGCGCCGGCAGAGGACCTGCTGCAGCTGCCGGGCATGGACGACACCATCGCCTATGCGCTGGCCTCGCACGGCGTGCGCACCGCCGAGGACCTCTCCGACCTGGGCGTGGACGAAGTGCTGGAATTCGATATCGAAGGTCTCGACCAGGAGCGCGCCTCGGTGCTGATCCTGGCCGCGCGCGCCGAGGAGATCGCGCGTCTGGAGCGGGAAGGCTGACAGGTCGCGCAAGGTGGGCCCGAAGACACCCGGGCCGCCCCGCGCCGACCCCACGCGCCAGAGCCGTTAGAATCCCCATATCCGCGCCGGCCCGAGCCGCCGCATTGGACACGGAAACCGAATGTCGCAGCAAACCACCATCCGCAAGCTGGCCGCACTGGTGAACACACCGGTCGAGAAACTGCTGGAGCAGCTGGCCGAGGCCGGCATGAAGTTCAGCAGCCCCGACCAGGTGGTCACCAGCACCGAGAAGGTGAAGCTTCTCGGCTTCCTGCGCCGCACCCACGGCAAGTCCGAAAAGGCTGCCGAGGAAGCGGTCAGCCCGAAGAAGATCACCCTCAACCGCAGCCGCAAGCAGGAACTCACCGTCGGTGGTGGCAAGAACCGCCAGACCGTGGACGTGGTGGTGCGCAAGAAGGTCACCGTGGTCCCGCCGACCGGCAAGGGCGACGGGGTCGATCCTGCGTCCGGGCTGTCGCGCGAGGAAGCCGAGCGCGCCGAGATCCTGCGCAAGCTGGAGGAGTCGCGCCAGCGCAACCTCTCCGAGCAGCAGCGCCTGGCCGAGGAAGACAAGCGCCGCGCCGAAGAGGCCGCCGAGCGCAAGCGCCAGGCCGAAGCCGAGGCCGAGCGGCTGCGCAAGGAAGCCGCAGCGGCAGCTGCCGTGGTGACCGGTGACGCCGACGCGCCCCCGGCGCGCCGCGCGCCGCACAGCCACGGCCAGCCGGCCAAGCCGGCCGCCCCCGCACGCGATGACCGCAGCGCCGCCAACAAGGGCAAGGCGCAGCGTGGGTCGCATGCGATGGTCGCCGGGGTCGAGGACGACGAGAGCACCGCGCGTTTCGCCGGCCAGCTGCATCTGTCGGCGGCCGACCGCGCCCGTCGCAGCACCGCACGTGGCCGGCCGAAGCCGCGCCGCAATGTCGAGCAGTCGCGCGGCGGCTCGGGCGGCCCGCACGGCTTCGAGCGTCCGACCGCACCGGTCGTGCGCGAGATCGCCGTGGGCGAAGCGATCACCGTGGCCGACCTCGCGCAGAAGCTCGCGCTGAAGGGCGGCGACGTGGTCAAGGCGCTGTTCAAGATGGGCGTCATGGCGACCATCACCCAGACCATCGACCACGACACCGCGGTGCTGGTGGTGGAGGAGCTGGGCCACAAGGCGGTGCGCGCGGAATCCGACGACGCCGAGAGCGAGCTGGTCGCGCACGTCGCCGACGTGCAGGGCGAGCAGGCCGCGCGTCCGCCGGTGGTCACCATCATGGGTCACGTCGACCACGGCAAGACCTCGCTGCTGGACTACATCCGCACCACCAAGGTCGCCACCGGTGAAGCGGGTGGCATCACCCAGCACATCGGTGCGTACCACGTCGAAACCGCGAAGGGCGTCATCAGCTTCCTCGACACCCCGGGCCATGCGGCATTCACTTCGATGCGAGCGCGCGGCGCGAAGCTGACCGACATCGTGGTGCTGGTGGTCGCGGCCGACGACGGCGTCATGCCGCAGACGGTCGAGGCGATCCAGCATGCGCGTGCCGCGAAGGTGCCGCTGATCGTCGCGATCAACAAGATCGACAAGTCCACCGCCGATCCGAACCGCATCAAGAACGAACTGCTCGAGCACCAGGTGGTGGCCGAGGACTTCGGTGGCGACACCCAGATGGTCGAGCTTTCGGCGAAGACCGGAATGGGCGTCGACGACCTGCTCGACGCGATCTCGCTGCAGGCCGAAGTGCTGGAACTGCGTGCGGTGCAGGACGGGCGTGCCACCGGCACGGTCATCGAATCCTCGCTCGACAAGGGCCGTGGCCCGGTCGCCACGGTGCTGGTGCAGCAGGGCCGCCTCAACCGCGGCGACTACCTGGTGTGCGGCGTGCAGTACGGCCGCGTGCGCGCACTGTTCGACGAGAACGGCCAGGCCGTGGACGGCGCCGGTCCGTCGATCCCGGTGCAGGTGCTCGGCCTGTCGGGTGTGCCCGATGCCGGCGACGACTTCGTGGTCGTCGACGACGAGCGTCTCGCCAAGGACGTCGCCCAGCAGCGCGAGGCCAAGCGCCGCGAGACGCGGCTGGTGCAGGCCGCGGGCAACCGCATGGAAGACATCATGGCGCAGATGGGCCAGGCCGAGCAGCAGCTGTCGCTCAACCTGGTGGTCAAGGCCGACGTGCAGGGTTCGGTGGAGGCGCTCAAGCAGGCGCTCACCGCGCTGTCGAACGACCAGATCCGCATCAACATCATCGTGTCCGGCGTGGGTGGCATCACCGAGTCCGATGCGAACGCCGCGGCGACCGCCAAGGCGACGATCATCGGCTTCAACGTGCGTGCCGATGCCTCGGCCCGCCGGGTCGTGGAGACCAACGGCCTCGACCTGCGCTACTTCTCGATCATCTATGACGTGATCGACCAGGTGAAGCAGGTGGCCTCGGGCATCCTGGGCATGGAGATCCGCGAGGAGATCATCGGTATCGCCGAGGTCCGCGACGTGTTCCGCAGTTCCAAGTTCGGTGCCGTGGCCGGCTGCATGGTGGTCGAGGGCGTGGTCAAGCGTTCCAAGCCGATCCGCGTGCTGCGCGACAACACGGTGGTCTTCGAGGGCGAGCTGGAATCGCTGCGCCGCTTCAAGGAGAACGTGGACGAGGTCCGTGTGCATACCGAGTGCGGCATCGGCGTGAAGGCGTACAACGACGTCAAGGCCGGCGACCAGATCGAGTGCTTCGAGCGCATCGAGGTCCAGCGCACGCTGTAACGGATGCGGCGGCCGGCGGCCGGCATCCGGAGGGAGCGGGGAAGTGCGACGGCAACGCCGTCCGCACCGGTCCCGCGCTCTCCGGGCCGGTCGGCGCGCTGCCGACCAGGAGTTCCACCATGCCCACCAAATCCTTTCATCGCACCGATCGCGTGTCCGCGCAGCTGCGCCGCGAACTCGGCACCCTGGTCCGCCAGGCCGTGTCCGAGTACGGGCTGCCGTCGGTCAGCGTGTCCGACGTCGAGGTCACCCGCGACCTCGCACACGCCAAGGTGTTCGTGACCGCGTTGCAGGCCGAGCGCTCGCAGGAGGCCATGGCCGGTCTCAAGGCGCTGGCCGGGGAGATCCGCTTCCGCCTTGCACGCCTGATCAAGCTGCGCCACGTGCCGGAGCTGCATTTCCACTACGACGATTCGGTCGATCGCGGCGAGCGCATCGACACCCTGCTGCGCGATCTTCCCGACGCGCCGGCCGACGCCGACGAGGGCGACGACGGGGCGGACGGGGCGCGCGGCGCCTGACGCACCGCGCGGCATGCGCTGCTTGCCGCGACGTGCGCTGACGTGAACCCATGTCCAAACCGCGCAGACGTGTCCGCAAGGTCGACGGCATCCTCCTGCTCGACAAGCCGCGTGGCCTGAGCTCCAACCAGGCCCTGCAGCAGGTGCGCAAGCTGTTCGAGGCGGAGAAGGGCGGCCACACCGGCAGCCTGGA
This sequence comes from Alterluteimonas muca, assembly GCF_021191595.1. Taxonomy (NCBI): domain Bacteria; kingdom Pseudomonadati; phylum Pseudomonadota; class Gammaproteobacteria; order Lysobacterales; family Lysobacteraceae; genus Alterluteimonas; species Alterluteimonas muca. The sequence goes on from NZ_JAIWPS010000002.1 coordinate 480,237, forward strand.
TCCGCTCGCGACCGGCCTGTTGCCGGTGTGCCTGGGCGAGGCGACCAAGATCGCAGGTGGCCTGCTCGGCGCACGCAAGGCCTATGACACCGTCGCCCGCCTGGGCACGGTCACCGATACCGACGACGCCGATGGCCAGCCCCTGCGCGAGCGCCCGGTGCCGCCACTGCGCGTGGCCGAAATCGACGCCGCCTTGCAGGCGTTGACCGGGCGCATCCTCCAGCGCCCGCCGATCTACTCCGCGCTCAAGCGTGGCGGCGAGCCGCTGTATGCCAAGGCACGACGCGGTGAACACGTCGAGGTCGAGCCGCGCGAGGTGGACGTGCACGGGTTCGCGCTGCAGTCCGCCGCCGACCTGGTCGACGACCTGCAGGGCGTGCCGCCGCAGCTGCGGCTGCATGTCGAGTGCGGTTCGGGCACCTATGTGCGCAGTCTGGTCCGCGACCTCGGCGAAGCGCTGGGATGCGGCGCGCACGTGGCGGAGCTGCGCCGCATCTGGGTGGACCCGTTCCGCGACCCACGGTTGTGGACGCTGGAGGCACTGCAGGCGCTGGCGGAACGCGGCCGACCGGCGCTGGAGGCCTGCCTGCTTCCGATCGAGGCGGGGATGGCCGCCTGGCCGGAAGTCCGCCTCGATGCCCGCCAGGTGCAGGCGCTGTCCTATGGGCAGGCCGTCAGCGGCGGCTTCCAACCGCGGGGCGAGGTCGGCGTGTTCGACATGAACGGGCGGGCCCTCGGGCTGGGCGAAGTCGATGGCGATGGCCGGTTGCGCCCGCAGCGGCTGTTCAGCTGGGCGGTCAGCCAGCCGGGCCGCGTGGTCACCTGCTGAGCGCGGTTGTGGCAGGGTGCTGATCGCGGTAGAATTCCCGCGCTTTTTCAAGCGCTTGCATTTCGCATTCTTCCATCCATGGCGGGCCCTGGCGGTGCGTCGATCGTGGTCTGTTCCACGCCGCAGTCCGGGCCGTGTCGCAGTCCCCCACGTCGCGTCTTCTGCGGGCTTTGCGACACGAGGTTTCCATGTCCATCGATACCACCAGCATCATCAACGAACACAAGCGGGCCGAAGGCGACACCGGTTCGCCGGAAGTGCAGGTCGCGCTGCTGACCGCGCGCATCGTGCACCTCACCGAGCACTTCAAGACGCACAAGAAGGATCACCACAGCCGCCGCGGCCTGCTGCAGATGGTCAACCAGCGCCGTAGCCTGCTGGACTACCTGCACCGCAAGGACGCGGACCGCTACAAGGCACTGATCGAGAAACTCGGTCTGCGTCGGTAAATCGCACCACACGCGGCGCAGCGATGCGCCGCGTTTGTTTTGAGGTTCGTAAAAAGGCCGCCCCAACGCGGTCGCCCGGCCGGGGCAAGGGCCCCGGGCGGTTCATCGAAGAAAGAGTCATCCAAGGACACAACAACGTGGCAAAAGTTACCAAGAACTTCCAGTACGGCAGCCGCCAGGTCACGCTCGAAACCGGTGAGATCGCCCGCCAGGCGGGTGGTGCGGTCATGGTCTCGTGCGAAGGCACCGTGCTGCTGGTCAGCGCCGTTGCCAACAAGACCGCCCGCGAAGGGCAGGACTTCTTCCCGCTGACGGTCGATTACCAGGAAAAGTTCTACGCCGGCGGCCGTATCCCCGGTGGCTTCTTCAAGCGTGAGGGCCGTCAGACCGAGAAGGAAACGCTGATCTCGCGCCTGATCGACCGCCCGATCCGCCCGTTGTTCCCGGATGGCTTCCGCAACGAGGTCCAGATCATCGCCACGGTGATGTCGCTGAACCCGGAAATCGATGGCGACATCCTCGCGCTGATCGGCGCCTCGGCCGCGCTGTCGCTGTCGGGCGCGCCGTTCGACGGCCCGATCGGTGCCGCCAAGGTCGGCTACAGGGATGGCCAGTACCTGCTCAACCCGACCGTGTCGGAGCTCAAGGACTCCGATCTCGAGCTCGTCGTCGCCGGTACCGCCAATGCGGTGCTGATGGTGGAGTCCGAGGCCAACGTGCTGTCGGAAGACGTCATGCTGGGCGCGGTGATGTTCGGCCACCAGCAGATGCAGGTCGCGATCTCGGCGATCAACGAGCTGGTCGCCGAAGCCGGCAAGCCGAAGTGGGAGTGGACCGCACCGGCCGCCAACGAAGGCGTGGTCTCGGCCATCCGCAATGCCGTGGGCGAGCAGCTCTCGGCCGCGTTCCAGGTGCGCGACAAGCTGCAGCGCCGCGACGCGATCTCCAGCGTGCGCAAGGCGATCCTCGAGGCGCTGGCGCCCAACGCCGAGGCCAATGCCTGGACGTCGAGCGAGCTGTCGAAGGAGTTCAGCGAGCAGGAATACCAGACCATGCGCGACTCGGTCATCCGGACCAAGGTCCGCATCGATGGCCGTGCGCTCGACACCGTGCGCCCGATCAGCTCGAAGGTCGGCATCCTGCCGCGCGTGCACGGCTCGTCGCTGTTCACCCGTGGCGAGACCCAGGCGATCGTTGCCGTGACCCTCGGTACCGCGCGCGATGGCCAGGTCATCGACGCCGTGGCCGGCGAGTACAAGGAACACTTCCTGTTCCACTACAACTTCCCCCCCTACTCGGTGGGTGAAGCCGGCCGCATGATGGGCCCGAAGCGTCGCGAGATCGGCCATGGCCGCCTCGCCAAGCGCGGCGTGCTGGCAGTGATGCCGACGATCGAGGAGTTCCCGTACACGATCCGCGTGGTCTCGGAGATCACCGAGTCGAACGGTTCGTCGTCGATGGCATCGGTCTGCGGCTCGTCGCTGGCGCTGATGGACGCCGGCGTGCCGATCAAGGCACCGGTCGCGGGCATCGCGATGGGCCTGGTGAAGGAAGGCGACGAGTTCGTCGTGCTGTCCGACATCCTCGGTGACGAGGATCACCTCGGCGACATGGACTTCAAGGTGGCCGGTACCAGCGAGGGCATCACCGCCCTGCAGATGGACATCAAGATCCAGGGCATCACCGAGGAGATCATGAAGGTCGCGCTGGCGCAGGCGAAGCAGGGCCGCCTGCACATCCTCAAGGAGATGGAGGCCGCGCTCAGCACGCCGCGCTCGGAGCTCTCCGAGTTCGCGCCGCGCCTGATCACGATCAAGATCCACCCCGACAAGATCCGCGAAGTGATCGGCAAGGGCGGTTCGGTCATCCAGGCGATCACCAAGGAAACCGGCACCCAGATCGACATCCAGGACGATGGCACCATCACCATCGCCTCGGTCGACGCCGCCGCCGGCAAGGCCGCCAAGGACCGCATCGAGCAGATCACCTCGGACGTCGAGCCGGGCCGGATCTACGAGGGCAAGGTGGTCAAGATCATGGACTTCGGTGCGTTCGTGACCATCTCGCCCGGCAAGGACGGCCTGGTGCACGTCTCGCAGATCTCCAGCGAGCGCGTGGAGAAGGTCGGCGACAAGCTCAAGGAAGGCGACATCGTCAAGGTCAAGGTGCTGGAAGTCGACAAGCAGGGCCGCATCCGCCTGTCGATCAAGGCCGTCGAGGAAGGCGAAGGTACGCCGGCCGCCGAGTAAGCGAGCCATCGCCATCGCGCGTCACCGACGCGCGGCGGGCATGACGAAAGAGCGGGCTTCGGCCCGCTCTTTCTTTTTGTGCACCCGGGAAGATGGCCCCGACGTGGCGCCGAAGCCCGCAGGGCCGGGACATGGAGCGGGTCAGACGATTCCGGCGAGGTAGAACAGCGCGATCACCACGAACACCGCCGAGGTGCTGATCAGGGTGATCGCGAAGATGTCGCCATAGGACTGGCGGTGGGTCAGCCCGGTCACCGCCAGCAGGGTGATCACCGCGCCGTTGTGGGGCAGGGTGTCCAGGCCGCCGGAAGCCATCGCCGCGACGCGGTGCAGCACGTCCATCGGGATGCCGGCCGCCTGGGCGTTTGCGATAAAGGTCTCCGACATCGCCGCCAGGGCGATGCTCATGCCGCCGGAGGCCGAGCCGGTGATGCCGGCCAGCGCGGTCACCGTCACCGCCTCGTGCACCAGCGGATCGGAGATGGCGTTGAGGCTGTTGGCCACCAGCAGGAAGCCGGGCAGGGCGGCGATCACCGCGCCGAAGCCGTACTCGGAGGCGGTATTCATCGACGCCAGCAACGCGCCGCCGATCGCGGCCTTGCTGCCTTCCACGAACTTCGCGCTCACCGGCTTCCAGGCCAGCAGCAGCACCGCCAGGATGCCCACCAGCAGTGCGCCCTGGACCGCCCAGATCGCCGCGACCCGCGACACTTCCTGCACCACCGGTTCGGCGCTGCCCATCGACGAGGGGTTGAAGCTGTGGGTCGCGCCATACACCCGCGGGATCAGGTCGGTGAACAGCTTGTTGGACACGCCGACCAGCAGCAGCGGCAGCAGCGCCACCAGCGGATGCGCCAGCCGCTCGCCCACGAAGGGCTCGGGCTCGTTGAGCAGGTTCTCGCCGTAGCCTTCGCCCGCGACGGCGGCCTTGCGGCGGCGCCACTCCAGATAGGCCATGCCGCCGGCGAAGATCAGGATCGAACCGATCGTGCCCAGTGCCGGCGCCGCCCAGGAGTCGGTGCCGAAGAACGCGGTCGGAATGATGTTCTGGATCTGCGGCGTGCCGGGCAGCGCCATCATGGTGAAGGTGAAGGCGCCCAGCGCGATGGTGCCGGGGATCAGGCGCTTGGGGATCGCGGCCTGGCGGAACAGCTCGGCCGCGAACGGATACACCGCGAACACCACCACGAACAGCGACACCCCGCCGTACGTCAGCAGCGCGCACACGGTCACGATCGACAGCATCGCCCGCTGTGGCCCGAACAGGCGGATGGTGGCCGCCACGATCGACTTGGAGAATCCGGAAAGCTCGATCAGCTTGCCGAACACGGCGCCCAGCAGGAATACCGGGAAATACAGTTTCAGGAAGCCGACCATCCGGTCCATGAAGAGCCCGGTGAACATCGGCGCGACGAGGTCCGGGTCGGTCAGCAGCACCGCGCCCATCGCCGCCACCGGCGCGAACAGGATGACGCTGTGGCCGCGATAGGCGACCAGCATCAGGAAGCCCAGTGCGGCGAGCACGATCAGCAGGGACATGGATCGATCCGGATTGACGACGATCGCCAGTGTCGTCAGCCCGGTGCAGCGGCCCCATTGTCCGAAGGTACAAGTGCCGGCCATCGGGGGGCTGCCTAGGCTTGCCAGCATGGTCCAAGCGGCCAGGGTGCGCGCAGCGGCGCGCGCCACGAAGAGACAACCCGTGGGAGGGGACACATGAAATACAGGAATCTGTCGGGCAGCCGGCTCGGCCTGGCGATCGCCTTCGGCCTGTCGACGTTCGCCGCTCAGGCACAGGACCCGGCGCAGGCCGCCGGCACTGCGCCCGCCCGTGCGGCGGACGCGACCACCCTCGACGGGATCGTGGTGACCGCGCGCCGCCGCGCGGAGTCGATCCAGGACGTGCCGGTGGCGGTGAGTGCGTTCGGCGAGGAGCAGCTGCGCGACCTGCAGGCCAACAACATCGATGGCCTGCAGGGCGCGGTGCCCAACCTCAACATCGTGCAGGGGCGGGGCTCGTCGAACACCGTCAACGTGTTCATCCGCGGCATCGGCCAGCCCGACTCGCTGCAGACCTTCGACCCCGGCGTCGGCATGTACGTCGACGACGTCTACTACTCGCGCATCAACGGTGCGCTGTTCTCGCTGTTCGACGTGCAGCAGGTGGAAGTGCTGCGTGGCCCGCAGGGCACGCTGTACGGCAAGAATTCCACCGGTGGCGCGATCAAGGTCACCACCAGGAACCCGCTCGACGATACCGGCGCGGCGGTGGAGTTCGGGACCGGCAGCTTCGGCCGCATGGACGGCCGCGCCTACCTCGGCGAGCAGCTGAGCGATACCGCGGCCTTCAGCCTGGCCGGTGCGTGGCTGACCAACGATGGCTACGTCGAGGATCCCGCCACCGGCGAGGACTACAACGGTGAGGACACGATCTCGCTGCGCGGCAAGCTCGCGCTGCGCCCCAGCGATACCTTCAGCGCCACGCTGTCGGCCGACTACACCCGCCAGGACAACGCGCTCACCCTCGGCCAGCCCACCGCGCCGCTGCTGCGCACCGACCTCGCGCTCGGCCAGGTGGTGCTGCTGCAGCCGTCCACCGACGACTACGACTTCCGCACGCGTACCTCGTTCCGCCCCAGCCAGGGCCAGGAGATGACGCACAAGGGTGTCAGCGCCAACCTGCAGTGGGAGCTCGGCGAGCAGTGGTCGCTCAGGAGCATCAGCGCCTGGCGCAAGCTCGATACCAGCTCCTTCATCGACATCGATGCATCCGAGTGGGTGCTGGGCGACGTGCTGGTCGAAGTGGACCAGGAGCAGGTGAGCCAGGAACTGCAGCTGCAGTACGACAACGGCGGCAACCTGCAGGCGATCTTTGGCGCGTACTACATGAACGAGACGCTGCCCTCGTACCAGGAAGCCTATGCGGACGACTTCTTCGGCTTCGCCGGCACGCCGATCGACTTCCTGCGCACGATCGACGACGACCTCGAGACCACCAGCGTCGCCGCCTTCGCCCACGTCAACTGGGAGTTCGCGCCGACCTGGACGCTGGCCGCCGGCCTGCGCTATTCGCGCGACGAGAAGGACTACTGGCGCACCACCAGCACCTACTGGGGTCCGATCCTGGCCGCGCTCAACGAGACGGTGGCATTCGACGGCAACCGGAGCTGGGATGCGTGGACGCCGTCGCTGAGCCTGCAGAAGGCTTTCAGCGACAACGTGATGGGGTATGTCTCGGCCAACCGCGGCTTCAAGTCGGGCGGATTCAACGGCCGTGCCAACGCGGCCCTGGAGACGACGCGGGCGGTGTTCGACCCCGAGTTCGTGTGGACCTACGAAGCTGGCGTCAAGATGCGCTCGGATGATGGCCGCCTGACCGCCAACGTGGCTGCCTTCCACAGCAGCTACAAGGACTTCCAGGCGCGTGTCTCCGAGGTACTCAACCCTGATTCCCCGACGCCGACCTTCTCGTTCCCGGTGCTCAACGCCGCGGAAATGGAGATCAACGGGTTCGAGTTCGAGGGCGTGGCGCGCCTGGGTGACGCCACCCAGCTCAGCGGGCAGGTCAGCTGGATGGACGCAAGCTACAGGTCCTTCGAGGACCTGCGCACCACCGATCCGGCCAACCCGGCCTACGACCCGTCGCTGCACGAGCACGTGCCGTTCTCGCCGGACTGGACCGCGCGCATCGCCCTGCAGCACGCGTTCGACCTCGGCGGCAACGGTACCCTCACCGTGGGCGGCGACGTGGCCTACCGTGGCGATACCTGGCTGTCGGTGGACAACCGTCCGGGGCTGATGCAGGAGGCCTACACCACGGCCGGTGTGTTCACGTCGTGGGATTCGCCGCAGTACGCGTGGCAGGTGCGCGCCGGCGTGCGCAACCTCACCGACGAGCTGTATAAGATCGAGGGGCAGGAGTTCTCCTCGGTGGCCAACATCCAGACCGCGTACTACGCACCGCCGCGCAACTGGTACCTGACCGTCCGCCGCAACTTCTGACCACGCGCATCGCACCGTGCAACGCACAGGCCCCGGCATGTCCGGGGCCTGTGTCGTGTGAGCAGTCGTGCAGCGCTGCGCTATGCTCGCGCGCCATGCCTGACCGCACCTCCTTCGCGCACTCGTCCATGGTCACGCCCCGGTGTTGAGCGTGGGGGCGGTACTGGCGGCGGCGATGCTGTGGCTGGGCATGATGTTCCTGGCCGGCATCTACGGTGAACGCCGCCCGCAGCTGCTGGCGCGCCACTGGCGCCATGTCTACGCGCTGTCGCTGGCGGTGCATTGCACCTCGTGGACCTTCTACGGCACGGTGACCCAGGCGGCGCGCTACGGCTGGCCGCTGCCGCCCACCTTCGTCGGCGCCATCCTGTTCTACCTGATCGCCTGGCGTTTCATGGCGCGGCTGGTGCGGCTGGCACGCGAGACCAATGCCACGTCGCTTGCCGACCTCATCGCCACGCGGCTGGGCAAGGACCCCTGGCTGGCCGCCACGGTCACCCTCGTCGCCGTGCTGGGCCTGCTGCCCTACATCGCGCTGCAGCTCAGGGCGGTGGCGATGAGCTACTCGGTGTTGACGGCCACCGGCTTCGCGGACCTGACGGAGATTCCGCCGTGGCGCGATGTCGGCCTGTACGTCGCGCTGGCGATGGCGGTGTTCGCGATGCTGTTCGGCACCCGGCGGACCAGCGCGGCCGAGCACAACCGCGGACTGGTGCTCGCGGTGGCGTTCGAGTCGGTGCTCAAGCTGGTGGCGATGCTGGTGCTGGGCCTGTTCGTGTGGGGCATCGCGCGCGACATGCCTGCGCTGCCACCACTTCCCGCACAGGACCTCGATGGCTTCATGCCGCTGGTGTTGCTCGGTGCGCTGGCGATGTTCGTGCTGCCGCACCAGTTCCACGTCGCCGTCGTCGAGTGTCGTGACGAGCGCGAGATCGGTGCCGCGCGCTGGCAGTTTCCGCTGTACCTGCTGCTGATCGGCGCGCCCGGCCTGCTGCTGGCCTACGTGGGCCTGGGGCTGCTGGGGGCGCACGTGCCGTCGGACATGTATGCGCTTGCGGTGCCGCTGTCGCAGGGCAGCGAGTCGGTGGCGCTGGTGGCCTTCCTGGGCGGCCTGAGTGCCGCCACCGGCATGGTGGTGATCAGCACGCTCACCCTCAGCCTGATGATCGGCAACCACTGGTTCGCGCCGGGCCTGCTGCGTGGCGCATGGGCGCGACGCGACCGCAATGACCATCGCGGCGACCTGCTGATGCTGCGCCGCGCCGGCATCGTGGTGATCATGCTGGCCGCATGGTCGTACGGCCGGGTGGTGGGCGACGCCAGCATGCTGGCCGATATCGGTGCGGTGTCGTTCTCGGCGCTGGCGACGCTGGCACCGCCACTGGCGTTCGCGATCTGGCGTCCGCAGACCCCGCCGCGTGCGGCGATCGCCGGCATCGTGGCGGCGTTCGTGGTCTGGGCCTGGGTGATGCTTGCACCCGCGCTGCTGCCGTCCGGGTGGTCCGCACAGCTGCCGGCTTGGGCCCGCCCACAGGCACTGTTCGGCCTGACGAGCTGGAGCCAGCTCGGCCGCGCGTTCGGCGCATCGCTGTTCGTGGGTACCGCGGCGATCACCGTGGTGGCCATGATCGATCGCCGCGAGCGCGACCGTCCGCTGGCGCGGGCCGATCTCGATGCGCTGCGCAATGCGGGCCGTCGCTTCCTGCCGGTGGGCCTGGTCGACCGCGTGCTGCGCGGCGCGCCACGCAGCGGGCCGGTGCCGACAGCGATCGAGGCACGGCTGGAGCGCGAGCTGTCGGCGGTGCTGGGCAGTGCGTCGACACGCCTGCTGCTGGACGCGGCGCGTCGCGAATCCGGTCCCGACCTCGATACCGTCGCCAGCATCGTCGGCGAGGCCTCGCAGGACCTGCGCTTCAACCAGCGCGTGCTGGAAGCCGCACTGGAGAACATGAGCCAGGGCATCAGCGTGGTCGATGCCGACCTGCAGCTGGTGGCGTGGAACTCGCGCTATGCACAGCTTTTCGGCTATCCGTCGCACCTGCTGCGGGTGGGCGTTCCGGTGGCGCGGCTGGTGCGCCACAACCTCGACCGCGGCCTGATCGGCGCGGTGGCGGTGGCGGGCGAAGTCGACAAGCGCCTCGCGCACATGCGGGCCGGCACGCCCTATGTGGCGGAACGCCGCTTTCCCGGCGGCGAAACCATCGAGATCCGCGGCAACCCGATGCCGGGGGGCGGCTTCGTCGCCACGTTCACCGACGTCACCGCGTTCCGCAACACCGAGCATGCGTTGCGGACCTCCAACGAAACCCTCGAGCAGCGCGTCGACGAGCGCACCCGCAGCCTCGACCAGGCACGCCGCGAGGCCGAGCGTGCGAACGAGGCCAAGAGCCGCTTCCTCGCAGCCGTGGGCCACGACCTGCTGCAGCCCCTGCACGCCGCACAACTGTTCACCGACGCGCTGCAACAGCAGCTCGGTCCGGCCCCGCAGGGCAGTGCGCCGCGCCTGCTGGGGCAGCTGCGCGGTGCACTGGATTCCACCACCGACCTGCTCACCGGCCTGTTCGACATGGCGCGGCTGGAAGCCGGTGGGCTGGTGCCGCAGCCGCGGGATTTCCCGCTGTCGGATGTGCTGGAACCGCTGGCGTCGGAGTTCCGCGCGCTCGCCGCCGAGCGCGGGCTGGCGTTCGACTTCGTGGCCACCCGGGCATGGACGCGCAGCGACCCGCAGCTGCTGCGCCGCGTGCTGCAGAACTTCCTGGCCAATGCGGTGCGCTACACACCGCGTGGCCGGGTGCTGCTGGGCGTGCGCCGCACGGGCGGCGCGCTGCGGGTGGAGGTGCATGACACCGGTCCGGGCATTCCGCTTCGGCAGCAGGCGCTTATTTTCGAGGAGTTCCGCCGTGGCGAGGGCAGTGCGGGGCAGGGGCTGGGACTGGGACTGGGGCTTGCGATCGCCGACCGCATCGCCCACCTGCTGGATGCGCGCATCTCGCTGCGCAGCCGCGAGCGGTCGGGAACCGTATTCGCACTCGACCTGCCGCAGGTCGCGGCGCCGGCGCACGACCGGCCCGGCCGGACGCACGTCGGCCTTGCAGGCGCCCACGTGCTGCTGCTCGACAACGAACCCGCAGCACTGGAAGCCCTCACGCGGCTGCTGGAAGGCTGGGGCTGCAGCGTGGCCGCCGTGTCAATGGCCGCGAGGCCGACGTCGCGCTCGACGAGCGGCCGGCCGACCTGTGGCTGTTCGACTATCACCTCGATGACGGCGAGACCGGTACCGCCGTGGCGCAACGGCTGGGCGAGCGGCACGGTGCGCACGCGACGCTGATCCTCAGCGCCGATGCCACCGATGCGGTGCGCCGCGAGGTCGCCGACCTCGGCCTCGGCCTGTTGCAGAAGCCGGTGCGGCCGCTGGCGCTGAAGTCCACGCTGGACCGGTTGTGCGCGATGCGCGCGCACTGAGCACGGTACCGGCACCACCACCGCGGCTACCATGGCACCCGACGCCACCTGTCCAGCGCACCGCATGCCCTATACCCCGATCCTCGCCACCCTGGGCTACGTGTTGTCCGCCGACGGCCGCCAGGTGCTGCTGATCCACCGCAACGCACGCGCCAGCGACCAGCACCTCGGCAAGTACAACGGCCTGGGCGGCAAGCTGGAGGCCGACGAGGACATCGCCGCCGGCATGCGCCGCGAGATCCTCGAGGAGGCCGGGATCACCTGCGACGCCATGCAGCTGCGCGGCACGATCAGCTGGCCCGGCTTCGGCAAGGGCGGCGAGGACTGGTTCGGCTTCGTGTTCCTCGTCACCCGCTACAGCGGCACACCGCACGCGTCCAACGTCGAAGGCACGCTGGAGTGGGTGGAGATCGAGCGGGTGCTGGAGCTGCCCATGTGGGAAGGCGACCGGCACTTCGTGCCGCTGGTGTTCGACGACGACCCGCGCGCCTTCCACATGGTGATGCCCTACCGCGACGGCCGCATGCTGTCGTGGTCGTGCTCGCGGTTCTGACCTTCAGCTTTCGACCCGGCCCGCGGGGTCGCTGATCTCGAGCCCGCGCAGGATCACCCCGGCCTGGGTGCGGTTGCGCGCGCCGAGCTTCTCGAAGATCGCCGACAGATGCGCCTTGACGGTGCGTTCCTGCACGTCGAGGCGATCGGCGATCTGCTTGTTGAGCAGGCCCTCGGCCACCAGTGCCAGCACGCGGAACTGCTGCGGGGTGAGGCTGGCCAGGCGCGCGGCGAGATCCGCATCGCCCGGGGCCGACTCCGCGCGCGAGACCGCACCGCGCAATGCCGGTGGCAGCCATTGCTGGCAGTCGAGCACGGCCCGGATCGCGTCGCGCATCTCGTCGAGGCCGGCGCTCTTGGGGATATAGCCCGCCGCGCCATGGTCGAGTGCACGACGCACGATCTGCGGATCCTCGTTGGCCGACACCAGCACCACCGCGACGGCGGGAAACTGCGCGCGCAATGCCGCCAGGCCGGCGAGACCGTGGTTGCCGGGCATATGCAGGTCCAGCAGCACGAGGTCGATGTCGGCGCGCGTTTCAAGCGTCGCCATCACGTCGTCGAGGGTGCCCGCCTCGCAGGTCTGGATGTCATCTGCGGCCTCGTCGGCCGCACCACGCAGCGCCGCGCGGAACAGCGGGTGGTCGTCGGCGATCAGCAGGGTCGGCATGGCGCGATTGTAGCCATCGCACCCGCCGGCGCCGGTGGTACCAAAGTACGATGCCGTGTTCGCGGCACGCTGCTAAGGTCCGGCCATGAACCCCAGATTCCTGCATCCCGCGGCCTGTGCCGGCGCGCTCCTCCTGGCCGCCTGCGCGTCCACCCCGCCATCGGCATCGCGAATGGATCCGGCCGTGTTCACTCCGATGTCCAGCAGCGTCCATCGCAACGGCGACGATCTTCTGAGCGCCGGGCTCGGTCTCGACGGCCTGCGCAACATGGCAGCACCGGCGTTCGCCGATGCCGCCGCGCCCACCGTCGCCGAACTGCGCAGGCGCGCGCTGTGGAGCAGCTGGCGAGGCATCGCCGACCTTCGCCCGGAAGGGGGCTATGGCAGCCTGTACGGCAGCGTGGCCGCGGTCCCGGGGCGCGAGTTCCATGCGCTGGCGACGGTGCCCGGGGCGCGCCATCCGCACCGCGTGATGCTGCAACTCCCGGATGCCTTCGATGCCGGGCGGCCCTGCGTGGTGGTGACCGCGTCTTCCGGCTCGCGCGGCATCTATGGCGCGATCGCGGTGGCGGGCGCATGGGGCCTCCCCAGAGGATGCGCGGTCGCCTACACCGACAAGGCCGCGGGCAGCGACTACTTCGACCTCGACGCGCGTCTGGGTATCGGCATGGACGGGCGCGTCGCGGCGCGCGACCAGCTGCTCGCCTTCGATCCGGGTGACGACGCACCGGCCAACGGGATCGCCTTCAAGCACGCCCATTCGGGCGACAACCCCGAAGCCGACTGGGGGCGCCATGTGCGCCAGGCCGGCGAGTTCGCACTGGCCGCGCTCAACGAGGCCCTGCCGGGCGCGGCGCCCTTCACCTTCGACAACACCCGTTTCATCGCGGTCGGCATTTCCAACGGTGGTGGCGCAGTGCTGCGCGCTGCCGAGGATGGTGACTGGCTCGACGCCGTGGTTGCCGGCGAGCCCAGCATCCACATCGACGCGCCCGGCGCGAGGCCGTTGTACGACTACACCACCGAAGCCTCGATGCTGATGCCGTGTGCGCTGGCGGCGCTCGAGGACCTGCCGCAGTCGCCGTTGTCCGCCCTGGCCACCGCGATGCGCGCGCCGCGCTGTGCGGCGTTGCGTGAGGCGGGCGTGCTCGAAGGCGACGACACCGCAGCGCAGGCCCGCTCCGCACTGGCCGCGCTCAACGCGTCCGGCTGGACCGACGAGGCGATCCGCGCGGCCGCACTCTCGGTGGACTTCGATCTCTACCGCGCGGTGGCGGTCACCTATGCCTCCGCCTACGGTCGCTACGGCGTTGGCGCGCATCCCTGCGGCCATACGTTCGCAGCGCAGAATCCCGATTTCAGCCCGCGTGCGGCCACCGCGGCCGAACGAGCCGCCTGGTGGAGCGACGCCAGCGGCATCCCGCCGGGAGCCGGTGTCGGCATCATGGATCCGGCGCTCGCACCGCCGGACCTCACCGGCACGGGAATCACCTGCCTGCGCGCGCTGTGGACCGGCGACGGCGTGGATGCGCAACGCGTGCGCACCGGCGTGCAGCAGCTCGCCTCGGCACCGCCGCGGGCGGGGCTGCCGGTGGTGCTTGTGCATGGTCGCGACGACGGCCTGATCCCGATCGCGTTCACCAGCGCCCCGTATGCCGCCGCCGCGCGTGCTGCCGGCCGCGACGTGCGCCTGTGGGAAGTCCGCAACGCCCAGCATTTCGATGGGTTCCTGGCGTTGCCGGATTACGCTGCCCGCTACGTGCCTTTGCTGCCCTACGTCTACGCCGCACTCGACCGCGTGCAGGCACATCTCGACGGGCAGGCCGGCCTGCCTGCCGACGCGGTCATCGAGACCCGACCGGGCGGCACGCTGGATGCGGCAGCGCTGGCGATCCCCGGACGTTAGCGTGCGCCACGCCACCGTCCGCTTCACAGGGGTTTCTGGCAGGCTGTGGGCATCCCACGAGTGACCCACGATGCCCCGATCCCGCCATTTCTCGATGCTGCGCGAGTTCCATCTCGCCGACTGGTTCACCCTCGCCAACGCCTTCTGCGGCACCGGCGCGATCTTCGCCGCGATGCGCTTCCTGCAGGACGGCGTGGTGCGCGATCTCATGATCGGCATGGCGCTGATCCCGCTGGCGTTCGTATTCGACGCGCTCGACGGGCGGGTGGCCCGCTGGCGCAAGGTCGCCTCCACGCTGGGCCGCGAGCTCGATTCGCTGGCCGACGTCATCTCCTTCGGCGTGGCCCCCGCGGCGCTCGCCTACGCCTGCGGATTGCAGGGCGGCTGGGACTGGGTGGTGCTGAGCTATTTCGTCGCCTGCGGTGTGAGCCGGCTGGCACGCTACAACGTCACCGCCGAGCAGCTTGCCGGTGACGAGGGCAAGGTGCGCTACTTCGAGGGCACGCCGATCCCCACCAGCCTCGCGCTGGTGATCGTGCTGGCGGTGGCCGCGTCGCAGGGGCGCATCGGTGAGTCCATCTGGCTCGGCCAGCTGCAGCTCGGGCCGTGGCAGCTGCATCCGCTGGTGCTGATGTTCGCGCTGTCGGGCACGCTGATGATCAGCAAGACGCTGCGCATCCCCAAGCCCTGACCGGCGCCGGGCTGGCGCGTCCGGAGCGACCGCGTCGCGGTAACGGGGAGATGCACCCGCGTTGCTATGATCGACGCGACGCCCGGAGGTCCCATGTCCCACGATGCATCCCAGCAGGCTTTCGCCGCGGCCGCGGCCGAATTCGACACCCTCGCACGCCGCTTCTGGGGCGCCTGGAGCGAGGCCCTGCAGCCCGCGACGGGGCAGGGTGGTCACGGCTTCGGTCAATCC
The DNA here is from genome assembly GCF_021191595.1 of Alterluteimonas muca. Taxonomy (NCBI): domain Bacteria; kingdom Pseudomonadati; phylum Pseudomonadota; class Gammaproteobacteria; order Lysobacterales; family Lysobacteraceae; genus Alterluteimonas; species Alterluteimonas muca. The sequence goes on from NZ_JAIWPS010000002.1 coordinate 495,278, forward strand.
GGATTCGGCCCCGGTGCGGCTGGCATGCCGGGCTTCGGCGCGGGTGCCGGGGTTCCGGGTTTCGCCGTCGCGGGCGCCGACCCGACGAGCTGGTGGGCGAACCTGGCGCAGGCCTCCGCTGCACAGCACGCCGCATCACGTTTCGATGGACTGGCACGGCAATGGTTCGCGCAGATGCAGCAGCTGGCCGCGCAGTTCGCCGGGCGCGACAGCAGCGCCGGCGAGGTCGTGGACGCCTGGAAGAAGATGCTCGCCAACAGCGGCGGCAATCCGTTCGCCCAGATGCTCGCAAGCGCGCAGCAACAGGCAGGCTCACTGGGACCGCAGGCATGGCTGGCCCAGGCGGCACCCTGGCTGCAGCGGATGCAGGGCGGCGCCGGCGACTGGCTGCAGACCCCGACGTTCGGCTTCGCACGGGAACACCAGGAGCGCTGGCAGGCGCTGGCACAGGCGCAGATCGAACTGCAGCAGAAAATGGAGGCGTACAACGCCCTGATGGCGCGGGTGACGCAGGACGGGCTCGCGATCTTCGAGCGCAAGCTGGCCGACCGCGAGGCGCCGGGCCTGCAGATCGATTCCCCGCGCGCGCTGTTCGACCTCTGGATCGACGCCGCCGAGGAGGCCTATGCACCGGTGGCGCTCGGCGAGGAATTCCGCCACGTCTATGCCGCGCTGGTGGACGCGCAGATGCGCGTGCGCCAGGGCGTACAGCGTGAGGTGGAACAGGTGTGCGCGCTGTTCGACATGCCGACCCGCACCGAGCTCGACGGCGCGCACCGCAAGGTCGTGGAGCTGGAGCGGCAGGTCCGCCGGCTGCGGGATGCCGTGGCGGCGCTGGCCGTTGGACACGGTGGGCAAGCAGGTGCGTCGACCCCCGGCAAGACCGGCAACGCCGGTGCGCGCAACCCGTCTCGTGGCAGATCCGGCGAGCCCGCGCCTGCGTCGCGTCGCCCTGGCCGCAAGCAGGCGGGCAAGACGAGCCGCGCAGCGACGCCGGCCCCCACGCGGGGCGAGGCGCAGGCCGCCGCAGGGCCTGCCGCCGGAGGTGGCGTGCCGCGCGGTTCGAAGGTCGCCGCGGGCGGCGCGGGGGCGAAGGGCAACAGGCCTGCCGGAACCCGGGTCACCAGGACGACAGGCGCACGCAGCAAGCCGGCCGCCCGCAAGGCCGCTGCCACCAGACGCCCGAAACGCGAGGTCGCAGTGGCCCCTGCGCGGGAGGGGCAACGCACGCTGTTCTCCGCGACGCATGCCATGCCCGCTGCACCGAAGCCACTGAAGAAGGGGAAGCGCTGACATGACCGGCCCACTCGACATCGGCCTGAACACCCTGATGCAGGAGGCGATGACCTTCCAGCAGAAGCTCGCCTCCGGCGCGCGCACCCTGCACGAGCTGGGCGACACCGGTTTCGGCGTCACCCCGCGCGAAGAGGTCTGGCGCGATGGCAAGGTCGTGCTGTACCGCTTCCGCGGCGAACAGGCGCCGACATCGAGGGTGCCGCTGCTGATCTGCTACGCACTGGTCAATCGCCCCTACATGGTGGACCTGCAGGCGGACCGCTCGATGGTGCGCAACCTGCTGGCGCTGGGACAGGACGTCTACATCATCGACTGGGGCTATCCGGACCGGTCCGACCGGTTCCTCACGCTCGAGGACTACATCGAGCGCTTCCTCGGCGGCGCGATCGACCATCTGCGCGACAGCCATGGCCTCGATGCGGTGAACCTGCTGGGCGTGTGCCAGGGTGGCACCTTCTCGCTGTGCTATGCCGCGCTGCATCCCGACCGCGTGCGCAACCTCGTCACCATGGTCACCCCGGTGGATTTCCATACCGACGACAACATGCTGTCGAACTGGACGCGCGAGATGGATGTCGACCTGTTCGTGGACACGCTCGGCAACGTGCCCGCCGACATGATGAACCTCTGCTACCTCACGCTGAAGCCGTGGCGGCTGTTCGTGCAGAAGTATGTCGGGCTGGTGGACATCCTCGACGACCGCAAGGCGGTGGAGGACTTCCTGCGCATGGAGAAGTGGATCTTCGATTCGCCCGACCAGGCCGGCGAAGCGTTCCGCCAGTTCGTGAAGCAGTTCTACCAGGGCAACGGCTTCGTCAACGGTGGCGTCACCATCGGTGACCAGGAAGTGCACCTGGGGCTGGTGGAGATGCCGGTGCTCAACATCTACGCAGAGCAGGATCACCTGGTGCCGCCTTCGGCATCACGGCCGATGCGCGGGCTGGTCGGGACCGATGATTATTCCGAGCTGTCGTTCCGCGGCGGCCATATCGGCATCTATGTCTCCGGTCGCGCGCAGAAGGAAGTGCCGACCGCGATCAATGAGTGGCTCACGGCCCGCTCGCGCTAGGACAGGACGGATGTCATGAACCCATCAAACAACAGGCCGACGCTGTCGCGTTCGATCAACGACCGTGTGCTTGCGGGAGTCCTGGGAGGCATCGCGCGCAGGATGGGCTGGAACCCGACCGCGGTGCGGCTGGGTTACATCGTGCTGTCCGTCCTTTCCGCGGCGTTCCCCGGCATCATCGTGTATCTCGTGCTCTGGCTGGTCATGCCGGAGGGCGACTGAGGCAATGCGGTTCCGGTCGCCCCCGGTACCGCGCTGTTGCAACCGGACACACGTGTCGTGACCCGATTGCCGCCTCTTCTGCGCATGCTCGCGCTGCTTGCCGGAGCGATCTGGACGCTGCCGAACACGCTGCTTGGCCTGATTGCCGGTGCGGCGGGGATGCTGGCTGGTGCGCGTCCCGGGTGGTCCCACCACGACCTCGCGCTGGTGTTCGCACGGTACCCGTGGGGCCCGGGTGGGGCGATGACGCTGGGCAACGTCATCCTGCAGACCGGTGATGACCTCGACGTCGCCTGCACCACCTACGCGCATCGCGCCGGCCTCTGCGTGGATCCGCACGTCCGCATCGGCGACCACGAGCGCGCCCACGTCTACCAGTACATGGCACTCGGCCCGCTGTTTCTACCGATCTACTTCGCCTGCGGCGGCGTCAGCGTGCGCAACCGCTTCGAGCGCGCCGCCGATCGGTATGCGATGACGGGGGAGGGATGGTGGCCCTGGCCGGCGGATGCACTTCCACGCCGCCGCGCGGGATGACCCGCGCTGTGGTGGTCCGACGGTCGCGGTAAAGGAGGGTTGCCGCCTCTAGTCGGCGCGAACGCGTTTCCACGCCGCGAGCAGCGCCTCGCGAAACGGAGCCGGAACCGTGTCTTCGTGCGGGGTCATGGCATGGCTGCCGCCAAATGGCGAGCCGCCGGGAGGTTCGACGACGGATTCCCCTTCGAGGACGAAGTCGCGATCGCGCGTGTGCAGCACCAGTTTGATCTGCCGTGGATCGATGCCACCGCCGCAGAACGTGCTGAACCCTACAAGGGTCTCGGCGAAGCCGTCACCGTCGAGGTCCTCGACACGCAAGACCTCATCGAGGAAGTGTCCGTCGAAATCCAGCCCCTCACACTCGACAACCTCGGTGTGCCGCCACGCCTCACGGAATGGCTGCGGCGCGTCCGGGGTCGCGAGGTGGTGGGCAGCGTGCAACGTCAACTGATCCACGACGCCGTCGTCGTCGCTACGTGTCGTGGAGTGCTGCCCGAGCAGCAGGGTGTTGTCGCCAGCGGCATCGGTGTAGCGGAGCGCACGGTCGACGCTGCTCGCCGTCGCCGGCAGCGCGGGGGACGCCACGTCGATGTCCTCGACCTGCATGGTGGTATCCCGGTCGGAATGAGCCCAGTCCATCGACATCGGCGGGTTGCTATCACCACAGGCGGCCAGCACGGCCAGGAGCATCGAGCATCCAAGCCTGCGAACACGTCGCTGCATCAGAGCGTCAGGACGCATGTTGTGAGCAATCAATGGTTCCTCGCCCGTCAGCCGTTCTGTCCTTTGGCATCTTCCCACCCCAACAATGATGCGATCCGCTCCTTTTCCTTCGTCCAGTCATTCTTCCGATTCTCCGGGATCAACTCATTGATGCATCCCACTGCCTATCGGCCCCGACCACTCGCTTTCGTGCTTGACGATGAGGTGCGATAGCGCCTGTGCCAGCCATGTCTTTGCAGAGGGCGGCGTATTTTGTTAGAGGTGATCTCAAGCGAGGTCGGACGCACTCATTGCTCGGAGACGTCCCCCGACAGCAGACTTCGCCGCACGTTCTGCTGCCCCACCCGAAGCTGAATTTCGTCCGGTTCCAGCCGGTCCTAATGACGGGCGTCACCACCACTTGCGCACGGCGGTCTCTAACAGGCCCGCCCTTCGCTTAGACGGCCTCGGCCACCCGCTGGCTAGCTTGCAGGCGATGGACAGGAACCTCTCGGCCCTTCGGGGTCAGGCGAGCATTCTCATGCATGGTTGTTGCCCTCGCGGATGGGAGGGGTTCACCCCCGTTTTCACGGACACTTACGAGAAGGCCGATCAAGGCCATGAGGAGTGTTCATGTCGAAGCGAAGGAAGTTCAGTGCGGAGTTCAAGCGCGGTGCTGTTGAGCAGGCAAGCCAGCCGGGCGTCAGCTGCGCCCAGGTGGCCCGGGAGCTGGGGATTCGCGACACCCTGCTGACCCGCTGGAAGCGGGAGGCGCAGAGCCAGGGCAAGGTGGCCTTCGGTGGCACCGGGACGCCCCGGGACGAGGAGCTGGCCGGGCTCAAGCGCGAGTTGGCCCGGGTGAAGAAGGAACGCGATTTTTTGCGAGAAGCGGCGACGTTCTTTGCCAAGGGATCGTCCTGAGGTATCAGGCGATCGAACGTTGCCGCGATGAGTTTCCAGTGCGACTGATGTGTCGTTGCCTGCGGGTCTCGGCCAGCGGTTACTACGACTGGAGTAAGCGCTTGCCCAGTGCCCGGGAGCGCGACAACCAGCGCTTGCTCGGCCGGATCCGTGAGTTGCATGAGGACAGCCGGGGCACATTGGGCGCCGGCCGGATGCATGAAGACCTTGCCGAGGAAGGCGAGACGGCGAGCCTGAACCGGGTGGCGCGTCTGATGGCGACCGATGGCCTGCAAGGTTGGCCGCGACCGAAGCGGCGAGGCCAGCGCGGCAAGCCGGCGCTGACGCCGCCGGGTGTGCGCAACCTGCTGGAGCGGGACTTCACCGCGTTGGAGCCGGAGACCAGGTGGGTCACCGACATCACCGAGCTCAAGACCCGGCAAGGCAAGCTGTACCTGTGCATCGTGCTGGACCTGTTTGACCAGCGGGTGGTGGGGTGGTCAATGCATCATCGTCAGGATCGTCAGATGGTGATCAGGGCCGTGCAGATGGCGGTCTGGCAGCGCCAAGGCAGCCATCCGCTGATCCTGCACTCCGACCGTGGCAGCCAGTTCCGAAGCGGCGACTACCAGCGTTACCTGGCGGCCAACGGCTTGGTGTGCTCGATGAGCGCGGTGGGCCACTGCGGTGACAACGCCGCGTGCGAAGGCTTCTTCGGCCTGCTCAAGCGCGAGCGGGTCTACCGCATGACCTACCCAACGCTCGATGCCGCGAGGGCGGATGTGTTCGAATACATCGAGCGGTTCCACAACCCGAGGATGCGACGAAGGGTCGCCAGGCAAGACCAGAAGTTCTCAGCCCTTTTACAACCGTCCGTGATTTCGGGGTAGAACCCCAGAAAGTTCTACTCATCGGGTGTCTACCGGTCGGGGAAGCTTACGCCGACATCATGGAACACCAGCGGGTACCGTCGTGTTCGGTGATCGCCGTCAAGGAAGGTCTGATCAAAGCGCCCTGATACCTGAATTTCCGCCTCGAACGCTCGATCGGCCTTGATTCGGTCGAAATCATGCCGTTTCCGGCACCTTTCGACGGATTTCCCCGTCCAGCAGGCGGATTTACCCCGCCGCTTGCAGCAAAGCTCGCCGCGTCATCCACAGGTTCGACAGCGCGAACAGCGTCAGCACCTGCGCCGTGTTCTTCGCCAAGCCGCGGTAGCTCACCTTGGTGTAGCCGAACTGCCGCTTCACCACCCGGAACGGGTGTTCGACCTTCGCCCGCACGCTCGCCTTGAAGCGCTCCCAGCGTTCGGCGTACTTGCGCTCGCGCTTGTTCTTGATCGTACGCAGCTTCGACGGCTTCTCCGCGATCCAGAATGCAGCCTCAACGCCCTGCAGCTCCTCGCGCTTGTCCGCACCGGTGTAGCCACTGTCCCCGCACACCGTGCCCTCCTTGCCGTGCAGCAGCTTGTGCACCTGCGTTACGTCGCTCACGTTTGCTGCCGTGCATTCCACGTGGTGCACCAGACCCGACTCTTCATCCACGCCAATGTGCGCCTTCATACCGAAGTGCCACTGATTGCCCTTCTTCGTCTGGTGCATTTCCGGATCGCGCTCGCGGTCCTTGTTCTTGGTCGAGCTCGGTGCCGCGATGATCGTGGCATCCACGATCGTGCCCGCCTTCAGGCTCTGGCCCTTGCGCGCCAGGTGAGCGTTCACGCGCTCCAGGAGCTGCGGCGCCAGATCATGCGTCTCCAGCAGCCGGCGGAAGTTGAGGATCGTGGTCTCGTCCGGGATGTTGTCCAGCCCGCTGAGGCGGGCGAAGCGGCGCATCACCGCCGTGTCGTACAGCGCCTCTTCCATGGCCGGGTCACTGAGCGCGTACCACTGCTGCAGGAAGTGGATGCGCAACATCGTCGCGATCGGATAGGGCTGGCGGCCGGGACGACCCATCTTCGGATAGTGCGGCTCGATCAGCTTCAGCAGCGCCGACCACGGCACCACCTGCTCCATCTCCGCCAGGAAGATCTCCTTGCGGGTCCGCTTGCGCTTGCCCAGGCCCTCGGCATCACCGAACGTCAGCTGCATCGATCGTCAACCTCGTTGTGGTGCGCTATTGTCGCCCAGTTGGGTCGAGTTGCTCAGACCTTCCTCAACGCCTGATGGGCAGTGCGCGGGTGCCTTCGGGAATGTGAGGGTTGCGGTTGGGGTCGGCGTCGGAGGCACCGTCACCAACCACGTAGGTGACTTCACCCCAGGAGAACGGCCTCGGATCGTCGGGTGTCTGCCGATAGCTTTTCCAGTCCTGCGTCGGCACGGGGCGTCGCAGGCCGTGGTGTGCAGGCGGGTGCGCAGTTGCCCGGGCGTGTCATCGATCACCCACTGCTGGGTCCCGCCGCCGTCGTGACCCCGCGTATGCAGGCCGCTCAGTGTGCCCGGATGGTTGGCCCCGCCATCGATGCCGGCTGCAAACGGTGGTGCGACATCGCCGTTGTAGAGCTGGCCGGTGATGCGCGGCTGGTCGATGTCGCCATGCAGGAACTCGACCAGCACTTCCGCGCCGATGCGTGGCAGGAAGTGGCTGCCCCAGTTCGGGCCGGCCAGCCATTCGGCCACCGGCACCCAGGCCGTCTATTGCTCAGGGGCATCCTCGTGGCCATCCATGGCGGGACCAGCGCGCCGGCTTGCGCATCCACCGGTCCGGCCATCCTTGGCCGGGCGTTCGAGCCCGCCGCGGGCAGTGCCCGCGAAGCGCGCGCTCTCACCCAGGCCAACTGGATGCGCACCTGGTGGTCGCGGTTGGGGCTGGCGGGGCCTCGGGCAGGCAAGCCGACCACGCGGGCGGTCTGGGGCCGTGCACGCGCGGGCGATCCTGCGGCCGCGGGGGCCGCCGGCACCTCGGCCGGAATGGCGACATCGCGGGTGTGTCGTCGCCTTCGAGGCCAGCCGGCATCGGGCCGCGCTATGGTAGTTGTGAGTGGGGTCAAAGGCGGTCTGGGCTCGGCAGACCACGCTGAATTTCTCAACCTATTACTAGACGTGAAACAAAATTCAAATATGTAATTCCTCTCACGCTTTTATCTTGAAAAATTAGGTCAGTTTGGAGGGGGCGCCATTTCCTTGCTGCTGCAGTATTGAGCGAGGTCTTCGTCATTATCAGGAGGGCCGTAGGTGAGAGCTCTCTCATCCCATGTCAATCGGTAGCGGCGAGACACAACGTCCTGTCTCGAATCATCAAAGCAATCACGAGAAGCGCTGATCTCGCGCCATCCCGAGGAGGTGTCATCTGTAGGCTCAACTGAAGTCATGAACGAATCGAGTACTTTGACATATCCACCAGCGGGACATGCTGCATAGCCAAGGAAATGGATGACGTCATGGTTGCCATATGCACCCGTGAAATCACGAATCAGAAAGTCAGGATGGCCGTCATAATTCAGATCTGGTCTGCCAACCTCGAATGTCCGTCCGGCTTCAGCGGAATAGAGGCAGTCCCCGACGCCATCGTGGCGACAGATGCTCACACCATCGTTCTCTAGCGTTTGTATCTCCATCAGAGTCTCTGCAGCCGCGGTGGCACAGGGATGGTTCGCCACGGCTGGTTCCGGAGTGGTCGTATGGGCAGGGGGGGGAGTGCAAGCGACCAGTGAAAGGGCGATTAATGGTATATAGGAACGAGACATGCCATCAGATCCCAAGCGTGTCGAGGTTGAACGAGTTTCGCTCTGTTCGTAGGTTGCCAAGTTCGTTGCCGAGAATGTAGGCCCTGCCGTTCCGACCAGCATAATTCGGCCATTGTGAAAGCGCGGTTTGAGTAGTGTTGACTTGATTGGCATCGACAAGAAGTTGGGTCAACAACGCTGTTTCGTGGTCATCTGTCCACTGTGCTGGGGCGAGATTCCACTCGATACGTGGTGAGCCGGAAATGGCATTGGCGATACTGGTACGAATGCGAGCGCCGGTGACATGTGCGGGGCGAAAGATATGCCACCTTAAGATGACGGCGTTGGCGCGTTCCGAAGTAAAAATTTCGCCCATCGTAGTATTGATGGTGACGCCGCCCGAGTTGATGTTGACGTTAGACGAGCGGATGTCTCGGATTCGCATGCGGACCATGTCCCACATAGAAGTGCGTACGGTTTCAACCGTCCGTCCGGCCATGACCCATCGAAAGAACCAGTGCCAGTTTTTGAAGTAAGCGGCCTCGTCTGCAGAACGATCAAACTCCTGAAGCTGTGCAAGATTATCATGGGCCCGGTTGGGCTCGGTGCCTTCTACATGCACACGGGCCCAGCCCGCATACTTTAACTGACCTCTAAGCCAAAGAGGTCCCGAGTTCTGTCCGACCCATGGCTCTGAAGGATATAGCCCGAAATTTCCGTATGCTTGTCGGTAATCTTCCAAGTTTCGATGCATCACGTAGGCAAGGAACCCTGGAAGCTCTCCATTGTCATAACCGCCATCGGGGAGTACACCAAGTGTCCAGTGGCAAGGGCCTAGAGAGACGATAGCGTCATCGTAGGCATTGACTGAATCGAATGCGCCCATGCATTCCTGTTCAGCTGTTGCGCGCACTACACGGTAGGTTGAGGCAGTGGCGTTATCAGGCAGCAGTGCGAGGGCGGTTGTTGTGGTGGCATCGTTAATTAGATGCTGTGGAAGCATTTCTGCCTCCTCTCGCCATGTGTGCCCTGGTACCAGGCTTGCAGGGCCACCCCAATTTCCAAACGCGGAATAAGTTCCGAGGACGTGATAATCGCCCGCTTCTCGGGTGTCGGGGTAGGTGTAATAATTACTGAAATCGCGGTAGAAGATCCTGGGGGCGCCGCTCGTCATTTCGTTGTGGCGCCAGATGTTGACGCCATTACTGAAGGTCGTGGTGCGCGCTCCACGATTGACGTTCCAAGCCTCAACGACTACTGGGCACCGATAGCTGTTATCGAGCCAGTGGCGGATTGCATTACGCGTATCCGCATTGACGACACCGCTGATCGGGCCGGTATAGGGAGACGCATTTTCGACCTGTCTCAAGGTGCTGACATAATATGACACAGGTGGGGTCTCTCCTGGGACAGTGCCCAGTACAGCGACTTCGGAGGCGCCCTCTCCGGCATTAGGATCGCCAGTCAGCTCGTGCAGCCGAGCCACGTCGAGTGCGGCGACGCGTTCCATACGTGAGTAGATCTGGAACTCGCGCACGGCCCATTGAGTATAGCGACCGAAGTCACCGTCCGGCGACGAAATGACGGCAAAGCCCAGCTCGCGCAGATCTCGTTGGAGTTGCTGGACATGTCCTGGAACTGCGACGGTCGCGCCGCCTGCACCCATGGGTGTCTGAACGTTCTGCGCTAAAGGTGGTGGATTGTCGCGACCTCCCCAACGTGGTGGCCTGTTACTGGTTGGGCTCCCGTCATGGTCGCCACGTTGCAGATCATGGTTTCCGTACAGCACTGAGTCCATTCTCCCGTCAGATGTCGTGACCAGAGCCAAGCGTGGTCAATGACGTCCCTTGCAATCCCGATGCTGTTGAACGGCTCCTGCTTTCTTGGAATCGGCGCCAGGCAGCCTTGCTTCTAGGGCCAAAGTCACCGTCTAGCGCGCCGGTATAGAAGCCCAAATTCTTCAGTCTGGACTGGATGCCGACGTGCTTTGAGGTCTGGTGCTGCCGCTTCAGATCCAGATCCCAACTCCAGGGGCCATGTTCTTTGCCGAATGGGTACACGATGAATTTGCCGTTCTTCACGCCCTTGGGGACATCCACCATGACCGTCCCATCGGACGGTAATATCCCTTCAATCGTTTTTCCCCCAATCTCAAGCCGATAGGGTTTGCCTCCGAGCGATTCACCGCCGTACTGGGTTTGGGTCCGAATCGCCAACATCTCAGGCGGTACGACGATTTCGTGTGGCATGTGATCAGGGATGGCAGGGTTCGTTTCAGCCCCGCGGAACGGATGCTGGCTCGCCTTCACCGTGAACTCGCCGGGGCATTCGAACGTGATGTCGCCGCCTTCGAGCACCACGCGTGACTGTCCGGCCTGCAGCACGATCTTCTGCTGCGCGAGGACATCAATGCGGTCGTCGGTTGCGGTGAGGGTGACGGACTGGTCGGCCAGCAGCTCGAGTTCGCCGGTATGCGCCTGCAGGCTGACCGGGCCATTGGCGGCGATGGCGCGGAAGGGGCCGGCATGCGCGTACAGCGCGGTGTGCTGGCCGCTGACCCATGACGCGGTGTGGCCGGCGGCGATGTGGGCGTCGTCCTGCACGGTGATGTGCATCGTGCCGCCGGCGTAGGCGATGGCGCTCTTCGGGGTCACGAGGGCGATCGATTCCGGCGACTCGGCGATGAGCCTTGCGCCGGCGAACCGCTCGACCGGCTCGTCTCCGGGTTGGCGACCGCCGCCGTCGGGCTTCATCGCGGGCTGCCCGGCCACGTTGCCTCGATAGGCGCCATCGACATCGGGATCCACTGCCTCGCGCAGCGCGACGAGTCGTTCGTTGGCATCGAGGCCTGGCACGGCCTGCTGACGGAGCGTGTCATGCAGCGCTTCGGCGGTGCGTTCGGCGCCCTTGAGTTGCGCCACCGCTTCTGCCATGTCCATCTGCGTGGATGCGCCATCCGGGCGTGCAGTCGTCGACAGCAGCAGGCCTTGCGCTGCGTGCACGTTGCCCCAGCCCGCCGTGGCAAGTTCCACACCTTGTCCGCGCAGACTGCCGCGATGGTGGTCGCCGTGCTCGATCAGGTAGCCGAGTTCCAGCCGGCTGTCGGCCAGCGTGGTGTGCAGGCGGGTGCGCAGTTGCCCGGGCGTGTCATCGATCACCCACTGCTGGGTCCCGCCGCCGTCGTGACCCCGCGTATGCAGGCCGCTCAGTGTGCCCGGATGGTTGGCCCCGCCATCGATGCCGGCTGCAAACGGTGGTGCGACATCGCCGTTGTAGAGCTGGCCGGTGATGCGCGGCTGGTCGATGTCGCC